>JBPCXR010000224.1:0-8642 GCA_051027215.1 Pseudomonadales bacterium | reverse complement strand
CTACCCTGCAAAGCGTGGACCGGCACTCCGCGGAGTGGATCGATGCGTCGCTGAGTTCCTGACTGCCGAATGCCTGATGCAACGCTTGCCTAACCTCGGTTGACCAATCGTCATCGGTCGTTTCCGCGTCAAAGGCAGCGTCCAGAACCCACTTTTGATCAACTGTATGCTGCTTCGCGTGTGCGGCACTCATCCATTCTGCGGCATCTAACTCATTGTTCCCGCGTTCAGCGGTGTCGTTGTCGCTAGCGGTTACCGGCTCGGCGACAGATTCTCCTGTTACCCTCTGCTGCAATGCCGCGACCTGCACTTTCAGAGCGTCGATCTCTTCAATCACGGCAGGCTGTCGCAAGGCGCTGAGTTCCGCTCTAAGATAGGAAATCTCCTCCCTTAAAGCGGCGATGCCTTCGTGGTGTTCGCCCCTGTCGCCATCAGATTGTCGAAACCCTGGTGCCTCGGCGACGGTTGGTGACTCAACATCACGGGAGTCTCCGTTTCGAAACGTCATGTGAAGCCCCATCAATAGGGTCGCCGCGCCAACTACCGTGAACACTGTTCGAGAAAACATCACAAAAACTCCTTTTTCGTGGCTTACTCGGCGCCATTAGCTATTGTCGTCCGTAGGCAGGTATTCCGTCACCGCGTAGGCGCGCAGCGTGGATCTCCATGGGAGGTAGCAGCGCATGACGTAGTTGCCCGCATTGCTGCTGCGGTTTACGTCGAGCGTCAGGAGAAACCGGCCCGGCGCTAGCTGCGTTGGATTGACGTTGTTGTGCGAGTCCAATAGGTGTCCACTCACCATATCGTAGCTGAACAGATGGCACGACAGCAGATCAGGGTCCGAGTCGTCGGGAACATCAACCCACACATAAACGCCGCTACCAGAGGTTTCACCGGACGATGAGCTCCAGGTGCCATCCGTGTTACGAATATTGTCTCTGACGATCGGGCAGGTTACCCACGCGGCGTCTGGGTGCGCATCGTTTGGATCCCTAAGCAAACGTGGGGCGATGCCATTTTGGAAGGACAGAAAATGATGCGCTTGTGTACCGTGGTAGGGCTGGCAAGCACTCCCCGGGTACATCTTCGCGTCGTATTGCAGCGTGTCCGTGGGACCCGGCTCGGGAATTTCAAGCTGTCCAAAAACGCCGTTTGCGACACAGATGGAGGCCAGCGCTGCGGTAGTTGAGAGTAATCTTAGGTGTTTTTTCATCGTTACACTCCTTGTAATAAATGCGATCGAAGCGAAATGCTTCTCACCCACACGACGCCGCTGCGCCATGGAGCTCAATTTAAAAGAGAGGGAGTTTGTCGGTTTTTTCCCAAGCCCCGACAATTTTTTTATCGCAAGTTTGGGCGGCTTATACTAGAACCCACAAATGAGTGTACAGGTGGAATGCTACACTCGGGGGACAATTCCACCAATATCTGGTGGTGGCATCATTTCTAATTCTCAATTAGTCAGCTGTGAATTTCGCATATAGAGGGGTCACCAATCCCTCCCTTGTGTAGACGGATTATGGTGCATCGTAATCACTGCAACGGTGCTATGGAGGATCAGGCCTACCGTCGATTGAATGGCAGGGTTCTTCACGATCTGTGTTTCAGTTAATGCCAGCTGTTTACGACGCGTAGATTGCGCTCGCTCGCTCTTCAAGGAGGGTCATCAATGAAAAGAACGGGGCCGGACCGTAACTGACGCGTGATACACCGAGTTCTGCTAACCGCTGGAGAGTTGGTACGCCGTCCATCATCATGATATTCGGCAACACGGTGTTCCGGCAGAACTCCTCAATGAGGGGTTCGTCAACAAGACCAGGAACAAAAATGCCATTGGCACCCGCATCTGTGTAAGCAGCTGCCCGATGCAACGGCTTTGGCTCCGACTTTTGTTACCGCCCGAGCGCCTGCCACGTCCCAAATGTTGTAAAGCACGCAGGGGTTACCGCGTTCATGAAGTTGTGCAAAGTACTTTGCTTTTTCAGTTTGGTTCATATGTAAGTCACCCCTTTCCGCTGCTATCTTGTTGGTAAAATTCTGCTATCTATATCGTACTACTTTGGCACCGACGTATGCAGGCGCATTGTATATGGAATCACCGTTAGAAAGATCAATTAGCGCGATCTATTTGTACCAGATTGGCGAATTGGTGCCGACGAAAAATGGGCGTCGGATCTCACACGCAAATCGCGACCGAGGATGTGTGAGGCCAATCTGCTGGCATTGGGTAGCTGATAAGTGCCGCTGAACGCGATATGTCGCGATATCCAATGTGGGATCAAAGTTTTAACGGTTGGCGCACACCAACCGAGGTCAGTATCCCTACAATCTGCTATCATTTAGCGCCATAAAGTGCGGAGGTGTGCCATGACAACATACATCATGCTGGGCAACTGGACCGATAAGGGCGCGCTGAGCGTAAAGAATTCACCCCGCCGTCTTGACGAGGCAAAGAAGGCACTTCAAAAAATGGGTGGTGAATTCAAATCCTTTTATCTGACCATGGGCAATTTTGACATCATCGCGGTCTACGAAGCACCTGACGATGCCGTTTCGGCGAGATTCACGCTCCAAGTTGCGCAGCTTGGGAGTCTTCGAACGCAAACGCTGAAGGCGTTTCCCGAGTCGGCTTATCGGGAGATTATCGCCTCCCTGGGGTAGCCTCGATGCAAGCGCTATCGAACGCGTCGGACTTTATTATCGCGACACGGCGCACAATTTTACTCAAGTAGATTGATGTACGATAGCCCACGATCCACTGTTCAGAAGGGAGCATGACAGAGCGAGGGAATATCGTTGAGTTCCCATGGCTCAATATCTTCGGAATGCACAACCCTCGTACGAATGTCGTCGGCTTTAGGTTATCTTTATATCATGAACACTCGTATCAAGTTGATCGGCGTTGAACCAGTCAATCTCAGCTTGTTGCAGGGAGTAATAGAATCTCGACAGGCATGAAGCGACTAAAAATAGGATGTTACAGACCGGTCTACGTAAGCGTCTAGCTGAACTTTCGGAATCGAAGTAGGCATAAATGTACAAGCTTATTATTGCAAATCGAAATTACTCGTCCTGGTCATTACGGGCATGGCTTTTCCTGACCAAGAGCAATGTGCCTTTCGAGGAAATCCGGATTCCAATGTTTACAGAGACGTGGCGCTCGGAAATAGTCAAATACTCTCCTGCTGGGCGCGTCCCTGTTTTACTGGATGATGACCTCACCGTATGGGATACAACCGCAATCATCGATTGCATAAGGGAAAAACATCCACGCGCAGTAGGATGGCCGGATTCGACTCGGATGCGAGCCCATGCTCGGTCCGTCACTGCGGAAATGCATTCCGGTTTTCTCGCGGTGCGTGATCAGCTTCCTCAGAATATTCGCGCACGAAACAAGCTCGAATTAAGTCAACTCTCAGAATCTTGTGGCCAGCAGATTGCCAGAATTGATGAGATATGGACTGATTACCGCAGAAAATATGGTGATTCCGGGGAATGGTTATTTGGTGAATTCTCGATTGCCGACATTTTTTTCACGCCGGTTGCGCTGCGATTTGTGACGTATTCGATTCCAGTTAGCGACAAGGCGAAAGAATTTGTTGATGCCGTCACACGTTCGGAATTGGTGCAGCAATGGATTGAGGCCGCCAGAGCAGAGCCAGAATCAATTTCGTTCATCGACGAACTTGATCTAGCGGCGTCCAGCCCTCTCACGTTGGGGTAATATGCAGATAGAACGCCTGCGCTTGACCTATTGTGCTAGATATACGACTCACGAATCATTTAATTTGTTCGGTCGCTATGCGATGGTATGCTGACGATCGCGGGCTCTCCGGGTGACCGGCTCTAGGCGACCCCTTGCTGACTTTCCCTATCCTTAGCTAACTCCAATCTCAATAGTTCAAGAAAGATCGGTTGTGTCCTAACTGCGGACATTAATGGCTTTTACGCCAACCGGGATGCTCCAAGGTTGCGTCAAAGGGGTTATCATGCGCATAGGTTGCGAGAAACAAAAAGGGCGTTTACTCTATCTATACTCCAAACCTCGAATTTACATCGCTATTCAGCATCATTCCCCGCGCTTCACCAGTTATTTTTCGGCCAGTCCTGCCTGCATTCCAAGTACGCTCAAGAAAACTTTGATCCCCCAGTGAATTGCTCGCGCGAGCATAGCCAGGCTTTGACACCAACTGTCAACCACATTGGCACGTAGTGGCAAGCACCGAACACCTACAATCCATAACATACACCCAAGATTCGAGTTAAGGATCAATTCACGCAACAACGTTGCCGGGCTAAGAAAGCCGGAGCAATTGAATGCCGTAAATCGCCTACTTAAAAAACGACCGCCTATTAATCCGCTATTTATAAGGAGTGATTTACGATGAAAAATTCAATACCACGTACGCATTTATTGGCTGCCGCAGTGGCGGTGGGAAGTGCGACGATAGCGCTCAACGCCAATGCCATAGTACTCGAGGAGGTCGTAGTGACCGCCCAGAAGCGTGCCGAAAGTCTGCAGGACGTGCCTGTGTCTGTTTCTGCGCTTGCCACATCCGACCTGGAAGGCTTGAAATTTCGCGACTCTACCGAGATAGCGGCGCAGATTCCCAACCTGCAGTCCACCAACACCAGTGGTGATGGCTTCCCCATCTTTTCGCTGCGAGGTGTCTCCATGAGCGATTTCAGCTTCAACCAGTCGAGCCCCGTGGCGAGCTATGTGGACGAGGTCTACAAGGGCAATCCAGCCATACAGGGCGTACAGATATTTGACCTGGAGCGGATCGAAGTGTTGCGCGGGCCACAGGGAACGCTCTATGGCAAGAATACGACCGGGGGTGCGGTTAACTTTATTACCAAGAAACCGTCGTTTGATACCAGCGGTTATATCACCCTGGGCGCTGGCAACTATGAACGCCGTGAAGCCAACGGCGCCTTCGAAGCCCCACTAGTCGAAGACACCCTGGCAGTACGCCTCGCCGGCACCTGGACGGAATCCGATGGCTGGTTCAAAAACCAGCAAGCGGGCGTTGATGACGGCAATGCTGTGGATGATTACGGCTTACGGGCTACCCTGCTGTGGGAGGCCAGCGACGCACTGCAAGTCATCCTACGCGCCTCGACCGGTAAACAGGATGCAGTGAACTACGGCATTCAACCCTTCAACATCACCGCAGACGGCGTCGGTGCCGGTCTCTATGCGCTCTACAACTCGCTGGGTGCTACCACCGAGACAGACTACGACCGCCAGGGCCGAGACTACTTCGACTTCGATTCCGAACAGGGCGCGCGCCGCACCATCGAGAACGATGCGCTGGCGCTAACGCTCAACTGGGATCTGACCGACATGCTCACACTCACGTCTATTACTTCCTGGGACGACGGTGAAATATTTAATCCCGAAGACGCGGATGGTTCTCCCCTCCAGGTCCTGAGCCCTTACTATTTCGGTGAGGCCAAGCAAGTCAGTCAGGATTTACGCATTACCTCGGATTTTGAAGGACCCTTAAATTTCATTGGTGGCCTGTACTACGCCAAGGAAGAGGTTTATAACCAGACCAGCATCGGCTTCTGGCAAGATCTCGATCTGAATGCCGATGGCAATCTGGATTTTCTTGATTGTTCCGATCCTCTATTTACCAGCATGGGACTGGGTCAGGTGACGCCAGAAGGTGCTGCCCTCGAAACGGTATTGAACGGCTTTGGTACCAGCCTCGGTGATTTCGCGCCAGCTGGATGTCAGATCCAGAACGACTTTGACCAGGATCGCACCAGTGTGGCCGCCTATTTTGATGGCAGCTATGATCTCAGCGAGAGCATGACGTTGCGCATTGGTTTGCGCTACACCGAAGACGAAACGGAACTCGCGAATTTTTCCGCCCGTATTCTGGGTAACGACAATACACCACTCGCCAATACGATTCCCGGCGACCCGGTCGATCCCTTCGCGATCGCTGTTGACGATGACTTTACCGACAAGGAATGGTCAGGCAAGATCGGTATCGACTACACCACTGAAGCCGGCACACTGCTGTATGCCAGCTACAGCCATGGCTTCCGCTCGGGCGCCTACAATGCCCAGGCCTTCTTTGACCCATCCGAAGTGACGCAAGTCGCGCCGGAGATGCTCGATAGCTATGAAGTAGGGTTCAAGGCCGAGTACCTGGACGGCAGTATGCAGTTGAACGGTGCGGCATTCTACTATGAGTACCAGGATCAGCAATTCCTGAATGTCGATCCCACCACCTTGGCACAAACGCTCATCAATATCGAGGAGTCTGAAGTCATGGGTCTCGAACTGGAACTGGTAGCGCGGCCAGCGGAATCGCTGTTGCTGCGCGCGGGCCTCGGTTTGCTCGACTCGGAAGTCAAGAAGGGTAGCCTGAGCGGCGTGGATCTGAAGGGCAATGAGTTGCTGTTGGCACCGCAGATCAACTTTAACCTCGCGGCCGACTGGGACGTACTCACCAGCGACTGGGGCACGCTGGCCCTGCACCTGGACGGCAGTTATGTCGATGATCACTACTTTGAGATCTTCAATGTCGACCGCTTGCAGCAAAAGGGGTACTGGCTCACTAATGCCCGGCTGCAATTCGAGTCGGCCGATTCTGCCTGGCAGGTCGCGCTGTGGAGTAAGAACCTGGGCGATGAGAAATACCGAACGTCAGTGGTGGACCTTCAGTCGTCCTTTGGCTACGACTACAGCCACGTGGGAGCGCCCAGGACCTTCGGCGCAGACTTCACCTACCGGTTCTGATTGAAGAGTATTTCGGTTACAGTGGGCCGCAAGCCAGACCAGCGGCCTCCTGCCGGAGTTGTAAATGCAATCGACCATCTACTCGGAGCGAATGTTCAACAAATTTGAGCAGGACCTTGGGCCCTGCGCAGACGAGTTGGGCATTCCCCGGGCGATTTTTCGTAAGGCGGATGTCGAGTTCCCCATTGAAAAGTACTACCGGATGCTGGAGTGTGCCGCGCGTAAAAGCAATCCGTGTATTGGCTTTACCATGGGAACCACATTGGAAATGCGTGATCTGGGCGCGCTCGGCCACGCCGCTGCCGCAGCTCCAAACGTGGGTCATGCCCTGAACCTGCTGGCCCAGTATCTCTACGTATTTGCCCAGGCAAATGTCCTGCGGGTGGATATTGGCCAGGAAGCATTCGTCATCGACTATCACTTGACGGATGCCCTTCCTGCCATTCACCAGCAGGATGTAGAGTTGGCGATGAGTATGATCGCGGGTGTGATTCGCGAACTCTCCGGGCAGGAAATTTGCCCGCTAGTGGCGGAGTTCGAGCACCCAAAGCCCCCCTATTCCCGGCAATTGCAGCAGCATTTCCATTGCCAGATGCAGTTCAACCGAAGTAGTAATCGGTTGCATTATCGCAAGCATGTGCTGGACTTGCCGGTGGGGTCCTGTGACGCGCGGCTCCTCGAAGCGCTGGACTTCTACTTAGCGGACAGGCTCAAATTACGTTCTGAAGACGATGATCTGGTCGCCAAGGTCAATCACTTGATCGCGACCACATTGAACAGTGGTCCACCGGAAATCGAGACGATCGCCAGTACTTTGGGCGTGAGTCGACGGACCCTGCAGCGACGGCTTAGTGACGCGAATCTGATATTCAGTGATATGGTGGAAGCGGTGCGAAAGAATATTGCCAACGAATACGTTGAACACAGCGACTACAGTCTCACCGACATTGCCCTGATGCTCGGCTACAGTGAGCTGAGCTCCTTTTCCCGAGCCTTCCGCCGCTGGACGGGTAAAAGCCCACAGGAGGTACGCGAAACCGCGGCCTAAGGGACCGCTCGGCGATTCACCCCTCTATCTGCTCGCTACGAGTGGATCCTCATACCTCCAAAAAGCAAGTTTCTCCTACTCTAAAAAGCCACAAGACGATTCTACCCTGGCGAAACGCCTTGCTTTCTGACCGGTTTGGCACCTGTTGTCAACCAGCTTGACGCCTGATGGCAAGCACAGGGCACTGCAACTCCGTAAAATCGTTTACCAGTTGATTAACACTTAAATGGAGACCACATCATGTCCGTGACTACCCAATCCCTCTTCGAGGAAAAATCCTTCTGGCTAAGAAATTATGGGGAGTATTGCCCCAATCAAGCCTTCGCCGGTGATGTTCAGGCCGATATTGTAATAATCGGTGGTGGTTTCACCGGACTCAACACGGCCTGGCAGTTTAAGCAGGACAATCCCAATGCCCGCGTGATCGTCTTGGAAGCGGCGGTGGTCGGCTATGGCGCCAGTGGGCGAAACGGTGGTTTCAGCATGAAACTTTTTGGCCTGGAACCCGAAGTGACCGTTTTGCGCTGGGGTAAGCAGCGCACCATAGACGCGCACCGCTATATGCAGAAAGCGGTGACTCATGTCAAATCACTGATCGAAGATAACGACCTACAATCGGATTACCGTCATACGGGCATGTTCCGTGTCAGCTATAGCGACAAACAACTCAAGCGGGTCTCGAAAACCTACAAGCTATTTCAGGAGCTCGGTATCGATGATGATATGAGCTGGTACAGCCAAAGTGAGCTGCAACAGGAGTTCAACACGGACCGTTTCCTTGGTGGTATGTACGAATCAGAAACGGGTATTCTGGACCCCTGCAAACAGGTACGTGAG
>JBPCXR010000223.1:0-3017 GCA_051027215.1 Pseudomonadales bacterium | reverse complement strand
CACTAGCCATGGTCGAGGGGCTTAAGAAAGGTCGCACAGAGGCAAGAGAGACTCCGCCTGTTCTGCCAGTTGACGATGAAACGGTCGAAGCAACGCTCGAGCATCTGCCACAAGTAGTTGCCGATATGGTTCGCCTGCAGCGTTTGACTGCAGCTAGACCAGCAGAAATTTGCATTATTCGGCCATGTGACATCGATCGTCAGGGCGACATCTGGCAGTACTCGCCGTCTCGCCACAAGACGCAATATCGTAGTCGTACGCGAACCATCCCTATCGGACCACGCGGTCAGGCGATCTTGCTGCGTTACTTGGCGCGCGATCCGGAGACCTATTGTTTTCGTCCAGCCGACAGCGAATCGAAACGATTGGCAGAGCTACACGCGGAGCGAAGAACGCCCCTATCTTGCGGCAACCGCCCTGGCAGCAGGGCTGCAAAACGCGGCACGCGAAAGCGAAAGAAAGCGCCAGGAGAGAAGTACACTACCAACAGCTACCGACGGGCAATTCACAACGGCTGTGACAACGCGTTTCCTCATCCCACCCTGGGGTCAATCCCGCGAACGAAGCTCACCGCCGGCCAACTAGCAGAGCTCAAAGCCTGGCAAAGTGAACATCGCTGGTCGCCAAATCAGCTTCGACACGCAGCGGCAACGGAGATTCGTAGGAAATTTGGGCTTGAGCATTCACAAGTCGTACTTGGGCATGCATCGGCTGAAATAACGCAGCTTTACGCCGAGCGCGATATGGAAAAAGGTGCGGAAGTCGCACGGCAGATTGGCTGATGAACTCATCGCTCGTTTTTCATCTTTGTTGTTAGTGCAGTTTTAGATTAGAGCCTCTTTGCACAAGACCGAGAATATTCGGATAATGAAATTACCGTCGGGTGCCACTGCTGGTTCGAAACGGCGTGGCTTAAGCGACTTGGCAGCGACCGGGTTTTCCTTTCACGGCTGGCCGCTGCCTCGTCGGCCCGCCAGATCGATCGGAGTTTTCAGATGGGTGATATAGCTGCCCCCAATTGGCCTGTTGATTGTCCAAGACTGCATGAGTTCGTCGTCAAGCTAAATGAGCAGCTATCATCCGATAAACAACGTTTTATATGCAATCTTGATGATGCCGTCGATGCATTGGCCGCCGCTCGAACCTACATGCTAACGTGGCGTGCAAATCGACCTGAATTTACCGAGCTTGCGACGTGCCGGACGAACTTCTTTGAAGGCGAAATTGCCAAGACTCCTGCTCTACGTGATGTTGACAATCCTGTAGAGGACCATGTCTGGAGTTCTCATGAACGCATGATTACGCTTCAAGAAGAATCAGTCATCCATTCTAGCCACTTAAATGAATTCTACTGTGCACTACGTCCAGACGATCGCGATGGCTTATCAGAAACCGACTCCGTAGGCATCATTAAGATTTACGGTTGGCTTCCTGAGTATTTATGTGACTTAAACCAAGAAAGGCTTTTCCACCTTCCTTGGCCAATCGGTAAACCCCCGACGCTTGATCGCAAGCACTCTGATCACGAACGATTTCTCGCCTTGGTCGTTATTCTCGAAGCATCCTGCTCTTTCGCGTCGCTAATACCCAAGGATTTTATTCCTAATGAAGGAGCAGATTGGGAAAACTGGCTTTTTCGGCACGTTGGTGATGTGAAGATCAGGGCCAGTGATGATTGGGTTGATGACCTCTGTACATTAGCGGGAATACCAATTGCATCAGTTAAAGACGTGTGGCAAAACGCCGGGGCGGTTGCAGGCGGCGACAAGGGGCTCCCTGAGGTAGACGCTCAGATTCTTCAGTCGAGGGACACAGTGCGCGCGCACCAAGAAAAACTTTTCCCGAAAGGTCTGCCCGATGATACAGAATTGGTTGGCGCGATTCTGCAGCTTGATACCGATCGCAAGGACGGCGTCTCAGACAGATCTATACTGCGGAAATTGACGGGCGAACGTACCGGAGACGATCGAAAGTCGAGGAGGCTAGCGGCCAGGATTCGCAAAGCTCGCCAAGCTGGAAAGACCACTCTTCCGCCGCGCTGCTAAGCGCACCGAGCGCACCAAGTTCTTTTCTTTTGCGCTCATCGCGCTCCAATTGCTCCTAGATAGTCCAACTAACTAACAGGAGCGATCATGACTTCACTTTTGCAGGAACATCGCATCAGCTTGACTGAATTGGCCCAGCGGGAGGGAGTTGCTGTCCCAACCGTCTGGCGCTGGCGGCAAAAAGGCTGCCGGGGCGTTCGGCTAGAGACTTTTGTGATCGGCGCAAAGCGATTCACAACTGAGGAAGCGTTTGCCCGGTTCGTCGAGCGAACAACAGCAGTAGCTGACGGCGAGGTCACGGTTCCAGCCATTCAGTCAAGCCGACAACGAGAAGCGGCAGCGAATCGCACCATTGATGAGTTAGCGGCTAGACACCAAGTTTAGTGTCGCCGTAACGTCCGGGCTAAATCAGCAATTTGTCCGTTCTAGTCGACGAATCGAGCCCATACACGTCCGAGCACCGCAAGAAAGCGATTCAACAGAATCCCAAGACGCGAGCCCAGCACATCTGCAAACATCGGTACAGGGGAAGCGCCAGCCATGAATAAGCATTCCAGTAAGAAACCGCGAAGCGCGAAGGAATTCGGGTACATGAAAGATAGACGAAACCATCGCCGGGTAATATCCCATCGACCTCGTCAACTGAGTGAAATCAAGCAGATCCGCAATTCCCCCGGTCAACTGCCCCTCTTCCACGATGTATCAATCGACCACCTGAACGATAAGAAGTAACCCTCCATGAAACAGGCCTGGCACACGCAACATGCACCAGGCCCGAACCCCAAAGGATTTCAACGATGTCTCAAGATAATTCTAAACCCACTTCTAATGACGGTCAAACTCCATCTGATCCTTACGACCCAAAGGCTCTGCGGTTGTCGCAGGACTTCGCCTCGAAAGTCGGAGTAAAGAAGGTGCTGACAGGAGTTCCTTGCCGCAAACCCAACCGCCAAGAGTTCATTCGCGTACGCG
>JBPCXR010000222.1:0-5501 GCA_051027215.1 Pseudomonadales bacterium | reverse complement strand
AAGCAGCACCCTTCGCTGCAACGCTGACCTATCGCCAAGCCCTGAGCGAACCAGTGGACCTCAGCCTGAACGGCAAACTGCGCTTCATTGCCAGCGAGCGACGCCTGCACTTCGAGCCAGCCATGATCAGCGGCGCTGTCGCCAGCGGCGAGTGCAACGCTGATATTACCCTGAGGGCCATTGTCGAATCAGCCGTGCCGCTACCGCCCGAGCAGGTAAAAAACCACATCCTCAACGTCGACCTCTGGCGCCGCTCGGATTGGGACCTAAAGTGTGAGCTCACTCATGTCAGCTTGTTGGGCACCAGCTTCGAGCAGGTGTCGTTGCACTCGAACAATTTTCTTGGCAACAGCCAAACGACGCTGAAGTTGCCAGTCTTCTTTAGTGGCAGCGCGCAACTCAATTTTGCCATTGACGCCAGCAGCACCATTGGCGATGCCGCAACGCCCTCACCAAAGTGGGTGGTTGCACCTACGGCAACTAACCTCGAGAGCCATGACTTGATCACCTGGTTACAGGCAGGCGGTGGTTCAGCGCCAGGGTGGCACGGGCCCATGAACCTAAGTGGGCGCATCGAAACTGACGGCAACACCCGCCCAGCGATGATCGATGCGGCGCAGGGCGAACTGCTGCTGACCAGCAACAACGGCCGCATCGATTTGACGGAGTTCAAGCAAAACATCCAAGAGCCACTGCAAGACATCGGTCCGCTAGTCGACAAAGCCGAGGCCTTCGAGCGTTGGCCAGATACTTTAGACTACTTAACTCTAGAGGGGCGTTGGACAGCGCAAGCGGGCCAACAGCTGCTCAAAGCAAGGCTCGACAATTTGCTGCTGGATGCCACCGCGAGCGTTGACGCAGACGTGCAACGCAGAGCAAAAGATCGCCTAGCCGCCAGTGGCACCCTCACCTTTGCCACCGATCAAGCGCCGGTATCGCTACCCGTGCCAGATATCTTGCAGGATCTACCGCTGCCGTTTACTTGCGCTGGTGCGCCCATCGAACCCGAATGCCGGTTGGACGAGAAAGCCAGCAAACAACTGCTGACAGACGCTCTGAAAGGCGATGGGGCTACTGGCCTTTCGAAAAAGATTGACGACATGATCGATGAAAAAGTCCCCGAGCAGTATCGTCGCGCCGCCCGCAGCCTACTCGAGATTCTCGGACATAGCATCGATGACGAGGACGCCGACGAGCTCGAGGATTTTCTCGGCGAAGACGAAGAAGACCCCCTCGACGAAGCCGCGGGTGAGCGCTAGTACTGCCATGGATTGGTTGGCCCGCAATCTTCTGCGCTGGTTCGAACAACACGGGCGCACCGACCTGCCTTGGCAACAGAACATCACCCCTTACCGCGTCTGGGTGAGCGAGATCATGCTGCAACAGACCCAGGTTGCCACTGTCATCGACTACTACCAACGCTTTATGGCGCGCTTCCCCAGCGTCGCAGAACTCGCCGCCGCCGACTTGGACGAGGTTTTGCACCTGTGGACAGGATTAGGCTACTACGCCCGTGGTCGCAATTTGCACAAAGCCGCGCAGCAGATCGTGAGTGAACACAACGGCGAGTTTCCTGTAGGCGTCCTAGCGCTCACCGCGTTACCCGGTATTGGCCCCAGTACCGCTGGCGCGATTGCGGCAATCAGTCAAGGCGCGCATGCGGCGATCTTGGACGGCAACGTCAAGCGGGTACTGGCCCGCTTTCACGGCGTGGACGGCTATCCGGGCGACACCGTAACCAACAAGCGCTTGTGGCATTTCGCCAACTATCACACGCCACGAGTTCGCACTGCCCACTACACCCAGGCAATCATGGATCTGGGCGCAACGCTATGCCGCGGCAAGCAACCTGATTGCGCCAGCTGCCCGCTGCAACGTCGTTGCGAAGCCTACGCCTTGGACGCTGTCAGTCAGTTCCCCGGAAAGAAAGCGAAGAAAGCGAAACCCGTACGCGCTGCGCGCATGTGGTTACTGGTCAACGCCAGAGGCGCTTGTCTGCTGCAGCGGCGCCCGCCCACGGGCCTGTGGGGTGGCTTGTGGACGCCACCAGAAACGGACCAAGCACTGCCCCTCGTAGACAGCTGCAACAGCGTCGCCACCGCGCTGGGATTGCAGCCAGAGCAGCTAGGCGAACCCGAACCATTGGCGCCATTTCGGCATACCTTCACCCACTATCATCTGGACTTGGCGCCATACCGAGTGCCGGTTCAAGGCCAGCCGAACGCACCCATGGTCGCCTCCGACGACCAGCTACTGTGGTATCACCCAGACGATGCAACAGAGATCGGTCTCGCCAAACCCGCCGTGCGATTGCTGGCGCAGCTGTAAAGCCCTATGGTCTGTAGATGAATATTCTGCTGACCAACGACGACAGTCACGACTCGCCACTGTTTCATCTGCTCATCGATATGCTCGGCGACTTCGGTACGCTGCATATCGTAGTTCCGGCAACGGAGCAGAGCTGGAAGGGTAAATCCATGACGCGCTACGGCGCGCTCTATGCCGAACAGATCAACCTGCACGGTACACCCGCTTGGTCGGTTACCGGCACACCAGCCGATTGCGTGAATATGGGTATTCACAGCCTGTTAGATACGAAGCCGGACGTTGTTGTCTCAGGCATTAATATCGGCACCAACACCGGGTTGGGCTTCGTCCTAGCCTCTGGCACCCTCGGCGCCTGCTTTGAAGGAAACATCGCCGGTATTCCCGGCATCGCGCTTTCCCAAGGCTTAACGCCTGAGGAATATCACCTGTGGAGCGATGAGCGACGTTTTGAATCTGGGGTGGTAAATCGCTTGCGCGATGAGCTGGAGCAAACGCTGCCCCAGCTCTGGGAAAAATACGTACTGGCACAGTTGGGAGAAACCACCACCTGGAGCATCAACCTACCCGTTGAGTTGGTGACCCCAGAGATCGTGCACACCCGCTTGGGTCACACTTACTATGGCCGCTGCTTTAACAAGCGCGGTGATCAGTACCGCCACCAACTGAGCAAAGTCACGATCGATCAGGATCCAGATACAGACGCCATGGTCACGGGCTCGGGCCGGGTCAGTGCGACCCTCATCGACTTGTCGGTGCTGGGTCAGCGGCTTTAATGCCGCTGCCCGCATTTCACGTTAGCTGTAAGGGTTACAGCGGTAAGCGGTGAAGCTCTGCTCGCCACCTTTCGGCATGCCATGTTGGACTAGATTGGTTGCCCCCATGGCACCGGCGTTGTTGCGCGCCAGGGTATAGAGCTCTTCTTGAATCTTGGCTTCGTCACGGTTCATGACGATCTTTGATTGCGTGCTGGCGCTAACTACGCCCAACCGCTCACACTGTTGAATGTCCCCAGCATAGCCAATCTGTACGTGCTTGCCTTTGGAATTCAGATCTACCCAAGTGCATCCGCCGAGGCTGGCAGCAGACAGGGTCAGTGTGATCATCAACTTCTTCATGGATGGTCCCTCATCATGTTAAGGGCGCAAGTCTAGGAGAGCTGAGGCACAGGCGGCTGTTGCGCCTGTCGCATTTTCGCGCAGCGCCACTGGGAAATTGGTTTTCTAGCGGCCAAGACCGCCATAATGAGCCGCAACCCTGACAATTGTGTCTGACAGGAGAATTGACCCATGCTGTTGAAAGGCAAAATCGCCGCCATCACTGGCGGCACCGCGGGCATCGGCTTGGGCATTGCCAAGGCATTCATCGCCGAAGGCGCAAGCGTTGCGCTCATGGCGCGCAATCCCGAGAAAGGCCAACGGGCCCTCGCCGAGCTCGACATTGGCGATCGCGGTCTGTTCGTCGCCGGAGACGTGATGGATCAGCAAAGTATGGAAGGCTTTGTTGCCAAGACCATCAGCCACTTCGGCCAGTTAGACATTTTGGTGAACAATGCCGGCGGTGCCACCGATCTTGTGCCGCTGGCACAGCTATCCGATGAATCTTGGGACGAAGCCATGAAGTGGAATCTGTATTCCACCTTCTGGTCCATGCGAGCCGCATTGCAGCACATGCTGGAACGGCAAACGGGCCGCATCATCAACATTAGCTCCATCGAAGGAAAGGTCGGCAAAGCAGTATTTGGACCCTACACCGCCGCCAAGCATGCCGTGAACGGCATAAAAACACCCGCCGCTCAGGAAGTCGGAACCAATGGCATCACGGTAAACGCCATTTGCCCAGGACTCGTCATCACCGACATCATCAAAGCCAATGGCCCAGACACTGCAGCCAGCATGGGCATGACTTTCGATGAGATGGTGCAAATGTTCTCTGCCGACTCCGCCATTAAGCGCCCGATTACCATCGAAGAAGTGGCCGCCGTAGCCGTCATGCTGGCCAGTGACGCCGGAGGCGGCATGACCGGCGCCTGCCTCAGCGTGGACGGCGGCACATCACCGTACTAAGCATCCGGTGAGGAGAATTGAGTAATGACGACCCCCGACGCAGCGCGAATGGTCAACTGCCGCAAGTACGAGGAATCATTGCCCGGCTTGCCGGCGCCGCCCATGCCGGGCCCCAAGGGTGAGGAAATCTACAACACCGTATCCAAGCGCGCCTGGGACGAGTGGCAGACGCTACAGACGATGTTGATCAACGAAAAACACTTGAGCGTGCGCGAGCCCGCGGCTCGTACCTACTTGGCGGAGCAGCGGGAGCGCTTTTTCGACAATGAGCCGGTGGATCGAGCGGAAGGTTACGTCCCAGAAGAGAGTCCAGACCCGGAGCAAAAGCCCGGGTCTGGAGAGTAGCGGCGCCCGAAATGATTCCGGGCGGCCGCCTTAGCCGTTAGCAGCCTTACTAGGCGCTTCGGACTCTGACTCGTTGGCAGCGGCTTCCCCCGAAACCTTGCCGGCCAACGTAGACAGTAGCGTGGCGAACTCATCACGGTTGAGCTTGCCGTCGCGCAGCTCATTGGTGTAGTCCTCGAGCGCGCCAAAGAGTTTGAACTCCAACTCTTCCATCGCGCGCTTCTGGTTGCGATTCTGAGTCTTGATGTCGGCACCAACTCGGCTGGCAGTGCGCTCCATCTCGCGCTCCTGATCTTCGAGCTTCTCGGTGAACGACTCGTTCAATTGGGTCAGCCGCTCTGATAGCGCGTTATGCTGGTGCTTGCGGTCTTCCGCTTCCTTACCAGTATCCTTCTGCAGCGTAGCGAGCTGTTGTTGCAGCTCATCCGTGCGCTCAGTGAACTCTTTGTGTAACGACTTCACGGTTCCTAGGACGCTGCGGGCGTTCTGTTGAAACTCGGCGCGCATCTGTTCAACCACAGATCCAAACAGTAGATCTCTGACTTGCCCCATGGCGGCATCGTCGGTGGGACGATCTGCGTTCGCCGCAGGCTGCGCAGAAGAATCCACGGCCGACATCTGTTGCTCAATGGCTTTGTCGACGCTTTCTTCAGCGTTCGCGGCTGAGTCAGCGGCTACATTGTCGACCTTGGGGTTTTTCGCTTTCGGCTTGCTCATCGGGGTACTGCGCTCCTGGATAGTTGTCCAACCGATCTACATCAGATC
>JBPCXR010000221.1:0-30875 GCA_051027215.1 Pseudomonadales bacterium | reverse complement strand
AGCCTGCGATGAGCACGACATGCCGCGCTTGACCGGTCTGTTTACTGAGCAAGCGCAGTTTGATGCTGGTAATGGCCTCATGGTGGCGACTGGCCGAGACGCGATCACCGATATGTTTGTTGAATTGTTCAAAATTCGCGGTCCAGCCTTTCACTGGACCCATGATGTTGTTGCGAAGGTAGACCCGCAGAATCCAAGCCAGGCAACGGGGCGGGTCTACAGCCATGCAGAAACCACGCCTAACGCTACGGTTAGCTTGGCTGCCATGCGCTATGACGATCGCTATGAACGCGTCGAGGGGCGTTGGTTGTTCTCTTATCGCAAGATCGACTTCCTCTACTATGTACCGGCAACGGAGTACAACACTGGCTTGAGCCGTAAGCAGCGGGTCTGGATGTCTGGACAGTGGGCGGACGCGGATTATCCGGAGGCGCTGGAGAGTTGGCAGGCGTTTGCTCGGGAGCATTTGAAGTAGGAGCTGGGCGAGCGGTCTTTCCGAATTAGTCATCTGGAAGGTAGGGCCACTAGCAGCGGAAAATGCTAGTCTCCGGCTGGAGCCATATCCGCGCGGAGGAACGGGGCATGAGCGAATCAGTTCAACGATCGGAAGATGTGTCTTTGACTGACCTAAATCCGGCCGACCCGAAGCTCTTCAGCGAAGAGCGAATTTTGCCGTACTTGAAGCAGATGCGGGCTGAACAGCCGGTTCACTACTGCAAAGAGAGTCCTTACGGCCCATTTTGGTCGGTCACCCGCTACCAAGACATCATGGCGGTAGACAAGAACCACGAGCAGTTCTCGTCGGATTCCCACTTCGGCGGCATCATGATTGATGACGACATCGTCGGTGACGTCGACAGTGATTTTTTTGTGCAGAGCTTCATTACCATGGATCCTCCGGAACACGGCCCACAGCGTAAAGCGGTCAGCAAGATCGTCTCGCCGGCGAGCCTGGCTAACTTCGAAAGCCTGATTCGGCAGCGCACCCAGACGCTGTTGGATTCGCTGCCGGTGGGTGAAGAGTTCGATTGGGTCGACCGAGTGTCTATCGAGCTGACCACCATGATGATGGCCACGCTATTTGATTTTCCGTTCGAAGACCGCCGTAAGCTTACCCGCTGGTCGGATGTCACCACCGCTGAAGCCGATTCGCCGCTGGTAGAAAGTCAGGAGCAGCGGGTCGCCGAACTAATGGAATGCCTGGAGTACTTCAAGCGGCTCAAGCAAGAGCGCAAAGATGGGCCCGCGAACCTAGACTTGGTGACCATGTTGGCTCAAGACGCCGTTACCGCAGACCAACCCGATTCCCAATTTCTTGGCAACCTCATGTTGTTGATCGTTGGCGGCAATGATACGACGCGCAATACGATGAGCGGCAGCATCAATGCCTTCCATCAATTTCCTGAACAGCTGGAATTGTTGCGTGCCAATCCGGAGCTCATCAACAATATGGTGTCGGAAGTAGTGCGCTGGCAAACGCCGCTATCACATATGCGGCGGACGGCGACCGAGGATACCAACATTGCCGGTCAGCCAGTGAAGAAGGGCGACAAGGTCGTCATGTGGTACTACTCGGGCAACCGCGATGAATCGGTGTTTGAAGATGCTGATGCGTTTGACATCACTCGCAAAAACGCCCGCAGCACGATCTCGTTTGGCTTTGGCTTGCATCGCTGTCTGGGCCTGCGCCTTGCCGAGCTGCAGATGAGGATCCTCTGGCAGGAAATTCTGGCTCGTTGGCAACGCATTGAAGTGACGGGCGAGGTGGAGCGTGTGGAATCCAACTTCGTCAATGGCTACGCCAAGATACCGGTGCGAATAATCGCCTGATACTAGGCTCCCTAAAGCAGAGGCGACGAATGGAAGCGATTAAGTATGTAGATGCGTTGAATACCCACTATTCAGCGATGGGTAACCCGCCTTATCGGTGGACCATCAATAAGTCTGCGCCATTGCAGCGCCTAAACAAGCCGCTGAGTGAATGTACGATTAGCCTGCTCACTTCTGGCGGCGTTTCCCAGTGTTCCATGCCAGCTTTTGACCCTGACGCTCGCAATGATCACCGGCTAGATTCGATCGATCGTGAAGTAGACGCCAAAGACTTTCAGATTCACGACAGCTACTACAACCACAGTGATGCCGATAGCGACATCAACTGTATTTTTCCAGTGGAGCGTTTGCGTGAGCTAGCTGCTGCGGGCGTCGTTGGGCAAGTATCCCCGCGTCTGTGGAGCGGGTTCATGGGTCGAATCTATAACCGCAGCAAAGTGCTTGAGGAGTCTGGACCTGCTTTTGCCGCGGCCCTGAGTGATGATGCGGTGGATGTGTTGGTAGCTGCACCGAGCTGACCACTTGATCATCAGACCGTGGGTCTGGTTTGCCGCCTGTTAGAAGAGCGAGGGATTGCCACCGTATACGTAGCCACCGGCCGCGATCTCACTGAACTGGTCAAGCCACCTCGTGCGTTGTTTGTGAATCATCCCATGGGGAACAATTTCGGCCGAGCCGGAGATGTTCGTACGCAAACAGAGATATTACGCGCGGCGTTAGCGATGCTCGACAGCACCGAGCGTGGTGGTGAGTTGATCGACTATCCAAGCACCTGGACCGACAATTTTGCCTTTGCGCCTGGGGGAAAGGTTATTGCCGCAACAGCGCCGGAGGTTCATCCCGATGAAAGCCATTAAACGGCTTTACGTTCTTTGCTTCACCAGGTTGGAAAACGAAACCGCTAGCACCGTTGTGTAGACCACCATCGACCCTAAAGTCCGCGCCGGTAATGTAGGCAGCCTGCTCGGAAAGCAGAAAAACCGCCATTGCCGAAACTTCCGCAGCGGTACCGTGCCTGGCAAGCGGTACCTTTCGATCTATGTTGGCAAGCGCTTGCCAGTCTTCTTCCGGATAGCGGTCTAGACCCGTAGTCGCGATAAAACCGGGAATCACACAATTGACCCGAACCCCAGCTCGCGCCCATTCGGTTGCTGCGGTAAAAGTGAAATTCGACAAGCCTGCTCTGGCTGCGCCGTTGTGCCCCATACCAGGCATGCCCGTCGTGTAATCCGCGCCGATGTTGACGATGCTGCCGCCGTGTTCGTCCATGCACTGTTTATACACTTCGCGGGCTACCAGGAAATAGCTGGTCAGGTTGTTGTGCAGCACCGCATTCCAACCGTTCAGACTCAGGTCTTCTAAGTGAGACGGAAACTGCCCGCCGGCGGCATTGACCAACCCGGTAATCGGCCCGTGTTTGCGGACCACCGTCTGTACCAGTTGGATAACAGCATCCTCATCCCGAAGCTCTACGCTGTAGCAGCCAAGCACGTTGCCGCCATCGATGGTGATTTCATCTCGGGTGCGTTCAAGTTTCGCCATCGTTCGACCGGCGAGCACCACGTTAGCGCCCAGGCTGGTGAGCTCGTGCGCAATACAGCGCCCAAGACCCCCACCACCTCCGGGGATGAAAATCGTCTGTCCGTGAAATAGACCTTCTCTGAATCCAGACCGATAACCCATTTGTCCCTCCTTAGCGAAACGCCTCTGCATACTCAGCCATAGCCCTAGAAAATGGTAGCCTAGGTAATCGCTGCAATTTTAGGAACGAGGTCTATGTCCAGTAGCAAGCTACGACCTGATACCGTGCGTTTGCAAAGAATCAGCAAGGGGTTTTGGGAATCCGCGGCATTGATGAGTGCTGTAGAGCTCGGCGTCTTCAGCGCCATTGCCGGCGGTCACAACAGCATAGATTCTCTGGCAACGGCGCTCGCGATCGAGCCAGTCAATGCGGAACGGCTGCTCACTGTGCTGGTGGCCATGGAGCTCATTTCTCGAGAGGGTGAGCGCTTCAGTAACGCCGAGGATGTAGATCGTTTTTTGGTAGTTGACAAAGCTACTTACGCAGGCCCCTGGATGCTCTTCGGAAAGCCGCGGTGGGAGGCGTGGGGCCATCTAACGGAGCATCTGCGAGTGCGCGAAGCGGATCAACGCATTCTCGGCATGTATGACGAGACATTCACCGTTGAGCGGGCCCGGGAATACCATGAGGCCACTTACTCCATTGGCATGGGCGCTGCACGACGCTTTCATCGCCAAGTCGATCTAGGCGGACGCAAAAAAATCATGGATCTGGGTGGCGGATCTGGCTGCTATTGCATCGTTGGGGTCCAAAACAATCCTGGTCTCACTGCCGAGGTGTTGGATCTGCCTCCGGTGGTAGAGGTGACCAGCGAGTTTCTGACACTCAACAACGTAGAAAACGACGTCAGGGCAACTGCTTGTGACTTTACTCAGGACCCACTACCGCGGGATGCGGACGTTGCGATCATGGCATCGAACCTGCCGCAGTACAGCCGCCAGATCATTGCTGATGTTGTCAGCCGCGTGCATGAAGCGCTGCTGCCTGGCGGAGAATTCCATCTGATTGGCGAGATGCTCGATGCGGATGGCCGCGGCCCCCTCGCGCCTGCCTTGTGGGGACTGTCCGAAGCCGTGAGCCACTCCACGGGTTTGGCACATTCCGTGACGGACTGCTCGGGCTACTTCGAAAGTGCCGGCTTCGAAAACGTCAAGCTCGATGAGTTCATTCCGGACACGCTGACTCGAATAAGCGGCGTGAAGAAGGCTTAGGCCAGGTCAAAGGCGGAGAAATTCCCTCACGGTCTGCTTAAGATGTTCATTGGCAACGGTGGTTAAGTGAAATGCTGGATGCATACACCGCGCGCAATGCTTCAGCAATAGCTCTGCCTTGGGCTGCGGTTAGCTCAGTTTCATTGCCGATTGCGTTCTGCGCTTCATAGGTTTCAGGCGTATACCGTAAAACCCGCCGGCGACACATCCAACAATTGTTGTGCCTGGCTGCTCAGAGAGAATATGTCTTCAGATGCGTTGGTAATGAGCTGGTTCTCCAGTGGCCGCAGCCAGCTCACTACATAGCCCATGTACAAACCAGTGCGTGCTTGCTGGGTGCGATTGGCCCCTCCAGCGTGGAGCACGTTGCCTACATAAAGCAGAGCACTGCCACGTGGCATGATGGCCAAGCAGGTTTCCCCTGGCAGTGGATCGCGCCCAGGTTCCCAGCGGTGGCTGCCTGGAACGACGCAAGTCGCGCCGTTTTCTGCGGTGAAGTCCGTTAGTGCGTAGTTGGCACTCAGTAGCAGTTCCTGAGTTTCGATTTGCTGAGCGTGGCGCCAGGATGCGGCGTCGCTGTGAAACATCTGCTGTTCCTGCCCTTGGTGGAGCACCATGAGTTCCGCGTTACTGAGGCGCACAGCGCTCGCCAGACCAGGCTGCACGAACTGACGATCGACCAGGGCGAGCAGTAACGGGTGGGTCAGTACTGACTCCATGGCTGGTGATTTCGAGAACAAACCATGCAGGCGTTTTGTTTTGTTGCCATAGAATTGCTCGCGATAGCCCAATTCGTCCGTGCCCAGCTCCAAAGCCTGGAGATGCGGGCCAAAGTCCCTGAGCAATTGATCGCAGGTCGCGTTCGCGAGCAGATTCAGCGCAATGCAGGCGCCATCCTGGTCTAGAGCATGCAATATCTCGTCAACATTGGAGCCATCGATAGAGCGCAGGTTGGGCATGGGTGGCTACCGTCTAGGGTTGAACCCCGATGTTGGCCTTTGCTGCGCAACTTGTCCAAGTTCCAAGAGATATTTCCTCTGGGTTATGCTGTTCTTTTGTGGCGTAGATGGCGTTGGGAGGCAGCATGGGTCGACTATCAAACAAGGTGGCGTTGGTGACGGGAGGCGCTTCAGGCCTAGGAAAGGGTGTGGCGCAACGGTTTGTGGAAGAAGGCGCCACCACCGTCATCACCGACATCAACCAGCAGGGTCAAGAGATTGCCAAATCCCTGGGCGCGAGCTTCGTAGAACAAGACGTACGCTCAGAGGAGGGTTGGCAACAGCTGATGGCCGAAGTCGTAACGAACCATGGGCGTTTGGACGTGCTGGTGAACAATGCCGGCATTTTCACCAGTTGTCCGGTAGATGAAACGCCACTGGATGAGTGGCAGCGGGTGCTCGATGTGAACCTGACTGGCGTGTTTCTGGGCTGCAAGTATGCGGTTCGGCAGATGAAGCAAAATTCTGGTGGCCCCTCGGGTTCGATTGTGAACCTGTCTTCGGTGGTCGGGTTGCGCGGCCAACTCGGTGGCGCCTCCTACAGTGCGAGCAAAGGCGGTGTGCGCTTGTTGACTAAAACCGTGGCGCTGGAGAACGCCAGGGCAGGGATTCGCTGCAACTCCATACACCCGGGCGTGATCGATACGCCAATCATGGATCCGTTGTTCGCCGCGGTAGAAGACCCGAAGGCCATGCGAGCGCGAATCGAGCAGTCGCTACCCATCGGCTACATGGGGGAGCCAGCTCGCGATATCGGCAACATGGCGCTGTTTCTGGCATCTGATGAGAGCGTATACGTTACCGGTGCAGAGATGGTAGTTGATGGTGGTATGACCATCGGCTTGCCTTAGTGTTCAGTTGAAGAGTGGCCAGTTGAAGACTTTTACGCTGACGCTGATTGCAAGCTTCATCTCGCTGCTGTGCCTGGAAGGCGCAGCTAGATGGTTGCTCGACCCAAGTCAGTTTTACAGTAGCTTTCACACCATTCCCGCGTACAACCAGTGGCGCAACGAAGTGGAATTTTGGGAACGCTATGGCAATGGACGGCCAGAGGCCGCTGATCCTAACTTCGATACGTTTGATGATCGCCTCGGGTGGGATGCCGAGAGAACTGGAGATCGGATTCGTGGTTCGAAGGTTGTTGAGCCAGGCGTGGTTGCAGGTTCGTTCCGTCTACTCGCCATAGGTGATTCCTTTGTTTATGGCACCGATGTAGAAGCAGAGGAAAACTTTTGTGCAGTGCTTGGCCAACGGGTGCCAAGTATCGAGGTGCTAAACATGGGGGTTCCGGGCTACGGGATCGACCAGGCGTACTTAAAGTATCTCTACTACGGTGCTGAGTATCGTCCGGACGCCGTTGTGTTTGGTATCTACGTCTCCGACTACGAACGCGCCAGTATGAATTTCACCTGGTTTGCAAAACCGCGCATCGTAGCCACCACACAGGGCTTCAGCTTGGAGAACCAGCCGGTGCCGGCGCCAGAGGTAGAGTTAGAGCGCATCGAACGCACGCTGGCGGGTAGGATTCGCTTAGTTGACATCGCCCGTAACACCTGGCGCAAGCTCAGCGCGGGTGACAAACAACGGCTCGAGTTTTTCGAATCTATGGACGCTGTGGTTAGCCACATTCTGCAATCGCTCAAAGACAAACTGCAGCCGGACCAACAGCTTTTGCTGGTACACATTCCAAGAGCTGAATCGTTCGTGGAGCGAGATCCGTTCCGTGATGAGATGAGCCAGCGATTGTTGGCTATCTATCAGGAACTCGAACTCACACATATTGATCTTGGAACGGCCTTTTTAGCTAACGCAACACCTGCGGAAGTGTTCCAGTCGCACTATGTACACCGTCCTAGCGGCTCTGTAGGTCACCTGAGCCCGTTGGGGCATGAAAAGGTCGCGATATTGATTCAATCCGCGCTGGAGCTGCACTAAGCGGTGTTGCGTGCCAGCCTAAGGTGCGATGGTTTTTTGTATTAGCTCATGCTCCGCTAGCGCCTCTACGATCAGCGCGTTGCCCTGTTTGCTAGCGTGACCGTCGTTCGGGAACAAGAAGAGTGCGGTGACGTCATCTGCTGCTTCAAAGTAGGGGGTCAGGTCAATAAGCGGTATGGCGTACTTAGCTGCTGCGTCGGCGAACAACTTATTGATGCCTTGTCTCTGTGGGTCGTACAGTTGAGTGGAGTCGGGGATATATAGGGCAAGCAGGTCGACGCCGTGATCTCGGGTTGATTCGGCCAAATGCTTCATAGCCTGATCAAAATCCTGCAGGATCGATTCTTTGATTTGCCCGGTAGCCACCAAGTACGATGGGTGCGGCCCGCCATCGATTCCTGTGGGGCCCAAGGCTTCACGGCGATCCTCTAGATTGCGGAGCATGCGACTACGACGTTGTCGCGCTCTAATGTCCACTACTTTCCCCAGGTTTCGCACTACGTTGAAGAGATGAGAAGCCGTAAACGCGCCATCGGCTTGAATGTTGAAGCGGTTGCGACCTTCAGGGTTTCGATTGGCGGGTTCCGCAGAGACAGAGATGTCATCCAAGAAGAATCCGACAATAACGAGGTCGGGCTCGGTGGCATAGACCCGTTGCTCCAGTACTTCCAGATACTGCCAGAGCTGATAGGCGATGACGCCAAAATTCATCACTTCCACACGCGGCTGTTGCCCGCGAAGGCGCTTTTCTAACTGCTTGAGGTAACCATCTTGCAGATCTAAGCCCATTCCAAAGGTAAAAGAGTCTCCGATCGCGGCGATGCGAATCTGATTCCCTTTCGAAACGTCGTACTCGAC
The DNA here is from genome assembly GCA_051027215.1 of Pseudomonadales bacterium. GTDB lineage: Bacteria > Pseudomonadota > Gammaproteobacteria > Pseudomonadales > Azotimanducaceae > CALHVX01. The sequence continues at coordinate 22,461 of JBPCXR010000221.1, read as the reverse complement.
GTCTCGCATCCCCATGGAATTGATCTCTATGTGCTCCCCGAGGCCACCGGTACCCCGGGAGCCAGGGATCAACTCCCAGTCAAACCTTGGAGAGGCTTGATGTACGACCTGTAAATCTGCTGTGGCGATCGCTGGTTGCAATACTCGCAGCGCGTATTCTGCGAACAGCAGAGATATCGCCAAAGAAACCAGTACTAGTACCGCATTCCCGCGATCGAGTGCGACTATCAGGCGCAGAAAAATCAGTGGCAACAGCACTCGGAGTATTTTCCCCAGTCGATCTGAGGAAATGTGCATACCGAGAATTTCGTAATCGAAGCCGCCGGTATATAGACGCACTACCAGAATCACCAAATAGATGGCGATCAGGACGTTCAATAGCTTGATCAGTAGTGGGCGCATACCCTTAGCTACACGCGTTGACTCGTTAACGAAGTCATTGCGGAGACCGGACTAGAACAGCGTGTAAATGAAAGGCGCAACTGCAGAGCCTTCGGCGAAGATCAAAAGCGCTCCCAGCAGCACGGACATTAGCAGAATAGGAGCAAGCCAGAACTTTTTTCGAACCCTCATGAAGTTCCACAGGTCTTTAAGCAGCTCGATCATTAATAGGGGTTCTCAAATTGGTGGGAGGAGACGCTACTGTTATCGCTAGAGCTGTCTGTTGCGCTAGAAACTCGATAGCTGGTGGCTTCTGCATCCGGCACTTGTTCCAGCAGTTTCTTGCGCAGCAGCTTTAGTGCCAATGCGGTTGGCGTAAACACCCCGAAAAATAGAATACCCAGGACGATGGGTGAGGTGAAGCGATTGAGTACAAGGCCAAAGCGCATCCAAAGCCGATAGAATCCGCTCATGCTGCCTGGTGCCACCAGCGACCAGGTCGCGACAAGTGCGGCGATTATCCAAGGCCAGCGCTGCCAAGGCAAATCGAACAGCCATGGTATGAATAAGCCAAACAGTGCGGCCACAATGGCGGCGAACTGCAAACCAAATTTGCGCAGCCCAATCGCATCTAGTTGAGGTATTTCGACAGTCATTAGTCGAGGGCGAACTCTTGGCGCCAGTCTTCATCCTGTTCCCACTCTGGTTGATCGCGCTTGTCCAGTATGTAGTTCTCGAGTACCAGGTAGTCCATCTCCGTACGCATAAAGCAGCGATAAGCGTCTTGCGGGGTGCATACGATGGGTTCGCCGCGAACGTTAAACGAGGTATTGACTAGAACGCCACATCCGGTTCGCTTCTTGAATGCCTGAAGCAATCGATAGTAAGCAGGATTTGTTTGCTCATGAACGGTTTGAACTCGAGCAGAATAGTCTACATGAGTGATGGCCGGTAAAGCAGAGCGCACCTGCTTAAGCTGCTCTATGCCAAACAAATCGCCTGGTAGTTCCTCCGCCTTAGTGCGAATGCTTGGCTCTACCTGAGCCACAATCAGCATATAGGGGCTCGCAGATTCAAGTTCGAACCAGTCGCTGACGTCGTCTGCGATAACCGAAGGAGCAAAAGGTCGGAACGACTCACGATACTTGATTTTTAGATTCAAGGTTGTCTGCATTTCGCGATTCCGGGGATCGCCGAGAATCGAACGTCCGCCTAACGCCCTTGGGCCAAACTCCATGCGCCCTTGAAACCAACCGATGACATTGCCTTCATCGATGAGCTTGGCTACAGCATCGTATAGCGAATCTGCTTCCAGCTTTTTATAAGGCGCGCCTGCTTCTTGCAGGGCAGATTCGATCTCCGTCGCGCCGAAGCGTGGCCCGAGGTAGCTGCCGCGCATGCTGTCTCCGCCCGATTGGACTTTTGAGTCTGGATGAGATTCGTACCATACCGCCTGTGCGCAGCCCAGCGCGCCACCGGCATCACCCGCCGCTGGCTGGATCCAGACGTTGTCGAAGGCCGATTCACGGAGTATGCGTCCATTGGCAACACAGTTCAGCGCCACGCCACCAGCCAGGCATAGGTTTTTTGCACCGGTTTCCTGGTGAATCGTAGCGGCCAGCTTTAAAACAATGTCCTCGGTTACCTGTTGTATGGATGCTGCAATGTCCATCTCTCGTTGGGTCAGCTGTGCTTCTGGTTGCCGCGGTGGTCCATCGAAAAGCTCGTCGAATTTCGAGGACGTCATGGTCAATCCGGTGCAGTAGTTGAAGTACTTCATGTTCAGTCGGAATGTGCCATCGGGCTTAACGTCGATTAACTTCGACGTAATCTGATCGACGTATGTTGGCTTACCGTAAGGAGCCAAGCCCATCAGTTTGTACTCACCGGAGTTCACCTTAAACCCGGTGAAGTAGGTAAATGCGGAATACAGCAGGCCCAGAGAGTGGGGAAACTGGATCTCCCACAAGGGCGTCAGATTGCCACCTTGGCCGCGCCAAACCGAGGTGGTTGCCCACTCCCCAACACCATCTAGGCATAACACCGCGGCATCGCTATATGGTGATGGATAGTAAGCCGAGGCAGCATGCGATTGGTGGTGCGCCGCGAATAGCAATGTAGGCAGCTCGTTGGATTGTGCCGGCAGAAGCTGGCCTAATTCCCTTTTAAGTGTGCTCTTTAGCAGCAGCTTTTCCTTAAGCCATACCGGCATCGCAGCAGCGAAAGATCGGAAACCCTTAGGCGCGTAGGTTAGATAGGTTTCCAATAGACGCTCGAACTTGATGAACGGCTTGTCGTAAAAAACGACTTGGTCGATGTCACTTAGATCGAGATTCGCTTCTGCTAAGCAATAGCGAATGGCATTGGCTGGAAAGTCTGGATCGTGCTTTGTCCGAGTAAAGCGTTCCTCCTGTGCGGCAGCTACGATCTCTCCGTCAATCAGCAGCGCAGCAGCGCTATCGTGATAGTAGGCGGACAAACCGAGAATTCGAGTGACTGCAGAGGCGTTCTCAGCCATTTTTTGGCAATTCCATGTGCATGAGTTTCTGATAGAGGTGTTCCGCGAACAATTGGTGCCCGATCGCGTTTGGATGCCAGGGGTCAAATCGCTGTTCTGCTGCAGCTGCGCTTAACTCGTCGGGCAATTTTGAGGCTACTGCCTTGACCAGATCAACTGCCTCCAGGCCAGCACCTTCCGCGATCATCAGTAAATCGTCATGTATGGATTGATACGCATAGGCTTCGAAATTGCCACCTTGTTCCAGTACTGGGTGAACGAAGAACAGCACCGGAATATTCGTCCGTTCGGATATCTCGCCCAGTTGCGATAGGTGCGTGACTACGTTATCTCGATAGGCGCAGTGCAGCAGCACATGAAATTCTTTACCGCATCGCTCCGCTTCAGCATTTTCCTGAGCCTTAAAGAGTGCTCGTGTAACATAGTGACGGCCACGCCAAGTCGGGCGATAGAAATATCGGCCCAGGTGCCCATTAGCGTCGTGAAAGATCGGATGCGCCGGATCGTTTAGCACGTAACTCCAAAGTATGAGGTCTGGGCTGAATTGAAGACCGATCTCCTGCAGAATAACGAGTTCCTGACCGGTGGAATAGCCACTCCGAGCAAGATTGATCAACTCCAAGGGCCTATTCGGATGCTGCTGATTCCACATATCTTCCAGCAATTGGCTAAACCGCTTTGTTCTGGAGACGCCCTGGCCCTGAGCCACTGAATCCCCAATAAGAACCAGACGTAGGATATCCTGAGGCTTGTTTACTGAACGTTCAATATCCATGAAGCCTAGCGAATTCACGCCACACCGCTCCCCGGGCACAAATTCGTAGATTAGACGGCGATCTTGAGCGGCTCTGGTGCACACTTCGTGATTGGTGTAGCGGTCCTTCAACCTATCGTGTTCTCGCTCATAGCGGACCCACAGATACAGTTCGAACAAGCCTACCAATGTCAGTAGAGAGACCAGCACCAGCGCGCCGTTGCCTAGCACTGACTTCATGGTTTGCTCAGGTGCATTCGCAGAGCAGGGCAATTGAGGCAGCAAGCGATTGGATCATACCGTCTGTGGGAAAGCGGCAGAAAAATGACTAAGTCCGATACCGCAGCGACAAGATTCGAGCGTAAACCTTGGGTCGCGTGGTTGATGCTCTGCGCCCTGTTTGCAGGGTTCGTCGAGTTGACCTTGCGCCTGGTTAATCCGGACATCCTGCGATTTGCTTACGAATTTCGGCAAGTTTATCGGTACCACGATCGCTGGTACACAGATTTCGAACCCAGCAGTAGCTCAGTAGTGCGATTGAGTGGCGATGATGGCTACGTGGTCAACTTTCTGCTCACGGTCAATGCACAGGGATTCCGCTTCTACGATCAGCCGGCTGGGCGCCAGCGGCGCTTGCTGGAGGCGCAGCGCTACGTGCATCTGACGGGTGATTCGTTCGCCATGGGTTGGGGAGTTAACTACGAATCCAGTTTACCGGCTCAACTTGAGGGGCTGTTAGCCACTGATACTGCAGTACTCAACCTCGGGCTCAATGGTTTCGGTGCGATCGCAGCCACCGAGAAGTCCGCGGCAGTCGCTCAGCGTTTTCCACCGGCACACGTCATCTACCTGGCCACGCAAAACGACTATGCGGACGACGAACAAGCCCATCGATACGCCCAATTGCCCGCCATCACACATTCGGCGATGGTCGGCGTGAACTGGCTGCGGCAGCACACTTATGTGGCCAGCGCCCCGTTTGCCATGCGCTGGTGGCTCTACTATCGCAAGGCCTTCGACAGAGATGCGATCAGACCCATAGAGACGAACGCCAGGCCGAAACTCCTACCCATCGCCGGTGAAGCAAATTCGAGTTTGGGGATCCATAGTAAGCGCGCGATTCGTCAGTTTGCTGACCGGTTAAGTGATGATGGCGTACCTTTCACTGTTGTTGCTCATGGAATCAACGCGGTATCGGAGGACATCGTCCGATTTTGCAGGCAAGAGAATATCGCGACGTTGTTGATCGACGTTCCCGAAGAGCTCAAGTTGGTTGGTGATGGGCACTTCAATGCTGCAGGCAACAAGGCTTTGGCGCGGCTGCTGCTTGAACAGCTGCAACTGAGCGAATAGGCTGCCGAGAAATCAGGGCGGTCGCCAAATCGTGAAAACAGCCAAGGCCTGGAAGATCTGGGCAGCAAAAGAACCCTATTACGCGGTCATTACCAGCGAAAAATACCTGGCCGCGAATCAGTCTGCCGAAGTGCTAGAAGATTTCTTTTCCAGTGGTGAGTTGCACTTGGCAAACATCTTTGAACAGATAAAGGCCAAGGTAGACGCAAATTTTCAGCCGACTCGAGCATTGGACTTTGGGTGTGGCACCGGCAGAGTGTTGTTGCCGCTTGGCAAGTGCTGCGAGAGCGCTGTCGGCGTGGACGTTTCTGAAGAAATGTTGGCGGAAGCCCAGCACAATGCCGAGCAGCGGGAAAACTTATCCAATGTTCAATTGCTCACCACGGCGCAATTCGTCGCAGATGAGTCGATTAGCTATGACTTTGTGCATTCCCACATCGTCTTCCAGCACATCCGCCCGAAGCAGGGCGAAGCACTGGTAGCGCAGCTGCTCCAGCGTCTGCAATCCGGCGGCGTTAGTGCACTGCAGTTCGTTTATCGCTGGCAGGCCCCCGTTCATCGAAGGCTGTTAACTTGGTTGAAAAACCGCATCCCGGGCGCGCAGGCTGTAGCCCGACTGGTGTGGAATAACCCCCACTTGGTCGCGCCCATGGAAATGAATAGCTACTCAGTGAATCGATTGTTGTTCCTTCACAAGGAGCAGGGCATGGTCGACCTGCACGCCAAGTTATCGGAGCATTTGGGGATTCACTGGATCACCATCTACGCGAAGAAGGGAATAGTTGAGTAATGGGGTTGAAGTAAAGGGTCAGAGTAGATCCTTCACCGTGCCCCTTCACTCCGACCCCACTACTGCCGAGATGGGTGAATATGATCAGGATCTTTACCGTAAACCTCTTCGTTTTCGCCGCTTTACTGGTGATTGTTGAATTATTTCTCGGGACTTGGTTGCGGTATGACCCCTATACCGTTGCCGGGGTCACCTGTCCGGATGCCCAGGTACATCACAACTACTGCCCTGGAATTGTGCACCGTCGTTATATGGCCAGAGCGGATGGAGGTGCTGTGGTCGACACCTTCGTAAATCAATCTGCGATCGCCGTGCCAAAGCCTGACACACGGGAGTCGACTACAGACTTCGCTGACTACGACATCATCAATATCGGTGATAGCTTTCTACAAGCTGAAGAGGTTTCGTTCGCTCGACGCTTAACTGCGCAAATGCCGGTGGGTGATCTGCAGGCGCTGCAGGTAGGGTACTCGTCGTGGGCTCCGATCACGATGTTGAATTGGTTTCGCGAGCATGTGTCCAAACCTGGCAGTCATGTCAACCTGCTGCTGATGACGAACGATTTTATTGCCAGCTATGGTAATTCCAACCTGGGCTATTACGAGCATCTCAAATCCAGCGACGCAGCCTATTTCGAGTTCAATACCACCAAAGCTAAATCGGCTGACGACTCGTTACTAGCCAGCCTTACACGGCGGTCTTTTTTCCTTTCCAGATGGGCACAGTTCCGCAAGGTAGCCAAGGCAGAAAAATCGAAGCAGGCGCTGGTGAACGCAAAGCCATCTTTCGATTCAACCGCTTTTGCAGCATTTGATGCCAGCTGTGAGCCGTTGCCAGCATACGCCGATCGTAGGGAACACTTACCGACCTTGCTTTATGACTATCTCGCCTTTGCTAGACCTTCGAAATGCTGGTCATCAGTCCAGCGAGAAGCAGTGGACAACGCCATTAACGATATTGAGCGCATCCGGACGCTCCTGCAGGCGCGCAAGGTATCGCTAAGTATTTATCTCATACCCGCCGGGTGGGCCTTCCCCGAGGAGAACATGGTGGGTAAGGCATCGCCAAGGTTTTACGGAATACAGGCTCAGGCAACTATCACCCATGCCGGGCTCGGCAATCACCTAGCATCGCGACTTAGAAACCTTGATTTCGTTGATCTGGAACCGGTGATTCGCCAGCTGAAAGAAGAGGATAGCGAGCACTGGTACTTTCCCGTAGATGGGCATTGGACAGCGCACGCTCAACGAAGACTTGCTACTTGGCTCGCAGAGCGGTGGGATCGGAGTAAAAGGATGGAGTAAAAGATTTACTCAGTCCCTTTACTCCGACCCCACAACCGGCTCTGCTTCCATCGCCTCAAGTTCGGCAACGCTGCGCCGGAAGTGCTTCATACCTAGAAAGATCAATATCACTGCGCCGGGCGCGCCAATGCCATTAACAATCGCCAGCGACAGGCCTACTTGCTGCTCGTCGGCGAGTACATAGTGAGTGATAAAGCCGACGGTAGCTGCGCCGAGGGACAGGCCGATGAAGTTACTGAAGAAAAGATAGGCAGAGGAAATCTTTGCGCGCATTTCATTGGGCGTAATGGTCATCATTGCTGTTGCGGCAAGCCCTGCCGGAACGGCGCTGAGGAACTGATAGGGCGCGAACCAATAAGCTGCGCTATCGCCATCCGGTGCGAGCATGAAGACAATCACGGCCAGCGGCGCCAGCGGTAGGGAGCAGATCATTGTTGCTCGGTAGGGCGCATCGGTGTGGCCACGCTTGGCCAGCCAACTTGCCAGCCAGCCACCGAACAGCGCACCGCTGGTGCCAAACACGGCAACCAGTGTGCCGTAGATTGCCCCGGCTTCGGCCGGTGACCAGTCAAACTTGCGCATCATGAAGGTGGGAACCCAAGCGAAGTTTCCGTACGCCACCATGACCAGCAGCGTAAAGCTGCCGAATAGCGTTGCGAAGGTAGCGGTATGCAGGCGCACGAAACGGCCAAAGGCGCGCAAGGTTGTGCTGTCGGCGCTACGGCTGCCGCCACGCCGCAGTGGTTCGCGAATCGTGAGAACCACCAAGGCCAACAGTAATCCTGGCAGACCGATCACCAGGAATGAAAATTGCCAGTGGGCGATTTCGCCGACAATGGGCAAAACTATTTGACCCAGACTCTCCGCATAGCTGGTCACTGCGCCGCCCACGATCATGGCAAGGCCAACGCCAGCGAGGTTGCCCATGGTGAAGACAGCCATGGCTAGTGGCAGCAGTTGCCGACGAAAATAGTCGCTGATCATGGAGTACGCGCAGGGTGACAGGCAGGCTTCGCCGCTCCCGACGCCGACTCGCGCAAGAAACAGTTGCCAGAAATTGCCAGCCAACCCGCACGCCGCAGTGGCTAAACTCCAAAAAGTCACACCAGCGACGATGATATTTCGACGGTTTTGGCGATCTGCCAATAGCGCGATGGGAATCGACATGACGGCATAGAAAATGCCGAACGGTGGTCCTTGTAGCAGACCAATCTCAAAGTCATTTAGGCCCAGGTCAAGTTTAATGTCCTCCACCAGCAGGGCGATGATCTGGCGGTCAAGAAAGGAAAACACAGAACCGACGAACAGTACGATTACGACGTACCAGGCGTAGGTGGTATTCGGCCACGGCGGCGTCGTTGAGTCCGGTGCCGTTGTTTCAGCTGACGCTGTCATGAATCAGTACTGCAGAACCCACCTTGCGTCAGGCGGCCGGCCGCTGCTCGCCAACGATTGAAACCCGCTCGCCATACCGCGTATTTGGATAGTAGTCCCAAATTGAGTGGTGTTGAGTGCAGCGGTTGTCCCAAAACGTTAGCGTATTGGGTCGCCACTGCACGCGACAGGGCAGGCGTACCTCTGTGGCGATGTGCTGGTATAGCCCCTCGAGTAGCATTTTGCTTTCCCAAGGCTTCATGCCACGGATGTGCGAAGTAAAGCCGGAATTAATGTAGAGGAGCCTTTTACCGGTCTCCGGATGGGTAACGACGACCGGGTGTTCGTTGCGTGGATACTGCTCTCCTGCCGGCGGTGCAACGCCATAGCCCCCGGTATAGGGAATCGCGCCATCATGTATCGCGGTGAGATCTTCGAGCAACGACTTCATTGTGTCTGAGAGCAGTTCGTAAGCGAGGTACATGTCGGCAAACAATGTGTCACCGCCACCACCCTCTGGCGTTTGCTTGATGTACAGCATAGAGCCCAACGGTGGGATTGCGTCACAAGTCACATCGGTGTGCCAGCGATTGCCGGCCGTGTATTTAGAGTCCTTGGTGGTCTGGACCGTCAGTATTTCTGGATCGCCGCCATAGCTGTGTTGCATGGGATGTACGTGTAACGAGCCAAAGCGTCCGGCGAACGCTTTGTGTTGGTCGCGGCTAAGCTCTTGATCCCTGAATACCAGCACTTTCCAGTCCAACCAAGCTTGGTACAGAGCGCTGAACTGCTCATTCGACATGGGTTGGGAGAGGTCAATGCCGTCGATTTCGGCGCCGATGTGGGGTGTGAGGGGGCTCACCGCGATACTTTGTAGGCTCATAGATCCTCTAATCCCGGGTTGCGGCCCTAGGTCGTCGATGTTCAAAGACTACCCTAAATTTCGATTCGCACCCATCCGCGAGATGACGCTGGACTGCAAGAACGCGATTTCTATGTCAGGATATCGGTCTGCGGAAACAGGAAACTGGTCTAATGGCTGAAGCTCAATCACCCTACAAAGCACCGAAGCGCTACCACTACCAATATCCGGAAATGGGTACAGGCCCTGTTCCTATCGAATCCTACGTTTCCCCTGACTACTACGATCTTGAGGTTGCACACATCTTCAAGCGCGTCTGGCTTTACGCATGCCGAGTTGAGGAAATCTGCCAGCCTGGAGACTATCTGGTAGTAGACCTTCCCGCATGTGAGACATCCGTAATAGTGGTGAGGAGCGATGAGGGCGATGTTAGAGCGTTTCACAACATGTGCTCCCACCGCGGAAACAAGATTGCCTATGACGAGCGGGGAAGTGTCGACGCGTTTACCTGTCGTTTCCACGGATGGTCCTATTCCTTAAGTGGAGACCTCACCTTTGTGCCAGATCAGGACAACTACTTCGATCTAGACAAAGGTTGTCTCGGATTGTCACCGGTGCAGGTGGATGTGTGGGAAGGTTTTGTCTTCGTAAACGTCGATCCCGAACCACGCGAAACTTTAGCCCAGTATCTAGGTGAGCTGGGTGCGGGGCTCAAAGGCTATCCGTTTGCGGCGATCTCCGGGAAGGTACATCGATTTGAAACGGTGGTGAACGCAAACTGGAAGTTGGTCAAAGATGCCTTCCAGGAAGTGTGTCATACGCCGTACCAACATCGCCGCTCATTGCCCGATGCTTACCGTAACGGCGAGAACCCCCATACTCGACTCATAGACATTGCAGTAGTGGGCCATCACGGTCGTGCTTCTCTGTTTGGCAACGTGAACCACGTACCCAGTCCGGTGGCAGCCCATGCCTATGCACATGGTTCTACCATCGTCAGTGCAGCGTTGGGTAGCGAACAAGCTGAGGAACTCTCTGCGCTAGGTGTCAACCCAACAGACAGCCCCGATTGGTCCTACGAATTGCAAGTGTTCTTCCCAGCCTTCTTTTTGGCCGTGGCTCGGGGTAGCTACTTCGTTCATCAATTCTTACCCTTGGGTGTGGACAAGACGCTTTGGCGGTCGATGATCTGTTATCCGCAGCCGAAGACCCTGGCGGAGCAGTTTAGTCAGGAGTACAGCAGGGTTATGTTCCGCGACATCATGTGTGAGGACGGTCGGCAAATCGAAGAAACCCAGGCGATGCTCAAAAGCGGGGCAAAGCAACATTTCGTCTTGAAGGACGAAGAGCTATTGATTCGCCAGGGACTATTCGAAGGAGATCAGATGATCCAGCAAAACAGCGAGGAGGCGTGAGCAGGGTGTTGCCGGCTGGTTTTGAAGATTTGGAGAAGTGGTTGAGTTGGTCATTGCCGACCATGGCTGAGCGTAGCGCTCGTCGCAGCGCCAGCAACATGGAGGATCTTCAAGCGTTCTACGATGCGATGTTGCCGCGTTTGGATGAGGCATTGGCTTATCTGTCTAAGGTATCCATTGCAGAGGCCTCCACAGAGAGTAAGCGCCTGTTGGACTTAACTAAATCACTAGCCGAAATCGCACCAGCAGTTGAGTTGTTCCATGAGCCGACGATTTCCTACGGATACGATGTCACGCGCTTTACGGCGGATCCTGAATAAGGAAGCTGGTTATAGAGCGTAGCAGAACGCGTATCGAAGGCTACAGCTGCCGAGACACAGGTAGTAGACGATAGATCCAATATCGAAAGCGCTGCCATAGATTCTTTGCTGGGGTGCGTTTGAAGGTCTCGTCAGCTGACTGCCAGCGGACTCCGTTGTCGCCTTTCAGTATTTTCCAGGAGTTATGCGATTCTGTGAGGCGATAGAAAGCACTACGCAAGCTTTTCGCGAGAGCGGGTGAGTCTAGAACAACCCCCAGCTCGGTATTCAAATAGAGCGACCGCGGGTCTAGATTAAAAGAGCCCATGAACACTTTGTCCTCATCGAAAATGATGTACTTGGTATGGAGGGAAATATTTTTTGCGACGTTGGTACGGCCAACGACGTCCGCGTCTCCCCGCATCTCATAGAGGCTTATACCAGCTTCAACCACTCGCTTTCGGTAGTGGGAATACGCTGCTTGAGCAATGACCACGTCGTTGGTTTCCAAGGAGTTCGTGACAATGCTGATATTTACTCCTCTACTGATCAATTTTCGTGCGGCATTGATCAGTTCCGGCGTTGGGATTAAATATGGGGTTACGATTAAAATCTCTCGTTCTGCCCTTAGCGCCACCGCGGTGAGGTCGTCGACAAGCTCGTCTGGTTTGTCGAACCAACTGACGTCAGGGTCGTCTACCACTACCACATATTTGCGTATTTCAGATCCTTGAGAGATCTGCATGAGCGTGTCCGAGACCGTCGATTCTTTGGCGAGAATGTCAATCTCAGGGCGTTCCTTGATGCGTTTACGAATGCGAAGACGCACTTCTTTCAGCTGATCCGGCACGGGTGTTAAATCCAGCAACTCGTTTACCGGGTAAGCCCACTGACTGTTCCAATAGGTGTCAAACCCTTGCGAAAGCTCAGGTATTATCGAGCCAGACAACAAGATGTCTAGATCGATGAAATTGCGATGAGTGCTTTTACCAAAATAGTCATCACCAATATTGCGTCCACCCAGAACGGCTAGCTGATTATCCACCACCAAAAGTTTGTTGTGCATGCGATGATTGAGCCTGTTGCCATCGATAGCAAACTCAGCCAGCCGCAAAATACCAAGTTCGTAGCGCCACCGGATGCTAAAAGGGTTGAATATGCGGATCTCGATGTTGGCGTGGTCGTTCAACGCGTTTAGCCGGTTTACCAATCCGTTGAGCTGCACGTCATCTACCAGTGCTCGAACACGCACCCCGCGATCCGCAGCCTCGAGTATTTTCTCAATGACTAAAATGCCAGTGGAATCGTTCTGCCAGATGAAATATTGCAGATCAATGCTGTCATCCGCCGCATCTATCAGATCAAGACGCGAAGTGAGCGCGAATTCAGGGGAGTCGATTAACAGCGCGCGCTCTGATTGCGATTGAGCTGCAGCTTCTAGGAAACGCGCTATCCGTGAATCTGTATTTGCTGCTAACGCATTGCTAGGTGTCTGCTTCTCGATGCTCGGAAGATAGACGCAGCCACCGGTGCAGAGCACGATAAGCGTAAACTGGATTGCAAAGGAGCATAAAGTCGTCGGCATAGTGCAGCTGCCAGAATTCTTGCGTCACGCTGCCAGCCTACCTAGCAACGACCGAGCAGAGCTATGCGTACAATCCGCAAGCTCAATTGACCCATCGCTGTGAACCATAACTGGCCCTTGAAATCGTCAACTTACAGGCGTTAGATATAGCTTTCGCGGCGGGAAATCGGCATGGATACCTTGCCCCAGCTTATGCGTGCCCCTAGCAGTGACGCGGCCCGTCAGCTGCAGATCGGCCGGCTATCTGGAATGGAGTTTTTGGCGGCGTTTTCTAACTGGTTGCGCGACGAGCTAAACGTCAACGCGGTCACGGTTGGAGAAGTCACCACCCAGGGCGACGCGGTCCACGTACTGAGTAAAGCGTGTAATTCACCTAGGTTAGAACTTCCCCACAGCTACACCGTCTCCAACACGCCCTGTCGAGAAGTTATTCTCCAAGGTCATCCCGTGTGCATCAACGAAGCCGCCAACCGGCTGTATCCGGACGATGAGATGTTTCAGCAAGGTCGCGTGGAGGGTTATCAAGGCGTACCACTGCTCCTGCACGATCGGGTAATAGGACTGATCTGCGCGTTCGACGATAAGGCCGACACCCTTGGCGATCAGTCGCTTGAGCTTCTGCAGTGGTGGGCACCGCGCGTGACTGCAGAGCTGCTCGCCGTGCTTTCGCGCCGCTACACGCTGGATGCCGCAGAGTGGATCGCGCTTTCTGGCGATGAATTGTTTGGCAGGATTGCAAAATTCATCAGTAACGCCTTACAGGTAAGCTCGGCTTTCATCACTCAGTGGTCAGACGCCAGTCGCGATTCGTTTCTGTTTCGATCTTTTTTTCATGATGGCGCGACTGTTCACGATTTCGATGACGTTTGGATCAGCAGAAAACAAGCACCGTGCGAGAGGCTCGACGAGAACGACGTGGTTTTCATTCGATCTGGGCTTCGTGAAGCCTACCCCGATGTGCAGTTTATTCACGATTTTGAACTCGAAGCGTATCTAGGTGTCGTCCTGCGCGATGCAGCGGGCCATGTGCTGGGGCACATAGCGATCATGCATAAGCATCCTCTCGCAGAGTCAATGGCACATGCCCCGCTGCTTAAGATCTATGCCAATCGCGTGAGCGCCGAGTTGGAGCGTATGCAACATGACGCTGAGCGCTCGTCCATGGAAACCGCGCTCATCACCTCGCAGAAGCTAGAGAGCGTTGGTTTGATGGCTGGCGCGATTGCACACGATTACAACAATCTGCTGCTAACCATTCTTGGCAATGCGAGCCTTGCCATCGACGCAATGGACGCCAATCATCCTGCACGTGACTATGTAGAGCGTCTGCAATCCGCGGCAGCCCAGGCAGGAGACATCGTTTCCATTTTGCTGGACTATGCGGGTCGCAAACCTGGACAGCGCGTCAGCATAGACGTGAATAGGTTGATTCAGAATAGCAGGGAGCTGGTTTCACTCGCGGATCACCCCGGTGTGGAGGTGGTCTCTGACCTGACTTCCAAAATGGCCTACGTTTCAGTTGATCAAACCCAGTTACAGCAGGTGTTGATCAATCTGACTCTGAATGCAGCAGAAGCCATCGAAGATCGCGGCACCGTTGTTATTACAACCAGCGTTGATGCGCGAGATCTGGCTCACGAGCCTGGCGTCATCATCGGCCGGGAATTGGGGCATGACGAGTATGTCAGCATTAGTATTGCCGACACCGGAGCGGGCATCGAACCCCAGGTTCTCTCGAAGATCTTTGACCCGTTTTATACAAGCAAACCGCGTGGCCGGGGCCTGGGTCTCGCTGTTGTACAAGGTGTTATCCGAAGCCACGAAGCTGGATTGGCGATTCGTTCAGAGCCGGGCGTTGGAACGACGATCAGTATGCATTTTCCACTCGTTCAAGCACCGGAGGACGAGGAGCGGACTAACAACGTCGGCACGAAGATGTTGGAAGGCCATGGGACTGTTTTAGTCGTTGATGATGAAGAGTCCGTACGTGTCGTGATGGTGGCCATGCTTGAAGCCTGTGGCTACCACGCTGTGAGCTGTGAAGGCGGTGAGGAGGCGCTGGACTACCTTGCACACGAAGTCACCCCTGCGGTTGCGATCATTGATGTATCTATGCCCGGTATGGATGGCTGGACTACCTTGGGTAAAATTCGAGCGCTCCCACACTGCCAAGATTTGCCGGTAGTAATGATCAGCGGTTTTACCTCGGATCAAATTACCGAGCAACTATCGAGTGAGCGCAACGTCCGGTTCCTGCCTAAACCCTTCAGCAAAACAGATCTTGCCGGTTGTATCGCCGACGTGACCCCAGCGGCAGTTTGAAGCAGCAGAGATATGTGAGCAGAGGTCACGATAAACTGTGAATACCCCTGGATGTTAACGCTGTTGTGACCGAGCGCAGAGTCGAATGGCTAAATCGTCTCAATGATCGCATTTTGCTGATTCGATAGCGCTGAAAACCCGTTACCCGATAGCGTATTATGCGCCCCTAACCCCACGTTTAGACCAGCGAGCCTCCATATAGAGCTCTCGGAGAGAAGGTATGAGCACACTCTTTGGACCAGTCGTGCAACAAGGGTACGTAGTGCCGGACGTTGAAGCGGGAATGCAACATTGGCTGGCCCGAGGTGTTGGACCATTCGTGTTTGTAGATATCGCAGACTTTCCTGGTCTCTACGATGACCAGCCAATCTCCGCGGCAATGCAAGCCGGTTTTGCTTACTCCGGTGATCAGCAGATCGAAGTCATTATGCCTTCACTCGATCATCCATCGATCTATCGTGACTTCCTGGAGCAGATGCCCGCCGGTGGTTTACAGCATCTAGCGTTCTGGGTCGACGATATTGATGCGAAGCTGGCTGAACTCGACCACAAGGATGTCCGCTATCGCGTTTGGCAGCGCTACGGCGCGCCGCCTTCTTACGAGGCCCATGCCTACTTGGATTTGTCTGATCATCCAGGAACCATGGTACAGCTCATGGCGCGCAGTGACTTTTACGATCACCTCTTCGGCTTACTGAAACAAGCTGCAGACGATTGGGATGGGCAAGCAGATCCGATTCGTGTGATGGATCCGTCCCAGGGTGGGTTGGTGCCCCGCAATCCCGGTTCGGGTGCTCTCTAGTATGCAAATCGAAGGTTCGGTTGCACCCGGGTTTGAGTCTGTTAAGCAGCTCTACGAGCAAAACATGCGCACACTGGTTGAGCGCAACACCCAATTGTGTGTCTATGTTGGGACGGAGTGTGTGGTTGATCTGTGGGCGAGTGCCATAGATGACGCTAGCTTCTCCGGCGATTCGTTGGTGAATGTCTTTAGCAGTGGCAAGAGTCTAGAAGCCATCACCATGGCCATGTTGGTTGATCGCGGACAGCTAGAATACAACGCTAAGATCACCGATTACTGGCCTGAGTTTGCTGCGAGCAGCATACGAGAAACGACCATTGCCGATCTCATGCGCCACGAGGCGGGTTTAGCCGCCTTCGACACGACTCTAGACCCGCACGATCTACACCCCGGAAAACTCAAAACAAACGCCGTTGGCGCGATCATCGAGCGCCAGGTACAGAAATTTCGATTGGGGGACGGCAAACAACGGGAATACCATGCGATTACCCGAGGCTGGATTGCCAACGAGATTTTCCGTCGTGTGGAGCCCTTGGGTCGCACCATGGGGCAGTTTCTGCGCGAAGAGATTTCCGAGCCATTAGATGCAGATGTGTTCATCGGATTGCACGATCATGAGCTACCACGCATTAATGAGGTGGCAATGCTTGGGTTCGGCTATCAATTCCTGCAGGGTCTTCGCCCAAAGGCCATGGGGCGAAAAATGGAACTCAATTTAGCACAGACCATAGCCAAGTTTTGGCGACTACGCGCTGGCATGAAGAATCGAACCACCGCTGGTTCGCCTGTACCGATTTCTGGCATGAAAAAGCTGTCGGTGTTGGATACGCCGGCGCTGGCCAAGGGGGAGATTCCGTCTGCGGGGGCGAAGTGCTCTGCTCGAGGTCTCGCAAAGCTCGCCGCAGTGATGGCTAATGGTGGTCGTGTAGCAGAGCGTCAGCTGCTTGGTGAGCGTGCAAATGCGGAACTGCATGGCGCGCCTGTGCAGCGAACTATGATGGCGTTGAACACGACTTTTACCCAAGGTGGGCTGGCGAGCTTTCCCGGACCGAGTCCTGCCGATCGGCCTCTAGATCGAGGTTTGAATCAAGGCAGGGAAGGATATTTCGGCTGGATGGGCCTTGGAGGTTCAATCTTTCAATGGCATCCGCAGTTAAAGATTGGTTTCGCCTACGTACCTACTTCGCTGAATGTGCTGGACATCGTTAACGAACGGGGTAAGGGGTACCAAGCTGAAATGGTCCGCTGTGTAGAGTCAGCGCCTGAGGGCTAACTGGCTAGCAGAGCCAAATCTAGTATGTAGGCGCCAAATTCTGCAGCATTTCTTGGATTAACGTACCTACGCTGCGAGTTGATAGGATCGTGGCGGTTTGCTCAGCTGCCCAGGTGGGATGGCATTGGGACTGTCCAACAGGTTTCAGAACACGACGATTCTACTGATTCTGACTAGCCCCGGTATTACAGCAGGGGAGTCACCGCGGAAGCGGTCATTCCCCTGCTGATTCGAGCCCTGGTAGATCGTGCCGCCGGTGGACGTGTGACCTGATCAAGCGCGCAGAGTGGCTACAGATCCTCCGCAGCTAGGTGCTTGATTTGGGGCCAGCGGCCTTCAGACTTAACAATATTTTTTGGTATTTCCTTGCGCCAACTGGCGTACACCTTGAGGTTCTTGTTGACGTACAGACGGCCTTCGACGATCTCGAACGCCTTGCCATCCACCTCAAACTTCTTGCCAAAGGAAGTGCCCAACGCGCAGTAGCCGCCATAGGCAGGAGCGAACTTCGCCGGATTGGAGCGAAACAGGTCTCGATTCTTGGCTGAAGCAAATCGATACACCGCACCGTCGTACTGCGCTGTGTACTCACTGCTGCCGAGTACTGGTCGGTTTTCGTTGAAATAGGCAACGGCATCGTGTCCTGCGAGGATCACGTCATTGCTATCGGTGGCTGTTTCCACGCCGGAGTTGGCCGGTAGGGCAATAATTAGCAGCATGAGAGTCAGAGAGTGTCGAACGAACGTAGTCATGAGAAGGTTCCTTTGGTATTGGCGAGCCCGCATTTTTTTGCGGACTCGCGCTGGGTTATTGAATGAGTTGATTGAGTTGGGCCAATGACTGCACCCCAACCTGGGTGGCGACCGGTTCGCCGTCGCTAAAAAGCACCAAACTAGGGATGCTGCGCACGCCGTAGCTTGCGGCCAGCTCAGCATCCTGATCGATGTTCACCTTGACGACGTCGACAGTTCCGCTCTGCGTCTTGGCAAATTGCTCGAGTATCGGCGTCATGGCTTGGCACGGCCCGCACCAATCGGCATAGAAGTCGACGAGAACAGGTCTTCCAGCGTCCAGTACTTCAAGGCGGAAGCGGTCGCTGCTGGTGATAGGGATGGTGGACATGTCAGATTCCTCCTGGTTTGGGTTTGTCGTCGCCGAGCACCCATGCCGGAAAGGGTGACTCAAGCGTGGAAACTACCTTATGCTCCTCAGTGCGATTGAAATATGCCAAAAACGGTACAAAATATGTCCAAAACCGTAGAAGAGGGTGATCCGCTTAGCTTGCTGCTCCGTAAAGTGAGCTTCGCTGCGCGAATTTTTTTTAGCGGTGAGTACTGTGGTAATTGGGGCGTGGATACATCAGGCAGTCGCCACGTGCCCTTCCATCTGGTCACTCAAGGAGAGGGCTGGTTGCACGCCGATTCAGCAGCGCCGCGACGCCTGCTTGCCGGGCAGCTGGTGTTGTTTCCTAACGATGCCGCCCATGTGCTGACCGCTTCTGGGGCCGAGCCGGATCCTGCAATTATCAACAGACCACCACCACTGCGAATGGAGGGCCCCGTTACGCGTCTGGTCTGTGGCTATTTTCTGTTCAATCGCCGGGTTGCCGAACCGCTGTTGGCGAGCCTGCCGCCGACCATGGTGTTTGGCATCACTGACAGTGCTAGTGCCAGCGCCCGCGAACTGGCCCAGCTCTGGATGCGGGAAGCGGCTCAGCCGCAACTGGGCAGTGATCTAGCCATCGATCGGCTGGCGGAACTGGTTTTCGTGCAGATGCTACGTGCGGAGCTCGCGGCTGGGCGCTTAAAAGGTCTATTAGGAGCCTTAGCGGACCCCAGCCTAGGCCCGGTGCTCGCGCTGATTCATCGATTTCCCGGGCGGGAGCACTCAGTGCCTAGTTTGGCCACAATCGCCCACATGAGTGAGTCCGCTTTTTCTCAGCGCTTTAAGCGCGAGGTTGGTCTGACCCCGGGGCAATATGTGAAACACTGGCGGATGCAGGCCGCCGCGAACGCTTTGACAGATACGGTCGAATCAATGGGAGCGATAGCGGAAAATGTGGGCTATGAGTCTGAAGCGGCATTTCGCAAAGCGTTTCGAGCGTACTTTGGCGTCGCGCCGGGTAGATGGCGTAGGGAGTCCAGAGTCGCCAAGGAGAGGGGGGAGTAACATTCGCTTGTCGAACTATGGTGTTTGCAATCGTCGGTATTCGTTGTAGCGTTGGGTAAAAGTGGGAGGAATGTTGTGGTAGCAAGTAGAGAGAGCCTAGAGCACATCAATAGCACCCCGTTGGAAGCCATCGATGTTAGTAAACCCAGCATCTACGCCGACGGCAGCTGGCAGCATTGGTTTGCCAGGTTGCGGGCTGAAGATCCGGTTCACTACTGCCCAGCTTCCGATACCGGGCCCTATTGGTCGGTCACCCGTCATGCTGACATCCGTAGCGTAGACACCGACCATTTGCGATTTTCTTCCGAGGTAGGGGGCATCACCATCGCCGATGTTCCAGAAACCGATGAAGTCCGACTAGACAATTTTATCGCGATGGACGAACCCAAGCACTCGGCTCAGCGCCGCACGGTGTCTCCGTCGGTATCGCCTTCTAACCTCAAGACCCTCCAGCCGATTATTCGCGAACGGGTTGTGGACATCTTAGACAACCTTCCAGTAGGCGAGAATTTCAACTGGGTGGAGCACGTTTCGGTTGAGCTGACCGCGCGCATGCTGGCCACGCTGTTCGACTTCCCCTATGCAGACCGACACAAGCTCATCGAGTGGTCTGACATCACCACAGCTTCTCCCGAGCTGACTGGTGATGCAGGGCCTAGCCGCGAAGCTCGGGTGGCGGCCTTCACCGAATGTGCCAATACGTTCATGGAGCTGTGGCAAGCACGCGCAGCCAGCGAACCTGGACATGACCTAATTTCGATGCTCGCCCATGGCGAATCCACGCGCGACATGCACACGCGCCCGAAAGAGTTCATCGGCAATATTTTGCTGCTAATCGTAGGTGGCAACGATACCACCCGTAACTCCATCTCCGGTGGCGTTCTGGCGCTCAATCGCCAACCCGAAGAATATGCAAAGCTAAAAGCAGATCGCTCTCTCATTCCCAATATGGTCGCCGAGATGATTCGCCTGCAGTCCCCCGTGATTCACATGCGACGAACCACAACGGAAGACGTGACGCTTGGGGGAAAACAGATTGCCGCTGGTGAGAAAGTGATTATGTGGTATCTGTCCGGCAATCGGGACGAGTCTGTGTTTGAGGATGCCGACAAGCTGCGTATAGATCGGGCCAATGCCCGCAACCACGTTTCCTTTGGTTTCGGTGTGCATCGTTGCATGGGTAATCGCTTGGCAGAGATGCAGCTGAAGACTTTGTGGGAAGAAATCGAAACGCGCTTCGATCGAATAGAGCTTGTAGGTGAGCCGGTAGTAAATCCAAACAATTTTATTCATGGCATTACAGACCTTCCAGTGAGATTGCATCGCACATAATGCGCCGGACCTGCCCTTGAAAACCGGCGTAAACGACGAACATAAACCAATATAGAGAACGACTATGGCAGTTTCCCCTTCAAAAACCGAAGAGCTTTTGATCGAGCAGCACGGACATGTCGCAGTGATGACGCTGAATCGCCCGGAACGGCTGAACGCGATCAGCCGTGACATGCTCGAGGAGCTGTCTGCAAAGATGGTGGAAGCGAACAAAGATCCAGAAACTCGCTGTATTGTACTAACTGGCGCCGGCCGAGGATTCTGTTCAGGTCTGGATCTAATTCATACCGGTGACAACATGGAAGAACGCCAAGGCAACAACCGTCCTCGGCAGCTGTTTGATTTGCGCGATGCGCCGATCAATGTGATGTGGAGCATCGATACGCCAATCATCTGCGCGGTAAACGGTGCTGCGGCTGGATATGGCATGGACATGACGTTGCTGTGTGACATGCGCATCGCGTCAGAAAACGCCAAGATGGCAGCGGTCACCGCC
The DNA here is from genome assembly GCA_051027215.1 of Pseudomonadales bacterium. GTDB lineage: Bacteria > Pseudomonadota > Gammaproteobacteria > Pseudomonadales > Azotimanducaceae > CALHVX01. Next base: position 1,432 of record JBPCXR010000221.1, on the reverse strand, counting down.
AAGCGCAATGTAGTTCCAGAGAGCGGTGGCACTTGGCTGTTACCGCGCCTGGTTGGTTGGGCCAAAGCCGCTGAGTTGTACTATCGGGCTCGTACGCTCAATGCCGAAGAATGTTTGGAAATGGGATTGGTCAATGCCGTCGTACCAAACGACCAACTCATGGACACCGCCATGCAGTGGGCCCAAGAAGTGGCAGAGAATGCGCCGATGGCGGTACAAACCACCAAGCGCATGATGCGAATGGGACTCGAAGAATCTTACGATACGGCAGTCGACCACCTGATGGTGCACCTAGCCGGCATGTTTCAGAGTGAAGACTTCGAGGAAGGAGTGCGCGCGTTTTTGGAAAAGCGCAAGCCGAAGTTCTCCGGTAAGTAGCCCGGGGCCGATTCAGTTTGATTAGTGTATGCGTGTTCGTAGACGTGCAAAACGTCTACTACACCTGCCGCCAAACCTATGGCAGAAACTTCGACTACAACAAGTTTTGGGCACAGGTCACCCAAGACCGAAAGCTGATTGGGGCGTATGCGTACGCTACTGACAAAGGTGACGCTAAACAGATGCAGTTTCAAAATATTCTGCATGCGATCGGCTTTACGGTGAAGCTAAGGCCGGTACTGAAGCGGTTGGACGGCACCAGCAAGGCCGATTGGGATGTTGGTATTGCTTTGGATGTGTTTGAACAGGCGCAGCAGTGCGATCGAGTGGTATTGGTGAGTGGTGATGGCGACTTTGACGTCCTGCTGGAGCGAATTCGGCAACGCTTCGGAACGCAGTCTGAAGTCTATGGCGTGGAAAAACTCACCTCCAATTGGCTTATTGAGGCTGCCGACAGCTTCATTCCGATCGAACAATCCTTGTTGTTGCCCTAAGCTGTCGAGGGACTGGCGTCACGTGGAGATGTGCTAATGCCGATCTCACATTGGGACCGAAGACTCTTTGCCCGCTGCGTCGCTATGGTCTTCGCGAGCTGCGCTTTGTCGGCCTGCACGGGCCAAGCTCAACAGGCTGATGACGCCGGCGATGTGGAGTTACGTGCGGTGTTCGGCAGCTATGAGTACGACAAGGTCATTAAGCCGCAAAAGGCCTATAGCCTGTATGTCACCAAAGACGGAAACTACTATGATCTAGGCGACGGCTCGCTCAGCACCGTAAGAAAGAACAGTGCCTTCGCCGACGATTCGGCGAACGCAGAGGCCGTAGCGAAAGCGTTGGCAGCCCAGACCGAGCGAATACTTGAGAGCATCGATCGTGGCCAGGTTACTGAGCAACGCGTCTGCGAACTGGGTAGCTGCGAGACTCAGCGTGTGAAGCGAGTTGTGCTATTCGTGCATGGTGGTTTGCGAACCGTGAAAGCAGGCATTGGACGCACCCGAATACTGCAGGCCGCCATGCTTGCAGACGGCGTTACGCCAATTTTCGTCAATTGGCG
>JBPCXR010000220.1:0-7094 GCA_051027215.1 Pseudomonadales bacterium | reverse complement strand
CACCCGATGTGAGCCATACCCGGCGTTCACTAGATTGCTTTCAGAAACCGTGCCAGAAATTCGAAACTTCTAACTTGCTGTTTTTATTGGATTTTTGTGGGCGCGCTGGATTTTAGGTTGCGCGGCGGTTAGCCTTTTTGGCCAATTATTAGGGAGATGCGCAATATGCAGCGAGAAGCCGAGCGCTTGTTGGGTGAGGCGCCTTCGTTCCTGCAGATCCTCGAAGAGGTCTCCCTCGCAGCCCCCTTAACCCGCCCGGTGTTGATCGTCGGCGAACGCGGCACAGGCAAAGAACTAATCGCCGCTCGATTGCACTATTTGTCCAATCGGTGGGAAGGCGCTTACCTGACCGTGAATTGCGCGGCGATTAGCGAGTCGCTAATGGAGAGCGAGCTGTTTGGGCATGAGGTCGGCGCCTTTACCGGCGCAACTAAAGCGCGTTCGGGCCGCTTTGAACGCGCTCACGGGGGTACGCTTTTTCTCGACGAGCTGGCAACCACCTCACCCGCGGTGCAGGAAAAGTTACTGCGGGTGATCGAGTACGGCGAGTTTGAACGTCTGGGTGGCAGTAAAACCCTCAATTGCGATGTGCGCATTGTTGCCGCCACCAACGAAGACCTGCCGGCGCTGGCCGCTGCGGGAGAATTCCGCGCTGATCTACTCGATCGTTTGGCCTTCGACGTGTTGACGCTGCCGCCGTTACGCGAGCGCCTGGAAGACATCCCGCTGTTGGCAGCGCACTTCGGTGTCGCCATGGCTTCGGACCTTGGCCGCGAGTTGTTCCCTGGATTCAGCGCCACTGCGCGCGAAGCCATGCTTGCACACCCTTGGCCAGGCAACGTTCGAGAATTGAAGAACGTCGTTGAACGCTCTGTGTACCGCTGGGAGGAGGAAGTGGAAATCGATGAGGTCATCTTTGATCCCTTCGATTCGCCGTACCGACCAATCGGGCGCAAAAGTGACCGTAGCTCTGCTTCCGACCATATCAATACCCAGGGCGTTCCCCGGATAAATGGCGAAGGCACGCAGTTTCCTGTGGATCTGAAGTCGACGTTGAAGGATTACGAGGTGGCACTAGTGAGCGAAGCCATGGCGCAAAGCAAACACAATCAGCGCAAAGCTGCACAGCTGTTGGGGTTAACCTACCACCAACTACGGGGAGTATTGAAGAAATACGATCTGCTCAATAGCGAGCCAGTGGCTTCAAGTTAGTGAGGATTTCTCAGTTGAACACCGTCTAAGGAGCGTACGTGAGCAAACAAACCGACAGCAACAAGATCGAGCGACAGTTCGTCTCGCTACCCTCTCCCACCGCGCCGCGCAACGGTGCTGGCTTCCTACCCTGCCAGGGTCTCTACCATGCGGCGAAGGGAACACGGCCAAAAACGGCGTTTATTGCCACCCACTACAACGTCGACTTCAGCGAACACTATCTGGGCCCTTATATGGCGGAACGCGGCTATGGGTTCTTGGGTTGGAACACAAGATTTCGCGGCAATGAACCTTTCTTTATTCTCGAGCATGCGCTCATTGATATCGGTGTGGGAGTTCGCTGGTTGCTGGAGCAGGCAGGGGTGCAACAGGTGGTCATTGTCGGCAACTCTGGTGGCGGTTCGCTCATGGGCGCTTATCAATCTCAGGCTAGCGATCCCAATATCAGCGCGACTCGAGGCATGAGTCTGCCGGATGCCGTAAACGAACTCATTCCTTGTCACGCTTACGTATCGCTTTGTGCCCACTCCGGTCGTCCAGAGGTACTAACAGACTGGATGGATCCGGCAGTGACCGATGAGACGGATCCCACCTCAATCGATCCGACCTTGAACATGTTTGATCCTGAGCACGGACCGCCCTATTCCGAGGAATTCATCAAGCGCTACCGTGCTGCTCAGATCGCCCGCAACCATCGAATTAGCGACTGGGCCATCGCTGAGTTAGAGCGCATGACATCGCTGGGGATGCAGGACAGAGCGTTTAATATGTTCCGCACCTGGGCAGACCTACGACTGCTAGATGGCAGCATAGACCCGTCCGAACGCACTGTGGGACAGTGCTATGCGGGTGATCCGAAGACAGCCAATTTCAGCCCGCGGGGCATCGGTCTGACGAATACCCTGCGCACCTGGTTATCAATGTGGAGCCTGCGGGAGTCTCAATGCCGCGGCGCACCGCACTTGGCACGAATCAAAGTTCCGGCGCTGGTGATTCAGTCTTTGGCCGATACTGGCGTCTTTCCAAGCGATGCACAGGCGATTCATGATGCGCTAGGCACGACCAACAAGGTGCTGGAGTTCATGACCGGCGATCACTATCTAACCCAGCCAAACGGTGCTCGAGACGAAGTCGCAGATCGCATTGACGCCTGGGTGCGTCGGCTTTGAGCCAGCGCTTAGCCCAGGCTACCCAGGCGACTCATAGCGCTGCCAAATCGAATGAAAAGACGCTACAGGTTGATAACGCCGTAGTTTAGGCAGGTCTGGGTGCGACTGGGCCTGTGCTGCGAAAGCTCTAAAATCTGGCTCGCTGCGCCAGCGAGCCACATGCACCACGGCCGTACCCGAACCATCCCGTAGCAACTCACTACCAAGGAAGCCATCCTGCAAGCGCAAGAAGCCATCGACATACGCACCGATCTGTTGCAGCGCTTCGGCCTGTTGTCCAACTTCGGTGCGAAACTGCACAATGACCACAAAAGGCGATTCTTCAGCCATAGTCTTCAACTCAATACGTTCTCAGCGCTTAGGATAAAAGATCAATGAAGATTGTCGACCTGCGCGAGATCAGCGTCCCCCTGGTCGCGAATATCGCCAACGCGCTGGTGAGCTTCAGCTCGCACACCGTGTCATTGGTCGCGTTGGTAACCGATGTGGTTCGAGACGGAAAACCGCTGTGCGGCTTGGCTTTCAACTCCATCGGTCGATTCGCTCAAGGCGGATTGTTGCGTGAACGTTTTTTTCCTCGCATTGCAGGCACCGATCCGGAAGCGCTGCTAACAGAAGACGGTCAAACGCTGTGCCCACGCAAGCTCCGGGACGCAGCAATGGCCAATGAAAAGCCAGGCGGGCACGGCGATCGGGCCGCTGCTGTTGCGGCCATCGAACTCGCAGCTTGGGATCTCAATGCCAAGCTGCGCGCAGAGCCGGCTTGGCGCACCATTGCCCGCAGTTTTGGAAACAATGCACCCATCGATGCTGTGCCAGTTTACGCAGCTGGCGGTTACTACCATGACGACAACGACATTGCCGGGCTTATGCAAGAACTCCAGGGTTATCGTGAGCTCGGCTATCAGTCATACAAGATCAAGATCGGCGGCGCACCATTGTCACAAGACCTGGCACGGCTCGACGCAGCTTGTACCGTTGCGGCCACACCGGGCCACGTTGCGGTCGATGCCAATGGCCGTTTCGATCTAACCACCGCGCTGACGTACGCTCGGGCCCTGTCTTCCTATGGCTTGCGCTGGTTCGAAGAACCCGGGGACCCATTGGATTTTGCCCTCAATCAAGCCTTAACCAGCGAGTTTCCAGATCCCATAGCCACCGGTGAAAACCTGTTTTCTACAGCTGATGTTCGCAACCTTCTGCGCTACGCGGGCATGCGCCAACAGCGAGACGTGTTTCAGATGGACCCGGGGCTGAGCTATGGGCTGACCGAGTACGTCGAGATGATCGAGTTGCTCGAAACAAATGGCTACTTGCGAGCGCAGATGCACCCCCATGGCGGGCACCTTATCAACCTACACGTCGTTGCCGGTTTAAGCCTGGGCGGTTGCGAAGCTTACCCGGGCGTATTCAGCCCGTTCGGTGGGTTCAGCCCGGACTGCTCTACCGCCAACGGCTACATCCAACCAGGTATGGCAGCAGGTTTCGGGCTCGAGCAAAAACCCGAGCTTGCTCCTTCAATAGCGCGCATCTTGGCATGAGGATGCAGCGTGACACTCCACCACGCGTCGTAGTTCTCGGCGCCGGCGCAATGGGCTCAGTGTATGCAGGCCTGCTGGCCGATGGCGACGCTGAGGTCGTCGCCGTTACCCGCAACTCGCAACACTGCGCGGCGATTAACGAACATGGACTGCGTGTTGAAGGCGCCAGCGGTGATCGCCGGGTTCAGCTGCACGCGGTTGGCAGTACGGCTGGGCTACGTGCCGATCTTGTGGTCGTCGCCGTTAAGGCCAATGACATCGCCGCCGTCGCCGGGCAAATTGCACCCATGATGCACGCCGAGACGATCGTTGTGGCGCTACAAAATGGCTTAGGCAGTGCCGAGCTCCTGGCCGAGCGTATCGGCTCCGAGCGTCTGGCCGTTGGTATTGCCGGCGGTTTCGGTGCGCGCTTGGTAGCTCCCGGACATGTTTACCACAGCGGCATGCAACGTATTCGTATCGGTGCCTACGCGGGACTCGACCCCACTGCCCTCGAGGCGGTGGTTGAAAAGTGGGACGCCGCGGGCTTCAGCGTGGAGCAGGCAAACAACATTCAGGTCATGCAATGGGAAAAGTTGATCTGTAATGTGGCCTTCAGCGCTCCCTGCACCCTGACTGGCCTGACAGTGGGCGAGGCGTTGAACGATGCGCACATTGGTCCTCTAAGCCTCAACGCCGCAGAAGAGGCCCGGACTATCGCGCTCGCGCTTGGCGTCGAAGTTCAGATCCCGGACTGCGAGGCGCACGTGCGAAAATTCGCATCTGCAGTCATGGGTGCCAAGCCTTCCATGTTGCTCGATCACGAAGCCATGCGTCCAAGCGAGATTGACGTGATTAACGGTGCAGTTCCACGGCAAGCGCTAAAGGCAGGGTTAACGGCGCCCATCAACGCAACTCTTACCAGGCTGGTGAAACACAGAGAGTCAGCGTTTGCAATAAACCGCTAAAGACCGAGGGTTGTAAACGCTTGCTGCAACTCTTCGCGGCGCCGCTCTAAGTCTTCTCGAATGTAGCCATGAGCAGGTATGTAAAACAATCCCTCGCGCCAACCCTGCAAGGCAATCGCTGCGCATTCGTCTGGGGTAATAAATCGCTCGGCGATCGCTCTTGCAGGTGCTTCTGGCAGCGCCCAGTCCGCAGCTGGCGTTGCTGCCATCGCCTCGAAGGTCGCCGCTAGGCGTTCCGTCTTCACTGGACCGGGAAGCAATACGCTGACACCCACGCCAGTATCGCGCAACTCGTGGCGCAACCATTCCGCGGTAACCAGCATCGCATGCTTGGTTGCCGCATAGATCCCCATGTCCATCTCGCCGATATAGTCCGGCATGACCAGCGAGTTTTCTGACCCGGTAAACATGATGTGACCGCTTGCACCAGCTTGTTTAACCCGCGGCACGTAGCTCTGCGTCAGATGTAACATCGAGAAGTAATTGACCGCGAACATTCGCTCCACGTCCGCCATTGGGACATCGAGCAACGGCGCAGAGCCGCCATAGCCGGCGTTACAAAAGATCAGATCAACGGGGCCTTCCGTTGCCCAGATGTCATCTAACAAAGCATCGATCTGGGCGCGCTCGGAAACGTCGCAACGTCGACTTCGGATTGGGCCCAATTCGGACAGCTCAGCAACGCTGGCCGCGGCGATGGCTTCATCTTGGTTGACGATTACCGCTCGGGCACCGGCTTTGAGCACAGCCCGGGCGAGCCCCTTGCCGATGCCCTGGGCACCGCCGGTCACGAGGACCGTTTTATCGATTAGGGTGGTCAAGTGGAAAACCGTGAAATGGCGGAGAAGTGACGACCAACTTCCAAGCGCCCCCGCGATGTTTTCCGCAAAGCGGAAAACTCGGTAAGGTCGTCGCTCAAGCGAAGACCGGCAATGGCGGAGAGAGAGGGATTCGAACCCTCGATGAGTGTTAACCCATACACACTTTCCAGGCGTGCGCCTTCAGCCACTCGGCCACCTCTCCGTATGACTTCCCAAAATGGGTGGCGACCCAAACCAGCCACACCCCGGCACACAAGTAAGTTGCTACCGTTGCTCCCTTCCGGGCCTGGCGGGGTTGACAGCTCGTTGTTGCGAAGGGACCGGTAAGGGTCACCATTGGAAGCCGCGTATCCTACAGCGCGTCTATACTCAGAACAATGCGGCAAGCGCCGCCTTAGGACAATTTCTGTGGACTGGCAAATTATGGTCATTGGCCAGCTGTCGCTGCTGCTGCTGGGCACGGCTGGGGCGTGTTTTTGGCACATTCGCAAGCTGCGAGCGACCAATCGATCGCTGTTCGAGGCTCTGGAGTCCAAACAGGACAGTCCGGTGTCCGAGGACTCTCCTGCAGAATCGCCAGCCGACGAAACTGCAGCAGCGACTAGCGATGCCGAAGGTTCCGCAGTAGAGGAAGCCCCCGTGGCACATACGGAGGCTAAGGCTGTACCCGACGGCAGTGCCGAGACTGAGGGGCCAACCTCTGAGGTGACGGAGGCAACGCAGACCCCATCTACAGCGAGCGCTCAGTCTGACGCGGATTCGCAGGATGGCGCTGTCGACATGCCGAACCCTGGTGGCGATGGCCTAAAGAAGCTCCTCCAACAATTTACTCAGGATAGTCGCGACATGGTGACTCGGATCGAGCAGTTGGAGCGTCAGACTCAAGTGCTCATCGATCAAGCAAAAGACGAAGCTGCCGCAGCCTCGATTGAGGAAACCACTGCGGCTGCCAACGAGGAGCCATCCGAGCCAGCGAACGAGGAAGTACCCGAAGCCTCCAACGCTGAAGCTGCTGGGTAGTTAAACCCGCTACTGTTGCGGTAAGCGGATCAGCGGGGCACTGGAATCCCAATTCGAACGATGCGGATTGATGTCGATGCCACCACGGCGCATGAATCGTGCCCAAACGCTCAAGCGTTGACAACCGCAGCGCTCCAGCAGATCCATGAAGATTTGCTCAACGGTTGCCTCATGGAAGCCGCTATGGGAGCGATAAGACACCAGGTAACGAAACAGTGATTCGCGAATAATTGGGGCGCCGCTGTACTGAATGACCAGCGCAGTTGGCTGTTCAGGGCGGCAAGCCGGCCCCGGGCTTGCATCACCTGGGGGTGATTCTCCCCATAACGTTGCAACAACTGCGTGATCTCCTCCTCCTGGGCATCGATCCGCTCGCGGGTCTTC
>JBPCXR010000219.1:0-5571 GCA_051027215.1 Pseudomonadales bacterium | reverse complement strand
CAAAGAGTCCGGCAGTCGAGTTGACCATCGAGCCGAACGAAGACATGGAACCTGCGATGATTGACCAGCATCAAGCCTCTTAAGCCTGCTGGGATGTAGAATAGGAGTACTGCGGGCATGATCCGTTCCGGATTGACCGAACCATGATACCCGACTAACAGGAGTTTCGATTTCCAAATGTGGTTGTGCCATGTACACTACGAATAGGAGCCGCCGAAATTGGTAACTGGACGCCCTCGTTTCAGGTGGTTCACCTCATTCGAAGCCTCAACGGGCTCGTGGATGAGATTGCTGTGCTAGACCGCGTGCTAGAGCAACCCGAGGTCGAGCGAATGTATGAGATTGGAAAGCCCAGCATGTGAGCTCTGCTTCAGAGCAGGAAACCGAATGCACGTCCCGATATTTATGCATCCTTCTTTTCGATTTCTTCACGTGCCAACGCTAGCTCTGCAGCGCAGCAAGGCTTTGAGCATCTTGCGTCAGTCGGGACGAATCGCAATTCTATTTTGCGAACTTCTAGTTTTGTCCGGACAACAGTCGGTTGCAGAAGTCATCTCCGACGATTCAGACGGTTTGGCTGCCGAGATCACTTTCAACCAAGATGTCCGACCGATACTTTCCAACAAATGCTATACCTGCCACGGGCCCGACAGCAACACCCGCGAAGCCGATATACGGTTGGATTCACGCGAGGAAGCGATCGCCTCTGGTGCAATTGTGCCGGGCGAACCAGGCAGTAGCCTCGTGATTGAAAGGATCACGAGCAGCGACCCAGATGTTGTGATGCCACCAACGGAGTCCCAGAAAAAGCTGACTGCATCAGAGAAAAGCGTTTTGCGAGACTGGATTGCCCAAGGAGCTAAATATCAGAAGCATTGGTCGTTCGAATCACTCACAGTGGACGAAGCAGCTAATCGCTCAATTGATGACTATATCGATGTCAAACTGCACGAAAAGAACCTGCGACCCTCGCCACCTGCGACAAGAGAACGTTGGTTAAGGCGCGTCACTCTCGACCTCAACGGATTGCCGCCCAAGGTCGAAGATATCGATGCCTTTCTAGCAGATCAAACTCCAAAGGCATTCGAGAAAGTCGTCGATCGATTGCTATCTTCTCCTGCCTTTGGCGAACGCATGGCTGCCGATTGGTTGGATGTAGCCCGATACAGTGATACTTTTGGATATCAAGTAGATCGAGATCGGTACGTTTGGCCTTGGCGCGACTGGGTGATCCGGGCTTTTAACAATAATTTGCCCTACGATGACTTTGTTACCCATCAGTTGGCAGGAGATTTATTGCCAAACGCTACCGACGAACAGATCTTAGCTACGACTTTCAACCGGTTGCATCCTCAAAAAGTGGAGGGTGGCAGCGTCGAAGAAGAGTTTCGAGTGGAATACGTGGTAGACCGTGCACAAACTGTTTCCACTGCGTTTATGGGCCTGACGTTTGAGTGTGCACGCTGTCACGACCACAAGTTTGACCCGCTAACACAAAAAGAGTTCTACGAGCTAAACGCTTTTTTTGCCAGTATTAACGAGGCGGGGCTCTACTCCTATCACACCCAGAGTACCCCTACTCCAACGCTTCGCTTGCCAACAGACGCACAGAGGGAAGAACTAGCTCGGGCAGATCTGGCAGTCGCTCAAGCGGATCGAGAACTTGCCCAGGCACTTGAAATAGCCCACGAGCAAAAGCTTTCTAGCTTAGAGGTTTCCGAAGAAATTGCTGGCCCTATTGCCGCGCAGAACTTCGATGCGCTAAATGAGGCCAAGAACCTACCTGTCGAGCTGATTGACGGAGTTATCAAGAAAGCAGCTTCACTTTCTGGCGATTCAGGAGTCGAAGTCAGTCCTGCCGATTTTCGGCGTTGGCAGCCCTTCTCAGTCGCGCTTTGGATGCAAACTCCAGATGTCAAGGAGCGGGCAGTCGTTTTCCATTGTTCGTTAGGTTGGACTGACGCGGCTAGCCGAGGCTATCAGCTGTTGATTGAAGAAGGAAAACTCTCAGCGGGGCTGATCCACTTTTGGCCTGGTAATGCAATCAATGTTCGGACACTTGTCCAAATCCCCCCAGGTGAATGGCTGCATGTAACCATGACCTACGATGGTTCCAGCCGAGCCGACGGTCTCAAGCTATTCGTTAACGGTCGTCTGGCTGAGTACGAGGTTACTCAAGACTCATTAACCAAAGAGATTCAAGCGGGCAAGAATCGGCCGGTTGTGATCGGCCAACGAGAACGCGACCGTGGATTCACCCACGGGCTAGTTGATGAATTCGAAGTTTACAACCGCCGGTTAACAGCCGCGGAAGTGCAGACAAAGTACGAGCAAAAGCCGTTGAGCGATTTGTTGAATCAGGAGGCACTAGCAAATTTAGCCCCTCACGTAGCAAGAGAGTTTTTGGTCGAATACGCCGACGTAAAATCCAAGAAAGCAAGAGCAGCGTTGCAAGTAGCGAGGAAGCAACGTGATGAGCTACTCGACCAGATCGAAGAGATCATGGTCATGCGAGAGCTAACTACGTCTCGAGAGACCTATGTGCTAGATCGGGGCGTCTACGATGCCCGACAATCGCTTGTCCACCCAAACACCTCCGCCGCATTGCCTCCAATGCCTGCAAATGCCCCGAGTAATCGGCTTGGTCTTGCGCAGTGGCTCACAAGTCCTACCCATCCACTGACAGCTCGAGTCGCTGTCAATCGATATTGGCAACTACTTTTTGGACGCGGGTTGGTTGTTACGACAGAAGATTTTGGAAGTCAAGGTTCGCCACCCACTCATCCTGAATTACTTGATTGGCTGGCAAAGCGCTTTATTGATTCTGGTTGGAATGTCAAGCAGATGCTGCGAACCATCGTTTTGTCCGAAGTCTATCGACGCGACTCTACAAGCGTCGACGGAGGTGAGCAGAAGGACGCAGAGAACGTCTGGCTGGCCCGAGGCCCCTCTGCTCCCCTCAGCGCGGAAATGATCCGAGATTCTGCTTTGGCTGCAAGTGGATTGCTTTCGTCGAAAATCGGCGGTCGGCCAGCAAAACCCTATGAGATCGCAGTGTCGTTCAAGCCTGAAAAGCACGACGAAGGGGAAGGGCTCTATCGGCGTAGTTTGTACACCTACTGGAAGAGGACTGCTCCTGCTCCCGTGATGCTCGTACTCGATGCTCCGACTCGAGATGTCTGTAGTGTGCGTCGAGAGCGGACGAGTTCTCCGTTGCAGGCGATGGTGCTGCTAAATGGGCCGCAATACATCGAGGCGGCTCAAGGTGCTGCTGCACAAGTACTAAAGGACTTGGGCAGCGATTCTCCGATAGAACATCGCTTAGAAAATCTATTTCGCCGCATCACAGGTCGAGCTCCCAACGAACGAGAGCTATCAGTGCTTTTTAGGCTTTACGACGACAGGCAGCAGGCATTTTTCGATGATAAGGCGACAGCGGAAAGTTATTTAGAAGTAGGAAAGTTTAAGCAGCCTACAGGCATTGACCCTATTGACCTAGCCACGTTATCGATTGTTTCCCAAGCGATTATGAACCTCGACGACAACCTGGTGAAACGGTAACGCATATCATGGAATTGACCAACGGTTTTAGCCGCCGACAGTTTTTGAGTCGCTTTGGCATGGGCCTTGGCTCGTTGGCTCTTGCAGATTTGATGAATCCGCAGCAGGCTCTTGCCTCCGGAGCCCTCCCGGGGCTTCATCACGCTCCCAAAGCGAAGCGCATTATTTACCTGTTTCAGGCGGGCGCACCGTCGCAGGTTGACTTACTCGATCACAAGCCGTTGCTTAATAAGCTACATGGCACTCAGTTACCCGAAGCAGTTCGAGGTAGCCAAAGACTGACCGGAATGTCCGGCAATCAATCAAGTTTGCCCCTAGTAGGCTCTCCTTATAAGTTCTCTCAGCACGGCCAAAGTGGCACTTGGATGAGTGAATTGCTACCACACACAGCCGAGATTGCAGATGAGCTTTGCATCGTCAAATCGATGTTTACGGAGTCGATTAATCACGGCCCGGGGGTGACTTTTATGCAGAGTGGCAGTCAACTGCCAGGACGCCCCAGTATCGGAGCTTGGCTGAGCTATGGGCTAGGAGCTGAGAACAAAAACTTGCCGGCGTTTGTTGTGCTCATAACCAAAAACAAAGGCGGACAACCGCTCGCTGCGCGGTTGTGGGGCTCAGGATTCTTACCCTCGAAGCATCAAGGCGTCCGGTTTCGTAGTGGCGAAGCCCCTGTGCTCTATCTAAACAATCCGAAAGGAGTATCACGCTCGGCAAGACGCTCGATGCTCGACGCGATGGGGGAGCTGCATCGAATACGATTGGCAGAACAAGAGGCCTCTGACCATTTTATTGAGTCCCGCATCGCTCAGCACGAACTCGCCTTCCGGATGCAAATGTCGATTCCGGAAGTGACAGATATCAGCAATGAGAACGAGTCGACGCTGAAAGCGTATGGTCCAACTGTGAACGATCCTGGCACATTTGCCGCCAACTGCCTCTTAGCCCGCCGGCTGGCCGAACGCGGCGTGCGATTCATCCAGCTCTATCACCAAGGCTGGGATCAGCATGGTGATTTACCGAAGCAGCTACCTATTCAGTGCAAAGAAACAGATCAAGCCTCCGCTGCTCTGGTTCGAGATCTCAAGGAACGTGGGATGCTCGAGGACACCTTAGTGATTTGGGGTGGCGAGTTTGGCCGCACCAATTACTGCCAAGGGAAGCTCAGTGCAGACAACTTCGGTCGAGACCATCATCCACGTTGCTTTTCTATTTGGATGGCGGGCGGCGGGGTCAAGCCAGGCATTTCATACGGTACTACCGACGATTTTGGCTACAACGTTGTCGAAGACGGCGTCCATGTTCACGACTTCCACGCCACGATGATACACTTGCTCGGGTGTGATCACACCCGCTTGACCTATCGGTTCCAAGGGAGAGATTTCCGACTTACTGATGTGCATGGAACGGTGCTCCACGAGGTTTTGGCCTAAGCTTTGGTACGTAACGATCTGCGGTTGGTCTAACTGGTCGGACCACCGGTGCGACGAAGAGATCTAAAGTATCCCCGGCTGGATTCGAACCAGCAACCTTCGGCTTCGGAGGATGCCCGGGAAACAAGGGGGTAATCAGCTTTTCCCCTATGTTTTAAGACATCCTAACAACTCACTCATCAATTGCAATCCATTGCATTCAATATCAAGAACACTCGAAGAATAGCGGTATTGGCGAGAGCGATGAGAGCGCAAAACGGTACCTACCGTTTTACGAACGTCGGTCAAATATCGCTTTGACGCGGCGCCCTTGCCGTTCACTATTCTCGTTTCAGCCGCAGCCTCTTGATGTTCTAGAAACTTAGGAATCAGCCCCTCGTTCCCGTGTTGGCTCAGCAGCCGAAAGAACGAGAGGCTGTTGTAATGTGACGGTGAACGTTTAGACGCATCGAGCTTCAGTCAGGAGAGATTTCGCCTCTTCCGGAGAATATCAGGTCCCGACGTTCCAGCCTCATGCTGACGAAGAGCAATCGCGATCTGGTCATCCGTATAACGCTTCCCTTTCACGGCTCGTGGC
>JBPCXR010000218.1:0-8803 GCA_051027215.1 Pseudomonadales bacterium | reverse complement strand
TGAAGGCAATACAGCCCGTAGGGCAGGACGTCGGTAGTCGGGTTGAGGTCGAGATGCGCGCCGGTGCAAACCACTTCGTCTTTGCAAAAACCTACAATCGCAGCAAGCAGACCACCCTCGACATCCTGGCGCCGGAAAAACAGCAGTTAACAGGGCGCGACGCTCACGAGGTAGCCAATCGCATCCTCGAAGAGTCCGTGGACATGGCGCTATGGGAAGCGCTGCTAGTTGACCAGGGCGACAAAGTCGGTCTGGTCAATTTGCAGTCATCCTCGAGCCTGGCACACGCATTGGATGAAGCGGCTGGGGTTGGAGCGGATGCAGGACCAACGTCAAGCAACGAAAACTCGCTGTTCGCTGCGACGGAAAAGGAATACGGCGAGTACTTTACGCCAAAGACCGGCCAGCCCCGACCGGGGTTCGCGACCTTGAAAAAAGACTACGAAACCGCACGCTCAGCGTTGGCCCAGGCGCGCGCGCGATTGCTCGAAGTCGAGGAGACGGTAGCAGCGCACACACAGCAGGGGGCGGAGGTGCAGCGACTGCATGAGGCGTTTCCTGGATTGCAGCAGGACCTTCAGAACTTCGAGCGCGAGTGGCAGCGAGTGCAAAAGCTGGAGGATGAGGTGCGCAGTGGGCGGCAGACACAAAGCGCCGCGGCGGAATTGCTGCAGGAAGCTGAGCGATCGCTGTCTGAGCGTCGGCGCTTGCAGGAAAGCATTGCTGCAGCAGAGCAGTTGGCGCGCATTGCGGCAGATGCACGAGTCCCGTTGCAAGCGCAGTTTGATCTGGCTCATGCTGCTCTAACAGAGAGTCAGACATTGTGCGCACAACAGCGCAGTGAGCTACGTGCTGCGGAAGGGGCGCGGGAGCTGGCTGGGGCAGATGTTGAGTATCATCAGAATCAGCAAGAACTCGCGCGCTTGGGCAAGTTGCTGACCCTAGTCGAGGACATCAACGCGAAACTCGTCGGCCTGGGCGAGCAGAGGGCGGAGCTGCTCGTAGATGATGCTGCACTGGAACAAGTCAGAGCCGCAGATGCTGCGCTGCGCTTGGCGCTCGGCACGCGCAATGCCGCGGCGACTTCTGTAACGGTCACAGCGCGACGACCTCTGACCCTGGATGTTGACGAAGCTCAGGTGTCGCTAGGCACCACAGAGTCAACGACACACTCCGTCGCAGCGGCTATGACGTTGCACATTCCGGACGTTGCGAGCATAAAGATCGAGCCGTCGCACTCGGTGGCGGAGTTGGCTGAACAGGTAGCGCAGGCCGAGCAGGCGCTAGCAACACTGTGCCAGCGTTTCGCGGTCAGCGAGCTGAGCGATGCGGTGGTCGTTAACGCGCGCCTGAACGCCACGGGGGTCAGCATCGAGCAGCTGACTGCTCGTCGCTCGGATGCGCTGCAGGGCGCCGAATTTGAGGCCCTGTTGCAGTCCCAGCGTACGCTACAGTCGCGGTGCGAGCGTTACGCTGTCCAGCGTCATGTCTCGACGCCTTTGCCCTCAGACCTAGCGCAAGCGCAGCAGCGTTTTGATGCTTCGCGTGGGGAGTACCAGGCTGCCCACAAACAGCTGAGCGAAACAGAAAACGCGCTGCAAACTTTGCAGGCCGATGCTGCACGATTGGACGACGAGGTGCGCAAGGCAGACGTAAATTCGGCCAAGTGCAATGCCGCGCTGGATGAACAAACCGCAGCGGTAGAACTTGCAAGGGCGGAGCGTGATGATGCGGCATTGCAAGCAGAGCAGCAGCGCAGGCTCGATGTCGCACAGCAGCGCCGAGATGCGCTGCAGGTTTTAGAGAACTCGCTTCAGGAAGCAAAACCGGAGGCAGTTAAAGCGCTGCGTGACAACGCCGAAGCGGTGTTCGCTCGGGCCGGTAGAGACTTGGCAGCAGCAGAGAAAACCCTAGCATCGTTGTCAGGACAGCTAGTTGCTGCACAAGCCGATGGTCGTTATGAAGCCCTTGATGCAGAAGAGCAGAAGGCGACGGCATTGGCTGATGAGTTGGCTGTGATCGAAGGCCGAGCCGCAGCAGCGCAGCGCCTGTGGACCACTCTGAACAAACACCGGAACGTCACGAGGCGGGCCTATGTTGAACCGCTTAAGGCAGCGATCGAAGCATTGGGTGCGATCGTCTTTGGCAGCGGTTTCGAAGTGGAAGTAAGCGAGGACTGGTCCATTGCGCGTCGCACGCTTGCGGGGCAAACGTTGTCTTTTGCAGATCTGAGCGTTGGTGCCCGCGAACAGCTAGGCATCCTCATGCGTTTGGCCTCCGCTCAGCTGGTCTCCAGAGACGGTGGTGTGCCGCTCATTATTGATGATGCACTGGGGTTTTCCGATCCTGGGCGGCTGCAGACAATGGGCGCTGCCATTGCGGCTGCGGGAGAGCATTGTCAGATTATTATTCTGACCTGCACGCCGGGGCGCTTTACCCACGTAGGTAATGCACAGGTTGTGAGGCTCAGTGCCGACCCATAAGCAGCGAGAACAACGGCGCAAACAGGTTACGCGGATCTGCTATCCGAAAAAGGGTCTGGCATTAACCGTAGGCTTTGCCGGGATCTTCTGTGGCAGAAATGGCGCGCCGAGCCTGCATCTCATCGTGTAGGTCGCAAATGGTATCGCTACCGGTGGTGCCGCAGAGCCAGGGGCAGAGTCCGTGGAGCGCGCAGCATCCGGCTGCGGCGAGCATTCGCGCGCTGTAGCTGAGCGCGGCGCGCAGGTGCTGCCAGTAGGTTTCGCCGACGCTATTAGGGTGTTCCGTAAAACGATTAACGGTCATAGTTCGCTAGATTAAAACTCACGTGTAATCAGAAGCTTAGTCCAGTCTGGTGGACTTTTTTTCCGAATTATCACGAGAATTGAGAGAAAATTGGGTATAAAATTCGATAAATTATCAAATGTTGGGAAAATATCCCAAGTCGAAGCGTTATTGGGTGCGTGAGGTTCCATGCTTGAGCTAACAGCGCTGCAGCTGGACTCTAGGCAACCCTCGAATCTATCGGTCTGCCGATTTGAATCAGGGACCTTAAACGTAGTGCTCGGCCGCAATCGCAGCGGCAAAACCGCGTTGTGTCGGTTGTTGGCGGGGCTGACTTCTAGTGCCGTGGGTCGCGTGTTGCTCGACGATCGCGACCTAAGTGAGCTCAGCCCGGCAGCGCGACCGGTGGCTTTGGTCAACCAGGCATTCGTGAATTACCCCCATTGGACAGTGCGCCAGAACTTGGCGTCCCCACTGCGGGCCCAGCGTCGGCCCAGAGCCGAGATTGAATCCACCGTTGCTGCAGTGGCCGAGAAGCTACAGCTACAAGCGTTGCTTGATCGTCTGCCGGAACAGCTAAGTGGCGGTCAGCAACAGCGTCTCGCCATCGGTCGTGCGCTTGCTAAAGGCGCGCGTGTTGTGGTGATGGATGAGCCGCTGGTCAATTTGGACTACAAGTTGCGGGAAGCTCTGGAGCTGGAATTGGCAGAGCTATTGACCGAGGAGGGCGTCACGCTGATCTACACCAGCACCGATCCGAAAGACGCGTTGCTGTTAGCCGACCAAGTGCTGTTGCTAGAGGATCATCAGGTGCTGCAGATCGGCAGCGCCGAAACGGTTTATCTCAATCCGGTGTCTGAGGCTGCGGCCCACTTGCTGAGCGATCCCGGTGTTAACAGGGTAAATGATGTGGGTCTGCTGGTGCGCCCTGAGCATCTATATTTGCAAGCACCCGACGTCGAATTCGAGAGCTACAGCTTGGACGTAGAGGCCGTTGAGACCAACGGTAGTCAAACATACCTACATGGTCGCTACGAGCAGCGGGAGTGGATTGCCAAGTTATCCGGCATGCACCGCTTTGAATCGGGAACGAGCGTTCGCCTGCATGCACGACGCCAGGACCTGCTGCAACTGCAGCCCTGAACCGTGGCCCGAGTACAACTGCAGGAGGTCGACTTTCGCTATCCGGGCAGTGCGGCGCATACCCTTGAACACTTGGACCTGGATATTGCCGACGGCGAAGCGCACGCGCTGTTGGGAGGCTCGGGGGCTGGCAAGACCACGTTGCTGAATTTGCTCTCCGGTCTATTGCAGCCCACCAGCGGACAGCTATTACTGGCTGGAGACTCCATGTCAGCGACAGTCCCCGCTAAGCGTGGGGTTGCCCAAGTGTTCCAGTTTCCTGTGCTCTACGAGGCGCTGAGTCTGCTGGACAATCTCGGCTTTCCCTTGCGTACCCAGGGTATACGCAAAACCGATCGAGACCAGCGCGCCCAGGCAGTGGCGCAGAAGTTGGACTTTCAAGGCAATGGCTTGGACAACCTTGCTAGTCGCAAGCCCGCTTCGCTGTCGCTCTACCAGAAACAGCTACTGGCTATCGGAAAAGCATTGGTGCGCCCCGACATCAAGCTAGTATTGCTGGACGAGCCGCTAACAGCGGTACAGCCAAGCCTAAAGTGGGCGCTGCGCCGTACATTGAAGCAGGTACAGCGAGAGCTTGGGGTCACCATGATCTACGTGACCCACGATCAGACGGAAGCGCTAACTTTCGCCGACCGAGTGAGCGTGCTCCACAACGGCGGCATTCTGCAGTGCGACACACCGGAGCAACTATACCTGCAGCCAGCGCACCCTTACGTAGGGTTCTTTATTGGCAGCCCAGGCATGAACTTTCTGCAGGCACAGTTACAAAACGGCAGAGTTACCCATGATGCAGGCAGTTGGCCGGTCGCCGCTGCCGGTGGCGTTGCGTTGCCCGATGGGCCGATACAAATCGGCTTTCGCCCCGAGTGGGCAACGACATGCAGTCGCGATGTGCAATCCCGCGCGCCAAGTTTCAACGGCACGATCGCTGAAGTTCGCACGACTGGGTTGGCTGCCGGCAAGCGCACCGGTCTGATGCAGATCGATTTGGCAGGTGCGTCTAATGCGGGCGCATCCTGGGCCCAAGCCCAGCGCTTACAGGTTGGCGGAGCGTTACAGCACTCACCCGGCGATCTGATTCGAGTGCAGCTTTCGCGTTTTCTGCTGTATCGGCAAGAGCAATTAGTTGCCACCGTGGCAGATACTGGCGTGCCGGCGTGAACGTCATGGTGCAGAAACCGTTCAACAACCGAGCCTGGCTAGGCATGTTACCGGTGCTGCTCATTGTTGGCTTTAGCGCAGTTGTGCCCTTGATGACGGTGGTGAATTACTCTGTGCAAGACATTCTCGACCTCAACACCCGCAGTTTTGTGGGCTTTGAATGGTACCGAGAGACATTGCGCGATCCGAAACTGTTGTCAGCCCTGGGTCGGCAAGTGAGTTTCAGCTTAACTGTGCTGCTGATCGAAATTCCCTTGGGCATTCTGGTCGCCAAAGGGCTACCGAAAGCGTCCCGACTCACACCCTGGCTACTGATCTTGCTGGCAGTGCCGCTACTGATCCCCTGGAATGTCGTAGGCACTATTTGGCAGATCTACGCTCGCCCTGATATCGGTTTGTTGGGCTACGCAGTGAACGCTTTGGGTGTGGAGTACAACTATACCGGCGATGCAGCTCACGCTTGGATTACGCTCGTGGCCATGGACGTGTGGCATTGGACTTCATTGGTCGCGCTACTGGCTTTCGCGGGCCTAACGTCCATACCGAACGCTTACTATCAGGCTGCGGAACTGGATGGCGCTAGTCGATGGCAGTTGTTTCGCTTCGTGGAGCTACCGAAGCTGCGCGGCGTGCTGATCATTGCCGTGCTATTGCGCTTAATGGACAGCCTTATGATCTATACAGAGCCATTCGTGCTAACCGGCGGTGGGCCGGGTAATAGCACGACGTTCTTAAGTCAGTACTTGGCCACGTTGGCAGTTGGGCAATTCGATCTTGGCCCTGCGGCAGCCTTCTCTGTCGTGTACTTTCTAATGATTCTGCTGCTGTGCTGGTTATTCTATTCAAGCGTGGTACAGCGCGATGATTAACCTTACGATCAGCCGCTGGCTGCTGCTGGTTTACTGTCTATATCTGCTGCTACCGCTGTATTGGTTGCTGACCATGGCACTGCGCACGAATCAGGCCATTCTTGGCGAGTTCGAGTGGTTACCTTCAGCGCCAACGCTCAAGAACTTTCAGGAAATCTTCACCAATCCGATCTGGTATGAGGGATTCTTAAACTCTTTAGCTTATGTCAGCCTCAATAGTCTGATTTCAATTCTTGTCGCCGTTCCTGCCGCGTATGTTTTTTCTCGCTATCGATTTTTGGGTGACCGGCAGTTCTTTTTCTGGTTGTTGACCAACCGCATGGCACCCCCAGCGGTGTTTCTGTTGCCGTTCTTTCAGCTGTATTCGGCGATTGGGCTGTTCGATACACCCCTTGCCGTCGCTTTGGCTCATTGCCTGTTCACGGTACCGCTGGCAATTTGGATACTGGAAGGCTTTATGTCAGCGGTGCCCAGGGCTGTTGACGAAATGGCGCAAGTCGACGGGCACAGCTTCGTTTTCTTCTTTTTCCGCATTTTTCTGCCGCTGAATCGTGCGGCTATCGGCGTCACTTTGTTCTTCTGCTTCATGTTCAGCTGGGTTGAGCTGTTGTTGGCGCGAACACTAACAGCCAGCGCTGCTAAGCCCATTGCGGTGGTCATGACTCGTACCGTAAGCGCATCTGGACTCGACTGGGGTGTGTTGGCTGCTGCTGGAGTGTTGACCGCGCTACCGGGCATCGTGGTGGTGTTTTTTGTGCGCAAGCATCTAGTGCGCGGCTTTGCCATGGGGCGGGTGTCGTGAACTGGATGGCCTGGACCTGGCCGACGGCGCTGTTCTTTGCCAGCATTCTGTTCATGCTGATTGGTATGACGATCTGGGAGGTGCGCTCGCCCACGAATCTGCGACGTGGCTTTTTGCCCATGCCCACCACCCGCGGTGATCGATTCTTTATTTCCTTATTGCTGGCCGCCTTCGGCCACCTAGCCCTGCTCGGACTCAGCGATCTACCGCTATGGTGGGCGACTCTCTGCGCCGTGCTGTTTGCGGTGGTGATCCTACGCTGGGGCTGACCCAGAAAAGACCGTACACTCCCGTTCGGTAAAACAATGACGGATGCCCTTGTGAGCAAGCAGATGTGGAAAACGGTTCTGGCGCGGTTACTGGTGTGCGGACTGGTCGTCGGTTTAAATGGCTGTAGCGATGAACCTGGTCAAGAGGCTGCGCCCAGTCAGGATTTCGTGGCAAACGCCAAACGCTGGATTGATTCCGAGTTTCAACCATCTACCCTAAGCGCGGCCGAACAGCGGGCGGAGCTTGCGTGGTTCACCGCAGCCGCAAAGCCGTTCCGGGGCATGAGCATCAATGTCGTTTCGGAAACACTCACCACCCATGAATACGAAAGCGAAACCCTGACCCAGGCTTTCTTTGAGATCACTGGCATCGAAGTGAATCACGATCTGATTCAAGAAGGCGATGTGATTGAGAAGTTGCAGACCCAGATGCAATCTGGGCAGAACGTCTACGACGCCTATGTTAACGACTCCGACCTGATCGGTACCCACGCACGTTATGGCTATGTGATTCCACTATCTGACTTCATGCAGGGCGACGGTGCGTCGGTGACCTCCCCAACGCTGGATCTGGATGACTTCATCGGTCGCAGCTTTACCACAGGCCCGGACGGCAAGCTTTACCAACTGCCGGACCAGCAGTTCGCCAACCTCTACTGGTTCCGTTATGACTGGTTTGCTCGCGAAGACTTGCAAGCGCAGTTCCAATCGATTTATGGCTATGAACTTGGCGTGCCAGTTAATTGGTCAGCGTATGAAGACATTGCCGAGTTTTTTAGCGAGCGAGTAAAGACCCTAGATGGTCAACGCGTTTATGGACACATGGATTACGGCAAAAAGGACCCTTCTTTAGGCTGGCGTTTTACCGACGCCTGGTTGTCGATGGCGGGTGCGGGTGATGCGGGGATTCCCAACGGGCTTCCAGTCGACGAATGGGGTATACGGGTCGAAGGCTGTCGTCCTGCCGGATCTTCGGTTACTCGCGGCGGTGCAACCAATTCGCCAGCGGCGGTGTATGCCTTAGATCGCTATATCGATTGGCTTAAGCGTTTTGCGCCACCCGAAGCTGCCGGCATGACGTTCTCGGAAGCAGGCCCAGTACCCGCGCAAGGACAGATTGCCCAGCAAATTTTTTGGTACACGACTTTTACCGCTGACATGATTAAGGAAGGGCTGGCAGTCGTGAATGCAGACGGCACCCCGAAGTGGCGCATGGCGCCTTCTCCCCACGGCCCCTACTGGAGTGAAGGGATGAAACTGGGTTACCAGGATACGGGGGCCTGGACGCTGTTGCGCAGTACACCGCTAGAGCGTCGCAAAGCTGCGTGGCTCTATGCCCAATTCGTCACCTCGAAAACCGTCTCGCTAAAGAAGACCTTGGTTGGGCTCACGCCGATTCGCGAGTCGGATCTAGTTAGCGAGGCGATGACCGAAGTGGCGCCGACCTTGGGTGGACTGGTCGAGTTCTATCGTAGCCCGGCTCGTGTAGCTTGGACGCCGACGGGTACCAACGTGCCAGACTATCCGAAGCTATCGCAACTGTGGTGGGCGAATGTGGCGGCGGCAGTCAGCGGTGAAGTTAGCTCACAAGAAGCATTAGACGAGTTGGCGCGGCAACAAGACAGAGTGCTGGAACGCCTGGCGCGGCACGATGTCCAAGGAGAATGCGGCCCGGCGCTCAATGCAGAGCAACCTGCGGAGCAATGGTTTGCCAAGCCAGGCGCACCTAAAGCAAAGCTGGCGAATGAAAAACCCAAGGGTCAAACCGTGCCCTACGATGACCTCATTAAGGC
>JBPCXR010000217.1:0-23002 GCA_051027215.1 Pseudomonadales bacterium | reverse complement strand
CGATTAAGGATGTGACAAGGCAATGCCGAAGCCAACAGCCGCGCAGTCTACTGCAGATCTTCCCAGCCTATTGCGCAAGCGTTTAGCCGCATTTTCCAAGCAACGTGCCGAACCGGCCAGCGCACGGCAATCGCAGCATGCGGCAGCGGTGGTGATTGGCGTTACCGAGGTCGGTCTCGGGGCTGAAGTTGGCGCACTGCCGAGCTATTCCGATTGGTGCAGCGACCCGGCTGTGCTTCTGACCCGGCGTTCTGCACGGCTGCGCAATCACCCAGGGCAATGGGCCTTTCCCGGGGGTCGGGTCGACCCAGGCGAGACCTTGGTGCAGGCCGCGCTGCGAGAGTTGTTGGAGGAGGTGGGGCTGACGATTGAGCCAGCCCAAGTGCTGGGGCATCTGGACGACTTCGCCACTCAGTCTGGGTTCGTTATGTCTCCGGTGGTCGTTTGGCTTGGCGCAGCAAGCGCTTTGAGCATTAATCCGGACGAGGTCGCTTCCGCCCATAGAGTACCGTTCAGCGAGCTGCTTAGAGACGATGCGCCGCAGCTGTCGCGGATCGAAGACAGCGAGCATCCGGTTCTGCGCATGCCCATAGGCGAAGACAGCATCGCGGCACCTACGGCGGCAATTTTGTATCAGTTTGCTGAGGTCTGCTTACGCGGACGCGATACCCGGGTCGGCCATTACTCTCAACCGCACTTCGCCAGGCGCTAACGCGCACTGCGGTCTGCGAGAGTCCTACTCGACGACTTCCAGTTCTGGTTCGAAGGCGACGTCGTGGCTGAGGATCACTGGATCTTCATCCTGTTTGGCTTCGTCCGCGGTCTCCGCTTCGATGCCAATATGGTAGGTAGCAAAGCCAGGCATGACGAATTGATTTAGCGCCATGCCAATCACTCGGCCGGAGTAGGGCGAGCGTATTTCTTCTTGCTCGTTGGAGATCGGATCGGTCACCGTGCCTAGCAGATCATCGCGTTTGATGCGTTTGCCGAGTTTGATCGAGCTGAACAGAATTCCGCCGGTATCGGCGCGAACCCACTCCGAGGTGTAGTACACCGGCTCCGGTCCACCGCGAATGCCTCGTTTGTCGTACATGCCCAGGGTTTCCAGCAGGGTGTAGATGCCCTTAACGCTGTGCCGCACTTCATCACCCTGCAGACGCAGTGGCTCGCCGGCTTCCAGGGTCACAGCAGGAATGCCAGCCTCCACTGCGGCTCTGCGCAATGTGCCGACACCACCGTCGCTGTGCAGAATAATCGTAGAGCCGAAGCCCTCAGTCAGTTTCACCACCGCGTCGTTATTCAGGTTGGCCCGT
Source organism: Pseudomonadales bacterium (assembly GCA_051027215.1). GTDB lineage: Bacteria > Pseudomonadota > Gammaproteobacteria > Pseudomonadales > Azotimanducaceae > CALHVX01. Next base: position 21,689 of record JBPCXR010000217.1, on the reverse strand, counting down.
AATTGCGGCAGGTTCGTGCGGTGGAACGAGCCAGTGTGTAAATCCACCAGGCCGTCGCAGCGCACGATCACTTCTTTGAAAAAGGAATAGGCGATGCGCGAAGCTGAGCTGCCGCGCGGATGGCCTGGGAAAAATCGGTTCAAGTCTCGTCGGTCCGGCAAGTAACGGCTGTGGCGCTGAAAGCCGGCCATGTTCACGATGGGCACGCCGATGAGAGTGCCATTGAGCTTTTCTGGGGCCACGTCGTGGATGACTCGGCGCACGGTTTCGATGCCGTTTAGCTCATCGCCGTGTACGGCCGCGGTAAGGCACAGAGTGGGGCCGGTCTGGGCGCCATGGGCCACCAGAATCGGGGTGGGCACCGTCGTTCCGGAAAAGGCCTCGGTGGCATTCCAGGTCAGGCGCTTCATGGTGCCAGCCTGAATCAAGCTGTCGAGCATCTCAAACGGCGCTTGTTGATCTTCCACCTGCTTTTTGTCGACTGCGCTTTCTAAGACAGCAACGGCTTCGGCTTCGTCCACTTCAGCGACCGGCAGTGCTGGCTCGGCGGCTTCCAGCAGCTCGGTGACCATTTCTGCGCCGCCTTGCTCGTCTAAGAAAGCTTCTGCCGCGCTCACCTCGGTGACGTTGAGTAGCGGATCGGACTCCGCCTCTTCAGCGCTAACCAAAACAGTGGCGATGGCAATCGCAGCGCTCGGATCTGCGTCCACCGAATTGCCCGGTGCTACCAGCTCCACCACCTGGGCTTCAGGCTCGGTTGAAACTTGCTCGCTGCTAGGCGACTCGGCACTGGGAATTGTTTCGCCGCCGGTTTGCTCTGCCGTAGCGATAGTGATTGGCTCAGCTTCTGCAGACTCTTCTTCGCTAAAGGCCGTGGCTTCGATTGTTATGGGCGCGGCTTTCGCCGTTTCTGTCTGGCTCGCAGATGAGCCCGGAGTTTGATCTGCATCGTTCAAGCCTGTGCCATGGAGCGCCAGTGACAGCGAGGCCGCGGGCACCAAAGAGGTATCGAACTGGACCGCACCTTCGTCGGGCTGTTCCAGCACGGATTGCTGGCTAGCGGGCGCCAAGGCGCACAGCACTAGCAGCGCTGCCAACGTTGAGGTGATCGAGCCGTCCATTTACTTTCGATTTATTCTTGAAATTACTGCTATGTCCTTGGTTTAAATGATCTTGTGTGATGCACACGTCGATTGCAATCCAAGGTCGCCAATTTTGTTTGAGCGCGCATTCGCGTTGACAGTCTCGCGCTGCTTTGCCCAAACTGCGCAGCCATCTTAGCGAGCGGTGGGCACGTTGCAGTTAAGTAGTCTGTAAATGGCGCAATCAACGGCGCGGCGCATCCAAAAAACGAGAACAGGTTCTTAGGCCATGAGAGTGGCCAGCAGGAACCACCCATGACCATAAGGAAGGACCATGACGATTAAAGAAGGTGACAAGCTCCCAGCAGTAACCCTGCATGTGATGGAAGACGGTAAGCCCACGCCGAAAACTACAGACGATCTGTTTTCCGGTAAGAAAGTTGTCATATTCGCCGTGCCGGGGGCGTTTACTCCAACCTGCTCACAGGCGCATTTGCCAGGCTATGTAGTCCACGCCGACGACATTTTGGGCAAAGGTGTCGACAGCATCGTTTGTATCTCAGTCAATGATGCCTTCGTCATGGACGCCTGGGGCCAGGGCGCCAACGCTGAGAAACTGATCATGGCAGGTGACGGTAACGGAGACTTTACCGCTGCCCTAGGATTGGAAATGGACGGAAGCGGTTTTGGTTTGGGTAAACGCTCACAGCGCTACGCCATGATCGTGGACGACGGCAAGGTGACCACGCTTGCGGTTGAAGCGCCGGGTCAGTTTGAAGTCAGCAAGGCCGAAGCGATTCTCGCCGCGCTCTGAAGTGAGCGCCGCGCTCTGAACGGAGCGCCGCGCTCTACCTAGGGCGCAGAGTCTTTTTCTGCCGGTGTAGCTTTAGCCTCGCCGGCGTCGGCTGCTGCCGCAGAGGCAGCGGCCGCAGCACGCGAGTCTGCTGAAATCGGTCGGATTAAGCACTCTTGCGCCGCAGTCGCTACCAACTCGCCGTCTGCGGAGTAAAACCGTCCTCGCACGAAACCGCGAGCACCGGCAGCGCTGGGCGAAGATTTCGCGAACAGCAACCATTGGTCCGCTCGAAAAGGCCGGTGAAACCACAACGCATGATCTAGGCTAGTACCCATCATATCGTCCCGATCGGGGCTACGCGGATGTGGCAGAGTGCTTGTGCTCATGAAGTCTAGGTCGGACATATAGGCCAACATGGCCAGATGCACTTCGGGGTTGTCTGGCAGTGGATCTCGGGTGCGAATCCAGGTGTGCTTGAGCGGTGGGTGTTGTGCTTCGGTGGTCAGGAACAGGCGCTCTACTTGTCTGCTGTCGATGGCTTCGAAGCGAAAGGCGTAGCGCTTCACGTCAGGTCGAGTCTGCGCGATTTCTTCGTACACCGCTGAGTCGCTGCGCAGCGCGCCAGGCGGTGGCACGTCGGGCATCACCTCCCGATGAACCGGACCCTGCTCTTGCTTGTGCCACGACGAGGCAAGTTCGAATATGGCGCGGCCATGCTGAATGGCGACTACGCGCCGAGTGCTAAAGCTGCGGCCATCCCGAATCCGGTCTATTTCATAGAGTATTGGCACCTTCCAATCGCCACCACGCAGAAAGTAGCCGTGCAAAGAGTGGAGCTGGTGTTCAGGTCTCACGGTTCGAAACGCCGCTGCGATGGATTGCGCCAGCACCTGCCCACCAAACACGTGCTCGGTGTTGTGGTTCTGCCCGCGGTATAGATTCTGCTCGATAGGCTCGACATCCAGCAGATCGACGATTTCTTTCAGTACGGGGTGCATAATGGGATCGTATCAAATCAAGGCAGTTACCATGAGCTTGCAAGTCCACCAGTTTCCTTGCTTGTCCGATAACTACGGTTTTCTAGCCCATGACCCGGCTACGGGTGCCACAGCCGTCATCGATACGCCTGAGGTTGAACCAATCAATGCGGCCTTGGCTGAAAAAGGTTGGACGTTGACGCATATCTGGAACACCCACCATCACTTCGACCATGCTGGTGGTAACGAAGCATTAAAGGCGAAGTGGCGGGCAACGGTGGTAGGCGCAGGCCATGATGCTAAGCGCATTCCTGGAATCGACTTGCGAGTTCAAGAAGGCGAGAGCGTGAGCTTAGGAGAGCTGCAAGCCCAGGTAATTGAAGTGCCGGGTCATACCAGCGGCCACATTGCTTACTATTTTGCAGATGATGGCGTCGCGTTCGTTGGCGATACCCTGTTTGCGCTGGGCTGTGGGCGCCTGTTCGAAGGCACGCCTGGGCAAATGTGGCAAAGCCTGAGCAAGCTCATGGCATTGCCCGATGACACTGTGGTCTATTGCGCCCATGAATACACTCAAGCGAATGCCCGTTTTGCTGTGACGGTCGATCCACAGAACTCGGCATTGTTGCAGCGGGCGGCAGAGATTGATCGGCTGCGGGCTGCTGGCCAACCTACGGTGCCAACCAACATCGGCTTGGAAAAAGCGACCAACCCGTTCCTGCGAGCTGAAAGCTCAGGCTTGGCGGATGCATTGGGTCTAGACGTCGCGGATCCCGTACGCGTATTCGCCGAAACCCGTCGTCGCAAAGATCAGTTCTAGCCCAAGCTCTTGCTACCCTCGCGATGAGTCGCTTGCCGGCCGGCGCGCCAGCCAGCGCAGCTGAGAGCGCCGCAACAACGCAACCCCACCGTTCGGGTGGCGCTGCCTATGCCTTGTTGGCTTACACCATCTGGGGCGTTGCGCCAGCGTATTTCGTTTGGGTAGGCGCGGCGCTACCGTTTGAAATTCTTGCCCATCGGGTGTTGTGGTCCATTCCGCTGCTAGCGCTGTTGCTGACTTTTACAGCGCAATGGCGGGTCTTGTTCGGACTGGATCTGCGCACGCTGGCCGCGCTGTTCGTGAGCGGCGCGCTCATCGGCGCAAATTGGGGCGTGTTCATCTGGGCAGTAGATGCTGGCAAGATTCTCGAAACTAGCCTCGGCTACTACCTAAACCCGCTGATCAACGTAGTGTTTGGCGTGTTGCTACTGCGCGAGCGTCTGCGCCTAGTGCAATGGATGGCAGTGACCCTGGCAGCGCTGGGTGTGGCGAATGAAGTGTGGTACCTGGGATCGTTGCCCTGGTACGGACTGTTGTTGGCGATCACCTTCGCGCTCTATGGTTTGGTGCGAAAAATCACCGGCGTTGGCCCTGTCGTTGGGCTAGCGGTGGAGACTGCACTGATCGGTCCGCTGGCGCTGGCCTACCTCATTTGGATCCATACGCAAGCGCTCAGCGTAACCGCTGGTGGCGATTTCACTTTGCTGTGGATGTTGGCGCTGGGTGGATTGGTCACCATTGTGCCTTTGCTGTGTTTCACCGCAGCGGCCCTGCGCATGCCGCTCTCGATCCTGGGTTTCTTCCAGTATTTGGCGCCGACGTTGTCATTGTTGCTGGCAGTGTTCGTCTATGACGAGGCCTTCCGGGCTCACCAGTTCGTCACCTTCGGTCTGATCTGGCTTGCATTAGCAGCGTTTTCGATGGAGGGTTGGTGGCACACCTCAAACAATAGAAGGGTTTGAACGTGATTGTTCTATACACCATGGAACGTGAATACCCCTACGGTACTTTGCGTTCGACCAATGGCTCTAAGGTCAAAGTTGTGCTTGCCGAGAAAGGTGTTGCGCATGAGACGGTTTGCGTTAAGCCGGGTGATGTTTGGAAGAAGATGCCCCACATTCTGGCTAAGCATCCGTTAGGCAAGGTGCCGTATATTGATGACGGCGACTTAACACTCTACGACTCAACGGTCATCAACGAGTACCTCAACGATCGCTTTCCAACACCGGCCCTGTTACCCGCCGAGCCCGCTCTGCGAGCCAAAGCCCGAGCCCTAGAAAACTATGGAGATGAAGGCGTTCTTTCACGCTATCTACCGACCATTTGGATGCCGTGGTGGTCGCCGCCAGAAAAACGCGATGAGGCAGGGATGCAAAGTGGCCGCGATGGGCTGATGCAATCGGTGTTTCCGTTTATCACTGAACAGCTGGGAGGCCAAGCGTACCTGTGCGGCGAGTTCAGTCTGGCGGATGTGCCGTTTATGGCAGTGGCTATGGTGTTAGAAGTCGATGCAATGGATCTATCCTCCGTACCCCAGATCGCCGAGTATCTACAGCGGCTGCGGGAACGACCGAGCTACCAAGCCATCAGTCCGGCGACCCCCATCCCGGCTTAGGTAAACGATTCGTGCCAACGCCTGTTGATCTGTCGAGCGACGCCAGCTTTGCTGCCGGCTTTCCCCATGAATACTTTGGCTGGCTGCGTGCCGAGCATCCCCTCTACTGGCACGAACCCACTGCCGAGACGCCGGATGGCGAAGGGTTTTGGGTGTTGTCGCGCTATGCCGATGTCGCTGCAGTGGTACGCGATCCACAGCGTTTCTCGTCACAGACAGGCGCGGGACTCCGGTCCGCTGGAGGTACTGGCATCAAAGACGAACGGGCGGCGGGAGTGTCGCTAAACATGACAGACGATCCGCAACATCGACGCTTGCGGGCGCTGGTCAATAAAGGCTTCACCCCTAAGGCCGTGGGAAATTTGCAGGTAGAGCTGCAGCAGCGCTTTGCCGACACGCTCAGTGGGGTGGCTGATGGCGGATTCGATGTTATGACCAGCATCGCCCGGGAGTTGCCGTTGCAAACCATTTGCATTGTGCTGGGTGTGCCTCAGTCAGATCGAGCTTCCTTAATCGGTTGGATCGATGAAGGCTTGCAGAGTGATTCGCCTAGCATTCTTGCACGAGAACCGCTAAAGAAGATTCGCGACTACGCTATCGAGCTAATACGCGACAAGCGTAAGCAACCGGGTGCCGACATACTTTCTACCATCGTTCGGGCGCAGTTGCAGGATGGTAGTGCGTTGAGCGATCGTGAGGCAATCGCGTTCTTTACGTTGCTGTTTCCTGCCGGTGCGGAAACGACGCGCAGCGCTTTAGGCGGTGCGATTAAGGCCTTCATCGATTATCCGCAACAATATCAACGGCTGCGCGCGCAACCAGAGCTGCGGCGAAGCGCCATCGAAGAGATCGTTCGCTGGACCACGCCCTCGGTCTATAAGCGGCGCACGGCGAGCTGCGATGTGCAAATGCTCGATCAGCACATTCGTGCTGGTGACAAAGTAACCTTCTGGGAAATGTCGGCGAACCGCGATGAGCGGGCGTTCTCTGAACCGTTTCAGTTTGATGTCAGTCGCTGGCCGAATCGGCATCTTGGGTTTGGCGCTGGAGTGCACTTCTGTTTGGGTGCAAGCCTTGCTCGCCTAGAGTTGGGCATTGCCTTGCAAGCGCTGTGTCAACGCTACTCGGGTTTCGAAGCCGCCGGAGCGCACCGTTGGACACCGAACAATCGTCTGCTTGGGTTGCAATCGCTGCCGGTGCGCGCACACCTGGCCCGGGATTAGCTGAGCGCGTTGCTCAGGGCGCGTCGGCTTGGAGCTTCTCGCTGCGCAGGATGGCCGCCTGTAGCGGTCCGAGCCTGCGGATCCATGGATCAAATTGCGCCAGGCGTTCAGGTAAGTTCGCACTGGCCGATTCGGCTGATTCAAAGTTCTCGTAGGTACCCAGTAGCAGCACGTACATCAGGCTACCTTCCTCCTCGACCTGGGTGGTCGACAGTCCTGGTGTATCGAGCTGCGTGAGGTAGCTTTGCACGTCGGTACCAATGCTCATGGCTGTCAATTGCACGGTGTAATGATTCGGTGGTAACGCCAGAATTGACGCCGATTCATCAAGCCATTGTGGGGTCATAGGAGCAGTCTGGGGCGCCTCGACCGGCTGCGATGGATCTTCGCTCAGCAGCGCGGTCGTGGCGCCCGTCTGCTCGTCAGCTGTCACTGGCTGTTCTGAGCCGACTGCCGGCCCCGGGAGGTCTGCGCTGGGGTCGAATAGTGGTGCAGGGCGGCGATCCGGCACTGGATTCGCCACTTTCGCCGGATCGTTATCGCATTGCCAGGCTTGGCCGGAACCGTCTGGCTGGCAGAACCAGGGCCCACCTTGATTGGCGGCCGCGGTCAATTCATCCGGCGTATCCACGTTTTTTTTGCCTGCGCAGCCGCTCAGATTGAGCGCGAATAGGGCCCCAAACAGCAGGGCAATAGACAGTCTGGCCATTGGTGATCGGTGCTGCAGTCATTGAACGGGGCGCAAGTTAGCCATCGGCACCCGGTGCTGTCAAAGAATCCGGCACCTTGGGCAGTTTGCGTCGATCTGGCGGATTCGCGATGATGTGCCGCGCTTTTCTGAAGACACGGCTAACGAGGCTGAAGTGACTGCCACGATTACGGAATTTGCGCGGGTACCGCGCATCTTGCGATTGAACATCGCTGGGCACCCCATCGAGTGGGTGTCCTGGCAGGAAGCCGTGTGCTTGTATGCCCGCGAGCTGGTGGTGTGGACTCTCGGGGACGCCGTTTTGCGCATTCGTGGTGGCCACTCACGTATCGACTCCCATCGCAGCGAGATCGACATTCACAGCATCATTGCCTGCGATGGCCAGGTGGTCTCCAAGATCCGGCAAGTACCGCCGCTCACCAATCAAGCGCTTTTTGGGCGGGATCGTTACGTCTGTTTGTACTGCGGTGGCGAATTTGCAGAATATGAGCTCACCCGCGATCACGTAGTGCCAACCTCCAGAGGTGGCAGGGACCGCTGGGATAACGTAGTCGCCGCTTGCCGACGCTGCAACCACTACAAAGGCAATCGGCTGCTGGCAGAGGTCAGCTTAGAGCTGAAGGCACTGCCGTATGTGCCAAACTATGCAGAGTATCTGGCGCTGACTAACAGTGGTCGAATACTGGGAGACCAGATGGTCTTTCTGCGACGCAGCTTTGGCGCTAACAGCAGACTGCTTACAGTCTAATATCAGCTCTCGACCTGGGCATGGTCGGCGATTACCCGAGCAACGCAAGCGGTCAATCGCCGCGCCGTCGCTAGGTGGAGAAACTCATTGGGCCCGTGGGCATTGGACTGTGGCCCCAACACCCCAGTGACCAGAAACTGCACCCCGGGGTAAGCGTCTCCTAACATTTTCATGAACGGGATGGTGCCACCCATTCCCATGTAGGCGGCGGGCTTGCCGAAGTGCGCCTGGGATGCGTCGTTAACGGCGGTTTCCAGCCATGGCGCTGGCTCGGGCGCGCACCAGCCCGTTTGCGGGGTTTCGACTTCGAAGGATATCTGCCCGCCTTCCGGTTGGTAGCTCTCGATCACGGTCTTAATGGCCGCCGCAGCATCCTCCGCATCCAGACTTGGGGGCAAGCGAAAAACCAGCTTCGCCGCAGTACCAGGGCGCAGCGTATTGCCTGCATCGATCAGCGCTGGTGCACCTTCCAAGCCGACGGTGGCGAGACTCGGCTCCCAGGCATTGCGAAGCAGCACGGAGGCGTAGTCGGTATCTGTGGGTTTGTGACCGGTCACCCAGGGAAAGCGTTCGACCACACCAGCGCCTAATATGTTCGCGGCGGCTTGGGCCTGGGCCCTTACGTGCGTTGGGATCTCGACCCGCAGCAGATCGTGTAGATCGCCTGTATAACCGTTTTCAACCCGTTCGATTGCCTGACGCAGCAAACGAAACGAGGAGGGTACGATGCCACCGGCTACCCCCGAGTGCTGGCCCTCAGTCAGAACCTGCGCACGGAGCACGCCCGGCAACATGCCTCGCAGCGACGTTGTTACCCACAGCTGCTCGTAGTTCCCACACTCGGCGTCCAGACAGATCACTAGATCTGGCGTGCCAATCTGGTGCTTGAGATGGTCGACATAAAAAGGCAGGTCGAAGCTGCCACTTTCCTCGCAACCCTCGATCAGCAGCACACAACGAGCCCTGGGAATGTTGGCTGCGTCCAGGGCCGCAATGGCAGTTAGCGAACCGAACAAGGCATAACCGTCGTCAGCGCCACCGCGGCCATAGAGTCTGCCGTCCCGTTCTACGGGTTCCCAGGGCGCCAATCCAGCTTCCCAGCCATCGAACTCTGGCTGTTTGTCGTAGTGGCCATAGAGCAACAGATTTCCTGGAGCACCGGTAGAAGGTAGTTCAACGCACAGCAGTGGCGTGCGCTCGGGTAGTCGAATGATCTCAACGCTGGCATTTGCGGGGCCTTGGGCTCGAGCCCAATCTGCGAGCAGGTTTACCGCTTGATCCATGTGCCCAGACGCCTGCCACTGCGGATCGAATGCCGGGGACTTGTTTGGAATTCGGATGTACTCACGCAGGCTCGGCACAATGTTCTGGGACCAGGCCGTGTTTACAAAGCTGCGGATCCGCTCGGTTGGGTAACCGGGTTGTTGACTGTTGGACAAGACACCGCTCCCTGGTTCTGTGGCCTCGCCTATGTGACCGGAAGCGCTGTCTTGTGTCCAGTCAGGGACGGCGCAGGGTAACCTCCAGGTAGCCTCCGCGGCCGGGTCCGCGGAATCCGAAGACGTTTTCTACGGTCTGGTCCAAGAGGTTGTCGCCCCGCAGGCTCAGACTCAGTGCCGGGCTCAGTTGCCAGCCAAGGCGCGCACTCCAGAGGGTATAGCTGTCTAAGGTTTCCTCGCTCGCTGGAAAGCTCGCAAAACTTAGGTCTCGTTGATCATCGACGTAGTTGATCCGACTCCAAAGTGACAGTGCCCCAACTTGATGTCCAAGCTCGACGAAAGCCTGCCAACGTGGGCGCCTTACTTCCCGGTTGTTGTCAGGGTCTTTGGCGTCGACATAGGATATTCCAGCGCGCGCCTGGGTGCGCTCTCCCTGCCAATCGGTATCCACTTCGATACCGTTGCGTTCACTGCTGCCTTGCTCGTTCAAGGCGGTGAAGCCGCCCAAGGTGGCGTCAAAGGCAAAGCCATTGATCTCGTCTTCCAGTTCGTCGCGGAACAGCGTGACTGAACTGTGCAACCTGCCACGCTGCCAGAGCAGACCTAGCGAAGCGTGCTCGTTGGTCTCCGGCTCAATCTGCGGATTGCCGATAAAAGTGTCGGGAGTGAAGCCGAAGCGTTCAATGAAGCTGGGGTTCTTGATGCCGGTGCCGATGTTGGTCCAGAGCGCCAGGGCCTCGCTCAGTTGATAGCGTGCGGCCAAGCGATAGCTGACGCTGTCGTCATAGTCGCTGTTGCTGTCGAAACGGGTACTCAGCGAAAGGCCCAAGCGCTCCGCGGGTGCGAAAGCCCACTCTGCGCCCGCGCTCCATTGATCAGTGCGCTGGCGTTGATTTGGATCGCCAAAGAAAGAGGCATTGCCGCGCTGCTCGAAGCGTTCCTGTTCATACTCTAAGACCAGATCAACGTGGGCGCTGCTGTGTTTCTGCCAGCGGCTGATGCTGCTGACTTTACGTCGTTCCCCTTCGCTATAACCCGTCCGTGTCGCCTCTGCGTAGCCCAAGTTTTTGCTGGTCAGCTGGGATATGGTTAGGTGTTGCGACCAGTTTCCGGGCAGATCCAACAAACGACCGGTAAGCCCAATCAAGGTGCTGTCGTGCTCGGTATGATTATCGCCGTCGACGGGTACGAAGGCAGGGAAGGGCGCCGGATCGAAATCGGCGTTGGCACGAAGTCGCCGGATTAGACCCTGCAGTTGCCAACCGGCGCCATCGATGGTGCCAGCAGCGAACCCACTTTCGCTGGTAAAGCCATCATCTTCGGTTCCGTTGCGGGCAATGTTGGTGCCATCGGTCTCGAAGCGCTGTAGGGCAACTCGATAGTGCCCACGTTCGCCTCGATCGCTAGCTGTGAGCGCGGTATCAAGAGTTCCAAAGGAACCGCCTTGCAGCCTCAGGCTTTGCTCTTTTCCAAGCGGCGTGGATGACAGATGCAACACGCCAGCAACCGCATCGCTGCCCCAGATGGCACTCTGAGCGCCGGGTAAATATTCCAGATGCGGTGTTGTCGCCAGGCTGAGATTGGCAAAATTGAATTCGCCGTCCGCAGCAGGGTCGTTTAACTCTAACCCGTCTAACAAAACTAGCAGGTGATTGGCTTCAGCGCCGCGCACGCGCACTTGGGTCAATCCGCCTAGGTTGCCTGATTGGCTAATGGCCATGTTCGGCAGGCTGCGCAGCACGTCGGCGCCGACCGAAGCTTCACCGGCGACGCTGCGCGTTAGGCTTGGCAATATTGGATTGGTGACCGCTAAGCGGTGGGCTGTGACGATCAATGTTTCAAGTGGCGGCTCATCTGCCTGGTCCGCATAGAGCTCAGTGTTCAGCGTTAACGTGGTAGAAAACAGGAATAGCCACGCGAACTGCGGCGTGGTGAGATGACATCGTTGCATGAGAGTAAGTCCTTGATCCGTTCCACCCGAACGGAGCGCGAAGTTTGCGAACAACGATCGGTCTCCGGACTTGTGCAAGTCGCTCGCTCGCGAGGCTGTCTCACGATTGATCGATACCAGAGCGTCGAGCCTTCCCATGGCGCTTAGTGCCACAGTGGCTGGAGAGCGGTTAAAGCACCGCTGTCTGTCTCCGAAGACATTCCGGTTGGCGGTTTGCCAACTTGCATTTACCGTTGCGGGGGCAGCGCTGGAATCTCACCAGCTTCCCGTTCATCGATGTTCCCGGTGCAACCACTGCACCGTCGCGGATTCTCGCTACTCGAATCCACGAATGCAATCGTAGCGGTAGATCCAATCCAGCCGTTGCATGGCCAGTTCCGGAAGAAATCGACTCCCTAGAGAGCTACGCAGTTGGTCCAATGTGCGTCCTAGGCCGGGATGTGCCATCCGTCGACGGCCTTCCTCCCAGGCTCGATCGGCCATTAGGGTGACTCTCTTTAGGCGATAGCGTTGGTATTGCCCGCAGGCCTGTTGCGGCTGCTCTTCGTGTTGGTCGATGAAGCGCGAGAGCACCCAGGCGTCTTCCAGTGCAAGGCACGCACCCTGGTCAAGGTGCGGCGCCATTGGATGCCCCGCATCGCCGATCAAGGCCACCGTGCCGGCGCTGACCGCAGTTGGAGCTGGGTGCCGTAATAGCGGCTCGCAATGAACATTCTGCGCGGCTGCCAGCATGCCGCGTAGACTCGACTGCCAACTCGCGAAAACCCCAGGCAGATCGTCTGTGCTGACCTCCAACTGTTGTGTACAGGCAGTTAGATGCAGTCGTTGTTGCTGCACCTGAACGCCATGAAATAGGTAGCGGCCTGGACCTAGCCAGTAGCTGAGCGCGGGCTGTTGCAGGCTTTCTGGCACTGCGGCAAACGGAACTTGGGCGTGCCAAAGCCAGCCGCTGGCAAGCGGGGGTTGCTGTGTAGCCATGCTGCCGGTGCGCAGCGAACTATCTGGACCGTCGGCACCAACAATGAGCTGATGGTTTTGGTTCGGTTGGCTCGTGAATTTTAGCGTCTGACCCTGTATGCCAACGCACTCGTGTTGGTATGCAATGCTGATGTCTGCGTTGCGCGCTGCCTCTAGCAGGAGCGTACGAAGTTGTTGGTACTCGAGGGTCAAGAATGCCGCGCCAAAGCGATCTTCGCTGAGTTTGCCCAGTGGCAAGTCGCTCATCAGGAAGCCGTTGCTGCCGACCCTCTGGCGCAGAGCTTGCGGCACCTCGGCGATTCGATCCAACGCTTGGCGCAGACCCAACGCGCGCAAAACTCGAGTACCGTTGGGGCTTATGCTCAGCCATTGACCGGTGACGAGTTGCGACTCGAGAGAATCCTGTCCTTCGCGCTCGTACACTCGCACCGGGCCGAGGCCGTTCTGCCGCAACGCAAGCGCCAGGCTTAAGCCCGCTACTCCTGCACCTACAATACCGACATCCGTCACGACTTTAGCAAGCTCAAGACTCGGCTTTGCGCCAGCGGGTCCCCTCTCGGGTGTCTTCCAGCTCGACGCCGAGGGCAATGATTTGATCGCGCAACTCGTCGGCGCGACCGAAGTCTTTGTTGGCACGCGCCTCGTTGCGCTGACTGATTAGAGCCTCTACCTGGTCTGTGTCGATCGATGCATCCTCAGTGAAGTAGCGTTCAACGTTGAGCGTGAGCAGACCCAGCAGCCAGCCGCCGCACAATAGCTGCTTGCCTAGTCGTACGCGTTGCGATGCATCTGTGGTCTTGTGGATCTCGCTCGCCAGCTCGTGCATGACGCTAATGGCTAAAGGCGTATTCAAATCGTCTGCCAAGGCCTCCAGCAGTGCGCTCGGATAGTCATCCAGGTTCGCGCTGCTGCCTTGTTGCGCAGTGGCTTCGCTCAGTTCAGGGATTGTGCGCAATGCGTGGTAGAAAGTGTCCAAGCCTTTGCGTGCTTGAACCAGCAACGCTTCGCTCCAGGCCAGCGATGAGCGATAGTGACCCGACAACAGGGCGTAACGCAGCACGTCTCCAGGAACCGTTGCTCGCAGTTCGTGAATGGTGACAACGTTACCCACGCTCTTCGACATTTTCTCGTCGCCTAAGGTCAGCATGCCGTTGTGCAACCAATAGCGTACTGTTTGATCTCGACCCGTGGCGCAGCGACTTTGCGCGGATTCGTTCTCGTGGTGAGGAAACAGTAGGTCGCTACCGCCTCCGTGTATATCGATCTCCTCGCCGAGGTGCTTGCTGATCATTGCCGAGCACTCGATGTGCCAGCCGGGACGGCCGCGGCCCCAGGGACTGTCCCAGCCGGGTAGATCCTCGCTTGACGGTTTCCAAAGGACGAAGTCTTTGGGGTCCTTTTTGTAGGGCGCGACATCCACCCGAGCGCCGGCCAGCATATCGTCCAGGGAACGCCTAGAGAGCTTGCCGTAGTCTGGATCTGCGGGCACATTGAATAACACGTGACCATCGGCCGCGTAAGCAAAACCGCCGTCGATCAGCTGCGCGATCATCTCGACAATTTCCGCGATGTGTTCCGTGGCCCGCGGAACGACTGAGGCCGGCAGGGTGTTGAGCGCCGCGATGTCTTCGTTGTAGGTGTCGGTGTAACGATCCGCCAAAGCAAAGATCGACTCATTGCCCGCTTGAGCTGCGGCGTTGATTTTGTCATCGATATCGGTGACGTTGCGCGCGTAGACCACTTGCGGATACAGCAAGCGCAGCAGCCGGTAGAGCGTATCGAACACTACTGCAGGTCGGCCGTTGCCGATATGCACGTAGTTGTAAACGGTCGGTCCGCACACGTACATGGTCACCCGGGTGGGATCGGCCGGTTCAAATGGGCGCTTTGCGCCGGTGCGGCTATCGTGTAGCTGAATGTCCATGATCTGTGTTCAACGTCGTTGTAAGAAGAGTGACTGCTTGGAGATCCGTGGGAATCAAACCGGGTCGTCTGTGACCTGAATTTGATCGCCGTCCACGCGCAGGTAGAAACAGTGATTGCGCAGCGTATGGCAGGCTGGTCCACTTTGCTCTACTTCAAGCAATATCGCATCGGCATCACAATCAAAGCGCATACTCAGCAAGCGTTGCAAGTGACCGGACGTTTCACCTTTGCGCCAGTAGCTGCGGCGGCTGCGCGAGTAGTAACAGGCGTAGCCTTCATCCAATGTGCGCTGGATGGCGGTGCGGTCCATCCATGCCAGCATCAACACGCGTCCGCTTGCTTGCTCTTGAGCAACCGCCGCGATCAGCCCTTGATCGTTGAACTGAACTTGATCGAGAAATTGGGACAACGGCACTCGGGTACCGGCGGGCGCTTGCTCCAATGCTGCAATGCTGGTGTCTTTCGCTGATGCCATCGCCGTCTACCCGAAATTCTGATTTAGGTAGCTAAACACCGAACGCAGCCCCATGGCTTCGCCCCCTTCGGGTCGCCCGGGCCGGCTACGAATGTTGAAAGCCATCAGGTCGAAATGTACCCAGGTGCACTCGCCAATGAACTTCTGCAGAAACAGCGCTGCCGTCACCGCTCCTGCGTAAGGTGAGGGCGCGCTGTTTAAGGTATCGGCGACCTTACTATCGAGCATGGCGGCATATTCGGTATGCAGTGGCATCCGCCAGAGCGCGTCATCTTGGCTGACGCCAGCCGCGTAGAGCTCTGCTGCAAGCTCATCGTCATTGCAAAACATGGCCGCAATCTCTGCGCCCACGGCGGAGCGAGCCGAACCGGTAAGGGTTGCGTAGTCGAAGAGCAGTTGTGGCCGCTCCTCTATCGCAAGCGTGAGCGCGTCGCAGAGCACCAGCCGACCTTCAGCATCGGTGTTGTCTATTTCAACGCTCAGCCCTTGGTAGGTCTGAATGATGTCGCCCGGTCGGTAGGCATTGCCGGCGATGGCGTTCTCTACCGCCGGCACCAATACCCGCAAACGCAGCGGTAACTTACGGCTCATGATCAATCGGGCTAGGCCCAGTACCTGGGCAGCACCCCCCATGTCCTTTTTCATAGTGCGCATGCCGGACGAGGGTTTAATATCTAAGCCGCCGCTGTCGAAGCACACGCCCTTACCCACCAGGGTTACTTTCGGGTGATCGGCTGTGCCCCAACGCAGGTCAATTAGTCGCGGCGCGTCGGTGGCGGCCCGACCGACGGCGTGAATGGTTCGATAGCCTTTGCGTAACAAGTCTTCGCCAACCGTAACTTCACACTCGGCGGAAAACTCCGCTGCCAACGCCATGGCTGCCGCAGCAAGATGGGAAGGCAGCATATCGCCTGCGGGCGTGTTGATCAGATCACGGGTCAGCGCCACCGCATCCGCTTCTTGCTGTACCCGTTGTAATTGCTCGGCGTCTTCGACCCACAGCGTTGCGGGCGCGCGGCTGGCCTTTTTGTAGCGATCGAATTGGTAAGCGCCGAGGGCCCACCCCAGTAGCGCGATGTCAGCCTGTGGTTGACTTGGTCGATACACGCCTTGGGGCAGGGACATAGGCAAAGCACCTAATGTCGACAAGTTGTTTTTGCCGTCCCAGCCGGCAACGTGCTCAGGCGGGGCGTCGTCCGTGGGCAAAAGGCGCAGCGTTTGTTTAGGTTTACCGATAAAGCCCGAGGCGCTGACCCACTGTTGTTGCGCGGTGGATAGGCTGCCGTGCCAGGCTGGGAAATCGTTCTCTGCGACTAAAGTTAAGCGGCTGACGCTGGTATCGGCGCCAGCAGCGCCAGTGAGCGCGCGCTGGCTCATCGGCCCGGATTCTCTTTGTGGTTCACCGCTTGCTCTGAACTATTGCTGATCCGATACTTTAACAGAAGCGTGCGTCACAGCTCCGCTGCCCCCTGTCTAAACGCCTGCACCACTTGAGGATTCCCATGGGTTGTTCGCAAAAACTGTCGAGAAGGGCTTGGTCGGACCGCTATAAAATTGCCTGCACCGGGATCGTTCTGCTCGGCACGGCGTTGACCGCGGTTGCGGCAACGCAAAAGCCCATGCTCTACGGCCAACATTGGCTGGCCATCACTGGTAAGCCACTGGCAGCAACGGCAGGTGCTCGCATTTTTGAGCAGGGTGGTAACGCCGTGGATGCCGCCTGCGCCATGCTGGCAGCAACGGCGACGATGTTTGACGTGCTGAGTTGGGGTGGAGAGACCCAGGCGCTCATCTATCATCCTGAGCAGCAGAAAGTGATCGCAATCAACGCCCTCGGCGTTGCCCCGAGCGGTGCTACACCGGAGTATTTCCAGTCCCAGGGCTATACCCAGCCGCCTGAGTATGGTCCCTTGGCCGCTGTCACTCCCGGCACGCCTGGCGGATTGCTCGTGATGCTAGCGGAGTATGGGACTCTGTCGTTGGCCCAAGTTCTGGCTCCGGCCATTCAATTGGCCCAAGGCTATCCCATGGAGGCCCAAACCGCTGACTCCATCGAGCGCCAGAAGGCGCAGATTAAGCAGTGGCCCCAGTCCGCTAGGTTGTTCCTCACCCATCCGGGTGAAGCACGCGAAGCGCCCCAACCTGGAGAAATATTTCGCCAACCTGACCTTGTGCGCACCCTGCAACGACTGCTAGCAGCAGAGCGCGATGCGCTGGCTACGGGCAGTGATCGTAAGGCGGCTATTTACGCTGCGTACGAGCGCTTCTATCGCGGGGACATCGCAGCCGCCTTCATTGCCGGATCGAAGGCTGCAGGTGGTCTGCATACTGCCGCAGACCTAGCAGATTGGCAGGTTCACATCGAGGAACCGGTGGTGAGCCGCTACAAAGACATCGACGTCTACAAGCTCAATAGCTGGGTGCAGGGTCCTGCAATGCTTCAGGCTTTGAACATTCTCGAGCCGATGCAGCTACGCACACTGGGTTATAACAGCGTGCCCTATATTCATACGTTGTATCAGACGATGAACCTTGCCTTCGCGGATCGGGATTTCTACTACGGCGATCCCTATTTTCCACCAGCTGAACCGATGGTCGGATTGTTGTCGAAGCGCTATGCAACCCAGCGCCGCGCGCAGATAGACCCGGAACGAAACGATGAAGGAATTAAGCCAGGAGATCCTTATCGATTTCAAAAAGGCAAAAACCCTTACACCGAATACTTGCAGTCTTGGACTAATGTCAGCGACGGCGAGAGCGGACTGATGCCGCCGTGGCAGCAAGCGCGGCGCGCTATCGAGGCACACGAGCAGAGCTTTCTTGCGGGCACGACGGCCATTCAGGCAGCAGATAAGGCCGGCTGGGTCGTCTCGGTAACACCCTCTGGTGGCTGGATTCCTGCAGTCATTGCAGGGGATACCGGCGTCGGCATGAGCCAGCGCATGCAAAGTTTCGTTCTGGATCCAGCGCAGAACCCCTACAACGTGCTGGCGCCTGGTAAACGCCCACGAGCGACCCTTACACCCGGCATGGCCTTAAAAAACGGTAAACCCTACTTGTCATTTGCAGTGCAGGGCGGGGATATACAGGATCAGGTGCTGCTGCAGTTCTTTCTCGCGGTGGTTGAGTTTGGGATGAACGTGCAGGAAGCAGTGGAGGCGCCGCACTTTTGGAGTTATCAAATGCGTAACTCCTTCGGTGACCATCGTGCGCAGCCAGGCAAGCTGTTGTTGCGAGATGACACTTCCCCTTGGGTGCGCCAGCAACTCATCGAACGTGGCTATGAGTTGGTGTTTCGAGATCGCACTTCTGGACCGATACTCGCCATCGAGTTCGATCACGAACGCGGCATCTTTATGGGGGCTGCGAGCAACTTCGGCGAGGACTATGGCATTGGTTGGTAGCTAGCTGCTAGCGTGATTGATTCGGTTAACCATTCCCAGCACCGTTGCGCACACGAGGCGTTGAGCGGCGTTAAAACCACCACCAGGAGGAATTTCAAGCGGATGCTTCCTTGGAGTCAGCGGGGACCTTTGGGGCGTCTTCGGCAAGATCGTCGGCTGCCGCAACAGGTTCTGCCCTGGCGACAGGTTCCGTCGGGTCAGCGGCAGATGCCTGGGGCATCGGTTCTGCTGTCGCGGCTTCTGTAGCTACGGGTTCTGCTACTGGTTCCACGTCTGCGCTGGCGGCGGCAGTAGGATCTGCTGACTCGGCCTCTACGGGACCACGTAACAGCGGGGTGCTTATTCCGTCGCCCAAGAGAACGTTAGCGCTACTCGCCAAGTGCCGATGCAACTCGTGGTAGCTGTCGTTGAGAGTTTCGAACTTGCGAGCGGTTTCCGCAAATTGGTCGTACACCTCGGCTCGGTAATCGCGCAACGCCGTTTCTGCTGTCGCCAAAGACTCTTCCAGGTCTTTGGTTTTTCTGCTGCGAATCAGTGTTCGACCCAGGGCTAGGCCAATCAGAGCGCCAAGCAGCAAAGCGCCAACGCCTACGCCAATTAGCCATTGCAGTTCGTACATACTGTCACTCATAGTTGCTTAATCGGGATTCCATTCGGGTTGGTGCGGAATTGCGGTGGGTTAGCTGGGTGTCCCGCCAGTCCCAAGTTGTTGTTGTCGAAAATGCGATCGGCTCGATAGCTGGAGCGTACCAACGGACCGGACGCCACTTCCCTGAAGCCCATTTCTAGGCCCCACTGTCGGTACGCGTCGAATTGATCAGGATGCACCCATCGATCCACCGGCAGGTGGTTGGCTGTCGGTCTCAGGTACTGGCCGAGGGTTAGCAGATCGACATGGTGATCGCGCAGACTTTGCATGGCTTGCCGGATTTCGTCATCGCTCTCACCGATGCCTACCATCAGACTGGACTTTGTTAGCACTGTTGGGCGGTGTTGTTTGGCAAAGCGCAAAACCGATAGCGTCTGGGCGTAACCCGCACGTGGGTCGCGTACGCGATGCGTGAGGCGCTTCACTGTTTCTAAGTTTTGCGCAAACACCTCGAGCCCTGAATCTACTACCGTTGCGACATCTGCCTCGCAACCGCTGAAATCCGGAGTCAATGCCTCGACAGCGGTTTGGGGATTGCGGCGCTTGATAGCGCGAACGCAGGCAGCATAGTGTGCTGCGCCGCCATCTGCGAGATCGTCTCGATCCACCGAGGTGAGAACAACGTACTTCAGGTTCATTAACCGAACCGATTCTGCCGCGTGCTCGGGTTCCTTAGCATCCAACCAACCGTTCGGGTTGCCAGTATCAACTGAGCAGAAGCGACAAGCGCGGGTACATACGCTGCCCATGAGCATGATGGTAGCGGTGCCGTTGTTCCAGCATTCACCAATGTTTGGACAATGAGATTCTTCACAAACCGTCGCTAAACGGTGCTCGTGTACGGTTTGACGCACGCTTTGATATCGCGCCCCGCCGCCGAGCTTAACTCGCAGCCAGGGTGGCTTGCGGCCTTGCGCGGCGTCATTGTTGGGCAGCGAAGCATTGCTGCTGCCAGCCTTTATGCCATCCTTAATGGCAATGGCACCGTTGTCGGCTTTGAATTTGCTGCCACTTCTTACCGGCTCATTGGCTTCTTGCGCGCGTTTTGGCGCGCGTTTTAGCGCGCGTTCTTGAGCCTGTTCTTTAGGCTCTGAAGGAGGTTGGCTGGACATAGCGGTCAAGGCATCGATGGCTGATGAAATGCACTATAAATCAAAGGCCTAGTGCTGTCCTGGGAGATGTGTAGCGAAGCGCAACCCTAGTCTGGTGTAGTGGCGCCATTTAACGCCCAGTCGTACTGAAATTTTAGGTTGCCGTCATAGCCGCGCAAGCGCGGTGCCAGGTCAGTGCGGATGCTTGCAAGATAAGCCAAAAGACTTTCGCGGTCGGAGGCAAAATCGGTCATATACCAGTCAAAGATGCTCGATAAGACCAAGCGTTGCCCAACAAACTGCACTGCTCGAGGATGTTTTAGAAAACTGCTCTCGGCGCTGCTCAGCAGGGTATCCAGATTGTCGCTGGTATACGCCATGGTCGCGAGATTTGGACAGCCCACGCTGGCACAGTTCACAGCAAAGTGAATACGATGATCTTGCCAAAATGGCCGCAGAATGCGGTGCTCGATATCATTGAGGGTAAGGCTTTGCCCAGCAATGGATGCCACCGGGTTGTCCCATGGGCCCCGCGGTAGCCAGCCGCCACCCATGCGCAAGATAGAGTTTTTCGCTGGGTGATCCAGCACCACCTGTACGGTCAGAGCATTGTAGAGATTGATCCAGTAGGCCATCTGCTCGGCTCGGGATAGCGTACGCGGGTCCAAGGCTGTTAGCTGCGCCACGTATTTTTGCAGCTGCTCCGTGCGGGTCGCGTCAAAGGCTGTGTAGCGAACTGCGGTACTGCCGTCGGCTTGGCTAACTACTACTGCACTGAGTATTGCCTGCCACAAACTGTGATCGACGCTGACAGATGCGACTTCGCCTCGGGGTTCCCAGAAAGCCCAAGGCTCAGCGCTTGGCGCAGCTTGCAGTGTGTTGCTTAGACACAGGCCAAGCAACAGCAATGCCAGCGGCTTTGGGGAGCTGAGGTGCATGAATGCTCAATTTTCGCGAAGGGCCTGGTACTACAGACTGCGCCCGCGGCTAGAGGTTCAACCGTCAAGCGGTTCCTCGGTGTCTTGAAACTGCAGATCGTGGAGCGTTGCATAAACCCCATCGGCGGCAAGCAGTTCATCGTGAGTGCCCAGTTCTTCCACCCGACCATCTTTCAGCACCAAAATGCGGTCTGCTTCGGCAATGGTTTGTAGGCGGTGGGCAATCAAGATCGCGGTTCGTCCTTCGGTTAACTTGCGCAGCGCATCCTGAATCAACAATTCGGTGGCCGTATCGATGCTCGCGGTAGCTTCGTCGAGTACCAGGATTTCTGGATCTGCCGCCAACACGCGCGCGAATGCCAGCAGCTGGCGCTGGCCTTGACTAAGGTTCTGACCACGCTCGGAGAGCTCTGTGTCATAGCCTTGGGGCAGGCTGCTGATGAAGGTGTGGGCGTTGACGGTTCGGGCGGCTTCGATGGCACGGTCTCGGGTGATGGCTGGATCACCTAGGGCGATGTTGTCGTAAATCGTTCCGGAAAAAATATGGAAGTCCTGCAGCACAACACCGATGCGGCGTCGCAGATCGGCGCTGGCGATGTCGTTTAGATCAATGTCATCCAAGAAAATATGCCCCGGGGCGAAGTCATAAAAGCGCCCGAGCAGTCGTATTAGGGTGCTTTTGCCTGAACCCGTGGGTCCGACAATGGCCATCTTTTCACCAGGCTCAATGCGAAAGCTTACGTCGTTCAGCACACGCTGGCCGGGCTCGTATTCGAAGCTAAGGTTGCGGAACTCCACGGCGCCTTGTAGACGGTTGGGCAGAGTGCGGGGGCGTGACGGCTCGTGTATCGACTCGTCCCAGTCCAGC
>JBPCXR010000216.1:0-3203 GCA_051027215.1 Pseudomonadales bacterium | reverse complement strand
TGCATTTGCATGCTGTTAATGACTTCTTTTGGCGAGTGGGTCGGATACGCCAGAAGTGGAGCGTTCAGCCGCCACCAGATGACATTATGAAAACCGCGACAGATATGACCATAACGCGAGCTATTCTTCGCCAGCTCATAACCGAAACCGAGGCCCGTGGGGGGCGTTTGGTTGTCGTCGCTATTCCACACCCGAATGAAATTTATGGGGTTAGCGACTATACGCCTTTCCAAGAAAACCTCGAGGCGGTTGCCCGTACGCTCAATATTTCCTATCTGGATCTCGCACCCGCCCTTTTGGCATCCAACAAGCGTACCTATCACCGCCGTGGCATTCATTGGAACGCCCATGGTCATAAGGTCGCAGCCAATGCTCTGGAGAAATACTTGGAAACCGCGCATGCGATCAGATTTGATGCACCATAGGCTCATCGGCAGGGTTGTTGAGAATGAAGGAACAGCTCCCCTGCATCACAAAATAGAGAGCGGCAATGTCGACTCGTGATCCTGTTCAGCCGTTTGAGATTGACTCCCAATCAGGATATGCACGGCGGGACCACCGGATTGTTGATTATCAGCTCTACCGTTGCCCTGACACTGGGCTCCTGTTTCGTGGACCTCAGCCAACCGACCTTAAGGCAGGAGAATATTTCGCCTGTCTGGGTGCAGCTCAAACCTTCGGCTGTTTTTGTGAGCGACCATATCCGGTTCTGTTGCAAGAGCGTTTAGGTCTGCAGGCCCTAAATCTCGGACATGGGGGGGCTGCCGCATCCTTCTTTTTGAAGCATCGCGTGCTTCTGGAACGTGTCAACAGGGCAGCGTTTGCGGTAGTTCAAATCATGTCAGGCCGTAGCGAGAGCAATTCACTGTTTGACAGCGGTGGGTGGGAGTATCTGACGCGCCGATCCGATGGCGCGCGTATGAGTTCTGTCGCTGCTTATGCGGAGTTGCTGCGGTCAGCTGCCCCGGCTAGTCTGCGCATAGGCCAAAGAGAAGTGTATTTCTTTCTGCGTCCCCCGCAACACATAAAGGACGTGATTGCCGAAACGCGAGCGAATTGGGTGCACAGCCATAAGACACTTTTATCTGAAATTCGTGTCCCAACCCTTCTGCTGTATATCGCGAAACGGCGTCCGTCTTACCAAGAGTTCTATTTCAATGTGCACCTGTTACTGAGCGAATACCCCCAACTGGTTAATGCTGACATGATCGATGAAATCCGCGGACAAGCTACGGCCTATATCGAGTGCGTCTCACGCCGAGGCAGCCCTCAACGTCTGGTCGATCGCGACACGGGGGCACCGACTAGCGTTGATTTGAGCCACGACCGACCTGATTTTGTCGGCCAATGGACGCACAATGCCTATTATCCATCCCCTGAAATGCATGAGGATGCGGCCCATCTGCTAGAACCAGCTTGCCGTGCCGTTTGGCAAAAAACTCCTAAGTGATTGATGCCATTAAGTGTCCCGCTTTATGGAGATGCCTGCGATGCTTAACCTCCGCATACTGTGCTGGAAACTCCGTCGCGTCGGTGCCGCGCTTCCGCGCTCTCCGATCTTAGCTTTGTACCGAATGTTGGCGTGGCAGGTTCATCGATGGCTCCGCCGCTCACCCGTGGTGGTCCTACTACCTCGCTGGGCTCTGCGTCTCGTCCTGCCAACGGACTGGCCCGTCGGCGCGACGATGATCTACGTCTTCCGCGAGGACTACGAGCCCGAGTTGGCGTTGCTTGAGCGCTTCCTCCAGCCGGGCGCGGTCGTCGTCGACGCCGGCGCGAATCTCGGCATCTACACGGCGGTCACGGCACGGCTGGTTGGTGCGACGGGTCGGATCTGTGCGTTCGAGCCTGGGGAGCGGGCCCACGCGCTCCTGCGCGAGAATCTGGCTCTCAATGGGCTGAACCAGGTCGAGACGTTCACGATGGCGCTATCCGATCGCCAGGGCGAGACGCGACTCTACTCGCACCCGTGGGGACCAGTGGGCTTCTCGTTGGGTGATGGGCATAAGGCGTCGGAAGGGTTCGCGATCGTGCCCACGACGACCCTGGACCTCTTCGCGCAAGAGCACGGGCTCGATCGACTGGATCTTCTCAAGATCGACGTTGAGGGCGCGGAGGAACTCGTGCTGGCTGGGGGCCGCGAGCTGATCGCCCGCACGCGCCCAGTAGTTCTGTTCGAGGTGTCGGCGAGTCTGCCGACGTTCCTGGGACTGACACCCACTGGAGCGTGGGATCGGCTCGCCGCGCTTGGGTACACCTTCCATGTAGTCAAACGAGACGCCGAACTCGTCGAGGTTGCGCGCGCGCCTGAAAATGGCAATGTGATCGCTCTCTACCGCGAGAAGAAGTAGGCGCGATCATTCGCGATCCGCGGCGTCCGCGAGATATCAGAAATATGCGGAGCAAATCTGTGCTGTACTCCAGGTTTCTAGAGCATCTCGGTCACTTACACCGCACATTTCTGAACTCCGCATAGCGCTAACTATGTGGTGCACTGCATAGTCGAGGAGTTGGGTAAAAAACCCCAGATTGGGAATAGAGTAATCCATGAATTTAGCAGAACGTACGATTGCCGTAACTGGTGCCACTGGGTTCCTCGGTCGCTATATTTCTACAGCACTTCTGAAACGCCGCGCACGCGTGGTAGGCGCAGTGCGTTCGCTTGAACGCGGTGCTGATCTGAGCGACCAAGGAGTGGTGTTGCGCACTGCAGACCTCCTTGATGCGGCTGCCTTACGTTCGGCCTTCCAAGGAGTGGATGCGGTGGTTGCCAATGCAGCTTTGATTTTGGCCGATCAAAAGTCAGATTTTGTACGCATCAATGTGGATGGCATGGGCAATCTCCTGCGTGCGGCTGTCGAAGCGAATGTCCGGCGCCTGCTTGTTGTGTCGACGGTCTCGATCTACCGCCACAACGGCAAGAACAACGATGAAAATGCCACACAAGTACCGTACACAGAAGAAATGCTGCAAAGACAGCCTTATGGAGCGACGAAGGCGCAGGCTGAAGTACTCGCTTGGAACGCAGCGGACAAGGCAGGTCTAGAAGTCACGACCGTGCGTCCTGGGTATATCTATGGACGTGGCGCTCATGTCATCGAGACGTTCAGGGCTTGGCTCGGCGGGCCTGTGGCGTTGATACCATGCTACAGACGCATTCCGCTCGCCTATGCCGGTGATGTTGCGGAAGCCATTGTCCGGTG
>JBPCXR010000215.1:0-5870 GCA_051027215.1 Pseudomonadales bacterium | reverse complement strand
GTCCACAACTTCATCGTCA
This sequence comes from Pseudomonadales bacterium, assembly GCA_051027215.1. Classification (GTDB taxonomy): domain Bacteria; phylum Pseudomonadota; class Gammaproteobacteria; order Pseudomonadales; family Azotimanducaceae; genus CALHVX01. The sequence continues at coordinate 5,851 of JBPCXR010000215.1, read as the reverse complement.
ACCAAAGTTCTGTTGTCGGAACGGGAGTGGCTGAAGCTTGTTACCCGAGTGCCGCCAATGCGATACAAGCCGTCTTCGGTGCCGACCCAGACGAAGCCATTGTTGTCCTGCAGAACATCGACCACCGATAGTTCAGATTCGCCGCGCCCTAACTGTTGATGGGCCAGGCGAATATTGCGGTCGCCCTGGACATTGATCGATGGGGCAGTGGTGACGTTGGTATCGGCTTGCAGGGATCCGAATATGCTCAGCAAACTGCACAGCACTGCCAGCAGACAGGACCGCCGCGGAGCGCTTGCGCGGCGGCCCCGCGAGTGGGCCGAGCGAGGCTGTGACAAGCCTGTCTGCATGTAAAAAGCGCCTGCTAATCAGAGATTTACCTAACCCTTAGAATACGGCGGGTACGTGCTTCGACATGTGCGCTGGTTCACGTTCACAGCGCTAACTCACGCAGGGCTGTAAGGCCTGTGATGGTGGTCCGATCTCGGCAGGGCGACAGTCCGAAATAGATCAATTATGTTGTGATGGTCGCCCGAGATCGGCGTCGGTGGGCTTAGTGTCGATGCCGCAGATTCAGCAGATGCGCAATGATCAGGGCGATGCCACCCGCCACCGTCAGGGGCACCTCCAGGTCCTCGCCGAGCCAATGGGCTACGCCCAGGGTGAGCAAGACCAGGCCGACGATCCCTAGAATCAGGGTACCCAGCGAGCGATGCCGACGATAGCCGGAGCCCAGTGCCAGGGCGCTTATGGGTAGCGCGACTGCTAACAACAGCCAATGGGTCAGTGTCTGCTCCCGAGCCAGGGGGTCACTGATCGCCGGCAACAGCACGACGGTTGCCGGAATCGCCAGGCAATGCACCACGCAAAGGCCGGAGACGAAGATGGCCCAGCGATCGAGGGTGCTGTCGGTGGCTGCGAATTTCACGTATCAGTTGGTCCAAGATGAGGCTGCCACTGCGACTGCGCTCGGGGCGGGGAATGATATAGTCTGACCTCTGTGGTGGCCACAACGCATGGCCTGCACTGAGGGGGAATTAGGATCACTGGAATCAAAGCATGAGCATTGCCATCAACGGCATTGCGCACCTCTACATTACGGTTGCGAACTACGAGCAGGCATTGCCGTTCTATCAATGCTTATTGGAATTTTTGCAGATGGAGTGTTTGGTACATACCGAAGAGCTCTACTACTGTGTTGGCGGGCGTACCGGCATCGGCATTCGCAGAGCCGCAAGCGATGTACCTTTCGATGCCTATCGGGCCGGTTTACATCATGTTTGTCTACGGGCGCGAAGTGCCGAAGACGTTGCAGCCCTTGCCGGGGTCATTCCCGAATTTGGTGGTCGACTGATTCATGGCCCGCAAACGGACGATTGGGCACCTGGATATCACTCGGCGTTGTTTGAGGATCCAGGTGGAACCCGCATCGAGGTGAACTACGTACCGGGCAAAGGCAACTTGGCTACGGATGTAAGCCTGCCACTAGCGGCGGAGATGCAGGAGCGATTGAGTGAACCTTAGTGCGGGCGAGCAGGCTAGGACACAACTGCGACAGCGAAAGAACAATTTACGATACGGCAATTGAGGGAGAGACCATGGACTTTGACATTCCACCCAAGCTACGTGCATACCTAGATGAGCTGGATGCCTTCATTGAAAGCACCATAAAGCCGCTGGAGAACAGCGACGACAACATTCGCTTTTTTGACCATCGACGTGAAGATGCCCGAACCGATTGGGAGCGTGGTGGTCTGCCGAACGAAGAGTGGGAGCAGCTATTACATAAGGCCAAACGCTTGGCCGACGAAGCAGGGCACTATCGTTTTGCGCAGCCCAAAGAGTACGGTGGCACCGGTGGCTCGAATCTGGAGATGGCCATCATCCGCGAGCATCTGGCGGTCAAAGGCTTAGGGCTGCACAACGATTTGCAGAACGAGCACTCCATTGTCGGCAACAACGTTGGGCTGTTGCTGATGATCCGCTATGGCACTGAGGATCAAAAAAAGGAGTGGATCGATGATCTGGCAGAAGGTCGTCGTGGATTTGCCTTCGGAATCACCGAGCCCGACCACGGTTCTGATGCCACCCATATGGAAACCAACGCCTATCGAGAGGGCGATGAGTGGGTTATCAACGGTGCCAAGACTTGGAACACCGGCATTCACAAAGCCAAGTACGATTTGATTTTTGCTCGAACTAGCGGCAACGCAGGCGATGGCGATGGCATCACCTGCTTTCTTACCCCGACGGACGCAGACGGCTTTAAGGTCGAAGAAATGCTCTGGACTTTTAACATGCCTACCGATCATGGACGCATATCCATGAAAGACGTGCGAGTGCCAAACGACGCGATCTTCGGTGGTGAGGGTCGTGGTCTACAGGTGGTGCAACATTTCTTCAACGAAAACCGCATTCGCCAGGCCGCCTCAAGCCTTGGGGCCGCACAGTTTTGCGTGAACGAATCCATTGAGTACGCGAAAAATCGCAAACCTTTCGGCAAAGCGCTATCGACCAATCAAGGCATTCAGTTCCCGCTGGTGGAGTTGCAGACTCAGTGCGAGATGCTGCGGGCTCTGATTCACAAGACCGCCTGGCAGATGGATAAAGACGGCGCGTTTTCCGTCAGTGACAAGGTCAGCATGTGCAACTATTGGTCCAATCGATTGTGCTGTGAGTCTGCAGACCGCGCCATGCAGGTGCATGGTGGTATGGGTTACTCACGGCACAAGCCCTTTGAGCACATTTACCGGCACCATCGTCGTTATCGAATTACCGAGGGCGCAGAAGAAATTCAAATGCGCCGTGTTGCTGGTTATCTATTCGGCTACATGTCTCAGCAAGCGCCAAAAGGCGTGGCGAGCGTCAAAGGCTGATGCGTCATGGCTGACGACGCCCTGTTCCACAAGGTCGCCGATGTATTGCAGCGATGCTTGCCTGGCTTTCAACAGCTCGACGCTGTAGATCGGCTCTCAGGCGGCGCTAGCCAAGAAACCTACCGCATCCATGCGTCCACCAGTGAGGGCGCGCGCTTGCTGGCCATGCGCCGAGCCCCTGGGGGCTTGGTAGCCGAAGAGCATGTCATCGGTCACCCGGGTCTTGCCGCGGAAGCCTTGATGATGCGTAGCGCTCGCGCCGCTGGGGTACCGGAGCCAGAAGTACTGCACGTGCTCACCCTAGACGATGGTTTGGGTGATGGCTTCATCATGAGTTGGATCGAAGGCGAGGCGTTAGGGGCACGCATTGCCCGCTCTCCGGACTTCGCGGAGCTTCGCACTCATTTGGCGTACGACTGTGGCCGCATACTTGCGCAGATTCATGCCATCGACTTGCAGTCCACGGGGCTTGCCAGGGCGCTGGATGAAATTACCCCCGAGCAGTTTCTGCGCCAGACTTGGGATCGTTATGTGGCCTTCGAAACGCCCCAGCCAATGATCGATTATGCCGGGCGTTGGCTCATGGCGAACTTGCCGGAGAGTCCCCGGGTGGCGTTGGTGCACAACGACTTTCGCAACGGCAACTTCATGGTGAGTCCAAACGAAGTTGTGGCGGTACTCGACTGGGAAGTCGCCCACATTGGTGATCCCATGCGCGACCTCGGCTGGATATGCACCAATTCCTGGCGTTTTGGTGTGACGGATTTGCCCGTGGGCGGCTTCGGCCATTATGAAGACCTATATCGCGGCTATGAAGAGGAATCCGGTTCGAGCGTTGATCCAGCACATGTGCGCTTCTGGGAAGTTTTTGGTTCCTTCTGGTGGGCCGTTGGCTGCTTGGGGATGGCTGAGCACTATCGAACCGGTCCGGACCAGACAGTTGAGCGACCTGCGATTGGCCGGCGCACCAGCGAGTGCCAGGTGGATTGCGTGAACCTGTTGATTCCAGGCAAGACCGAACTCGTCGAGCCCCAGGCCACTGACAACGGCATCGACATGCCAACACTGGATGAGCTGCTCGGTAGCGTACGTGACTTTTTGCACGCCGACGTGATGCAGGCGACCAGTGGTCGATTGAACTTCATGGCCCGGGTCGCCGGTAACAGCCTGGACATCGTTCGTCGAGAAGTTCGCAGTACGGCACAATTGCGGGCGCAAGAGCTGCAGCGTTTACGTGTATTGTTGGGCAGTGAGGGCACGTTGCCAGAGCTGCGCTGGCAGCTGGTTTATGCGCTGCGTAACAACAGCAGGTCGTTGAGTGAGTCAGCGCTGGTGGACTATTTGCGTTTTGCGGTGGTCAATCAGGTGGCAATCGATCAACCAAAATATTCTGGCTATCAAACGGCGCTGAAAAACGCCGGTCTTCAGGAGTACTGAGTATGCATACTTTCGCAGACCCCCTACGTCGCGCTGCCCAGGTGGCTCCAACTAAAGTAGGCATCATCGACGGCGAGCAGCAGTTTACTTTCGGGCAGCTGGCGGAGCGTTGTGCTCGGCTAGCGGGTGGGCTACGTAGCCTTGGTTGTGAGACAGGCGACCGGGTCGCCATATTGGCAAATAATTGCCATGAGTACATTGAAAGCTATGTGGGTGTGCCTGCCAGCGGGTTGGTGATCGTACCGCTGAATACCCGCCACGCGGAGCCAGAGCTGCGCTACGCGCTGGAGGATGCCAAGACCAAGATACTGATTGCTGATCGCGACGTCAGTGGGCTGGCTGACTGCGTTGAACAAGTGCTGGACTTGGACGCCTACGCAGCGTTGGTCGAGAAATCCCAGCCCATCCCCCTGGGCGTTGATATTCATGAAAACGATCTTGCTGGGCTGTTCTATACCGGTGGTACCACTGGCAAATCGAAAGGGGTCATGCTGTCGCACCGCAATCTCATTGCCAACACCTTCCATTGGCTCATGTCCGTGCCTCATGAACCGGAAGACATGGAGCTGGTAATGGCACCGCTATTTCATGCAGCAGGTTCCAACGGGGTCTTAGGAGCCATCTGGAAGACCACGCCACAGGTCGTATTGGGGGCTTTTGATCCCGAAGCAGCGTTGGATCTGATCGAGCAGCATCAAGTGACACATACCCTAGGTGTGCCAACGATGCTTGCGGCAATGGCAGAATCGCAACATGCCAATCCACGAAATACCTCGCAGCTGCGAGTCATTTGCCACGGTGGTTCACCCATTGCAACGGAAGTAGCGCGTCGTGTGTCTACTGCCGTCCCAAGTGCGGAGCTGGTGGAGGTGTACGGCGCTACTGAGTTGTCGCCGTTGACTACTGTGCTGCGACATGAGGAAACCCTGTTAGATGACCGACGAGCTCGGAGCTGCGGCACGCCCCTGCCGGGCACTGAGATCATCATACGTGATGCTGATGGTAACGAGTGTCCGCGAGGTGAGGTCGGCGAAGTCACCTGCCGTGGGCCCAATGTCATGCTGGGATACTGGAACAAACCCGAACAAACCGCTGCTGTGCTCAAAGACGGTGAATATTGGACGGGTGATTTGGGCTACATGGATGCTGAAGGGTTGGTCTATCTCGTAGACCGCAGCAAAGACATGATTGTTTCTGGTGGCGAGAATGTTTATTGCACCGAGGTAGAGGAAGTGCTTTACACCCATCCGGCGGTACTAGAAGCCGCGGCCTTTGGCGTACCCGATGAGAAGTGGGGTGAGGCGGTGTATGCGGTGGTGGTTCCCCGAACCGAGCACTCCAATGTGGATCCGACAGACATCATTCAGCACTGCAAAGAGCACATCGCTGGCTATAAAGTCCCTAAAGGTGTGGATATTCGCCAGGAGCCGTTGCCCAAGTCGGGGCCCGGCAAGGTGTTGAAGCGAGAGCTACGGGCGCCGTTCTGGGAGGGTAAAGAGCGCAGTGTGAACTGATGCTCCGTGAGCAAGACACTAGGA
>JBPCXR010000214.1:0-5590 GCA_051027215.1 Pseudomonadales bacterium | reverse complement strand
TTGAGATCCTGTACCTCCGTGGTAGTAATAGTTGGGATGATCAGCAGATAAAAAAGCAGATGACTCCGGGATTTCGAAAGATGTCCCTAACAGTAAAGATAGGGGGCTTGGTGATAAACTAAGTTATCGGCAAAGACTAACGGCAGCTTCAACCCTGCTGGCAGATTGCTGTAAGCGCAAAATTTACGCAAAAGCTAAAGTTGCGCGCGGGCGGGGGCTTGTTGCCGAGTTGATTGGTGGTTGGCGAGCCGCCTTGTCCCCGAGGCGGTTGGTTGCGGGTGGGGCGTTGGGCCCAAGGCGGTTATTCGCGAGCGGGGCCGCCGCAGCTCGCGGGGTTAGGGTTTTGGCAGGATGCCTGCGCCGAAGCCGCCGCCTTGGGATGTTTGAGGCGATTGCTCGCCGGGGGGTGGTTGCGGGCTCGCCGACTTTGGTGCGGGCACCGGTCCGCGCTGTTCGGGCGTGGGCTGCGGGGTGGAGCCGCCAGGGTGTGGTGTGTGAGACTGGGGTTGCTCGTGAGCCTGGTCCACGCGGGTCTCGGCTTTGGTGGGAGCAGGTTGCTGGTCGTAATCGATGTCGAAATCGTCATATCTTGAGACGTAGTCGGGCTGTTTAGCGCGCTGGAGTTCGGCATCGAATTCTTCGATGACATGTTCCTGGATCATTTCACGACAGGCGGAATTGATAGGATGGGCGATGTCAGCGTAGAGCTTGGCGCGCCCCTCGGTGTCGTGCGGCAAGCGGTCGGAAGACAACTTCGTGCCGCATTGATTGCAGTGTTGTGCGCGAAGATGGTTTTTCGACCGGCAGCGGGGACAATGCGAGGTAAGCTTGCGGCTGGGCATCGCGACGAAGGGACCATTGGTGCCCTCGATGATCTTCAGGTCCCGCACGACGAAGCAATTGTCAAAGGTGATCGAGCAGAACGCCTTGAGCCGTTCGCCCGGTTCTTCCATGAGTTTGATCCGCACCTCGGTGATTTCCATGGTACTTCTCCCTGCAGGCGCAGAGCCTGCTATGGACGCCTCTGGTTAACAACTTGATGTAGCGAAAACATGCCCAATTTTCGGCGACGAAAGTCTTAATTCCTGCGCAGCCACAAAGCGTGCTGCCCGTTGTGCCTGGATGGCTGAACGCATGACGCCAACGTAGGCTGAGCCACTGCCAGTCATCAGCTGCCCCACACAGCCAAGTGTTGAAAAAGTCGCTCGTAATTGGCCCAGCCAGGGTGCCATCCGTGTCGCGGCCGTTTCCAGGCGGTTGGTCATCTGGTGGCCCGACTGTCCGACTGCGCCACGTTGCAGCGTCGCGACCAACTCGGATAATTGGGCATGCGACGCATCGGCCCGTCGTTTACCCGCTGTTTGGGCATTCGTTGTTTTGGCACTTGTTATTTCGGCGACACCAAGTTGGCCGAATACCTCAGCAGTGGATAGTCCGATGTTGGGTTGGGCAACCACGAAGTGCAGCTTTGGCATTGAGCCTACTGGTTCGACGCGTTCGCCGCGGCCGCGGCAGATAGCTGCGCCGGCGCTATGGAAGTAGCGACTGAGGAAGAACGGAACGTCGCTGCCGACTTGGGCCGCCAGCGGCTGAAGTTGTGCGTAGGAAAAGCCGAGGTTCCAAGCGCGGTTGGCGAGCACCAGCGCTGCTGCGGCATCGCTGCTACCGCCACCCATGCCGGCCTGGACGGGGATGCGTTTGATCAATTCGAACTGGCCACGCGGAGCGACGTTCGCGGCGTCCGCCAACACGCGGGCGGCACGAAGGATCAGATTGTCGGTTTCCTCACCGAGGGAGCTTGTGTTGGGGAGCAGATTGCGAATTCGCAGCGCGGGGGCGTGGCTGGCGGTTGGCGTTTTGTTGTCCCGCCAGGAGAGTTGGTCGAAAATCCGCACCGGCACCATCAGGGTCTCCAGAGCGTGAAAATCATCGTCTCTGGGCCCAAGCACTTCGAGGTACAGATTTAATTTCGCCGGAGCAAGAATCTTCCACACGCGGCCGCGCTGCTGGAGGCTAGCGGCGGGAGATACCACATCCGACTGGCCAGGTACCCTGGCCCTGTCAGCGCACATGAGGTACGTCCAGATTTTTCGTCAGCTGGAACTCTTCGCTTGGCACCACACCGGGCAAAGTCGAAGCAAGTATATTCAGAGTCGCTACCGGCAGTGTGCATGTCAGCGGTTGCTCATCAGGTCTGACGTATTCGGACTGCGTCTGGGGGGCGATCCCAAACCGCAAGAATCCCAAACCGCAAGAATCCCAGTCTGCAAGCATCCCAGTCTGCAAGGATCCCCGGGCCAAATTTGTGGACTAGAGATGCTTTCTAAATGGGACGATAATAAATCGAAATGAGTACCATCAATCGTCGTAACCCTAGTCAACAGAGAATTTTAGAGTGCATCGCTTACGGGGTCAACGGAAGTCTTTGAGGCCCGGTTTTAGGGCAATTCTTGTCATCCAGATTTCGTGAAGCTCCTAGCTTTCCAAAGAATCAGCTGACGTCGACCTACTGCAGAACTTCAGGAGCCTACCCGATGATCCAATTTGAGCGTCGAGATTTCCTGCAGTTGGCACGTGGATTCCTGATGGGGGGGGCAGACATTATTCCCGGCGTATCGGGAGGAACCGTTGCGCTGATCTTGGGGATTTATGAGAGATTGGTCGGCGCGATCAGTCACGTCGATGGGCACTTAATCGCACTGGCAATTCAACGACAGTGGCGGGCCGCGGCAGAATACCTCGACTTCCGTTTCTTGCTGACCCTGGGAATCGGCATTCTGACGGGGATTGCCTGTCTCGCCAGGCTGATGCACTATCTGTTGCTCGAGCAGCGGATGTACACCTTGGCCGTGTTCTTTGGACTGATTCTGGCGTCCAGTTATGTCGTGATGCGATTGGTTCAGCCACAGAATCGAGCACAGCGCGTTGGTTGTTACCTACTGGCTGCGGTCGCCGCCATATTTGCCTATTGGCTAGTGGGATTGGAGCAGGTCGGCTTTCATGATCACTTGGGCTCTTTCTTTCTGTGCGGCGCCATCGCCATCTGCGCCATGATTCTGCCTGGGATCAGTGGGTCTTACATCTTGTGGTTGCTCGGGGCTTACGTGGCTGTGACTGGTATCATCAAGGACGTGTTGAAGTTTGACTGCACCCAGCGCGAGTTCATCAGTCTGTTAACGTTTGCAGCGGGTTGCGCCTGCGGATTGATTGGCTTCAGCAAGCTCTTGAAATGGCTACTCGCACGCGCCCATATGCCGATCATGGCAATCTTGGGTGGGTTCATGATCGGCTCGTTGCGGTTAATGTGGCCCTTCCAGGTCGATCTCACCCCTGAGACAACCGAGCTCAAAGCCAAGCGGTACGCGCAGCTGATGCCAGAGAGTTGGGACCACGACGTGACCACATGTCTTCTGTTTGCGCTGGGAGCGATGGCCTTGGTGCTGATCTTGGAGCGCTGGGGCAGTGTCGAGTCTCTCGAGCGCAGAGACGACACGCTGGCCTGACATTTCATGGCAGCCTATTTGTGAGGCGGTAGCCGGTTACTCTGGCACCACGCGCTCTGCAATCGTGCGCAGCTCTGCCTGGATTGCGTCAATCTCACGATCGGCGGCAACGACGTGTACGCTATCGCCCAGGTGCTGCGCTTCCTGGAGAAAACCTAAACGGAGTTGTTCGCGGTATTCGTCGCCGCGACTCTCGACCCGGTCGAGCTGCTGGCCCATGCGACCTCGAGCATCGGCCGGCGACATGTCGAGCAAAAACGTGCAATCGGGCATCAATCCAGCGGTCGCGACTCGACCCACGTCGCGCACGTCGACCACATCGAGGCCACCGGCGTAGCCTTGATAGACAATATTGGCGAGTAAATAACGATCAGAAACGACGACTTTTCCAGCGGCCAGAGCGGGGCCAATGACCTGTTCGACCAGTTGGGCTCGGGCCGCCATGTAGAGCAACATTTCGCTACGTGCGTTGATTGGCGTGCGGTCGTCGCTGTTAAGCAAGATTTCGCGGACTCGCTCGCCGAGCGGTGTACTACCCGGATCGCGGCAGGTTACGACCTCGCGCCCGCCGCCCTGCCACTCGTCCGCCAGCCACGTGCAGAAGAGCTGCATTTGCGTCGTTTTGCCAACTCCGTCGATGCCGTCAAAAGAGAAAAACATGCAGCTTGTTGTAGCGTAAGCACGCTGAGACTTCCACCGCCGATTCCAGCTGACGCGAAATCATCTACGTACCTTCACTCCGATCCAGTGCAGCGACTGAGCGTTCCTCGGGCGACTCGCTGTGCTGAGAAACTTCGGTAGGCGACCTCGCGCTGGGATTTGCTTGAAGTTTGCTGTGTTGGCACTCGAGACACTACGTCGGAATAAATAACAACATCTGCTCTGCTGGAGGCCAGATTCTCACCGAGGCGAGTCGTCGAAGGAGACCTCGGTCGCTACGCTCGCTCGGAATGACATTTGTGCTGCGGCATCGCCAGCGGAGTCATTCCGAAGAAGCGTAGCGACAGAGGAATCTGGTTTCCACTCCATCACGTGTTCTTTGCCTGTTGGCGTAGCGCACTTCGATATCGAAGTAGATAACGGCTTTCGATTAACCAAGCCATTCCGCGCACCAACACAGATTCCTCGGTCGCTGCGCTCGCTCGGAATGACAACAAGCTGCGCTCGCTCGGAATGACAACAAGTTGCGCTCGCTCGGAATGACAGCAAAGCTGCGCTCGCTTGGGAACTTCGGCTCGACAGGCCTCTGCCCCTAGCGGCCTGTGGCTGGCCAGGCGGTCGTTTCTGGTTCACTTTTTGCCGACGGCTGCTCCGCTTGAGCTGCGTGCGCACTAGGCACGTCGGCTGACCAACTGCTTGTGAACTGGCCGCCCTGTTGAGGCCGGAGTGGGTTGACCGTGGCAGCACCGGTCGGCAAGCCGCCGGTGGTGGAGTCCATCCAAGTCTTCATTTCCCGGCGATAGGGATTGATGTGCAGTTGCGGAGTACCACTCGTGTCTGCAGCGGATGGCGTCGTGTGCTGAGTATTGCGCGGCACGACTGGCAATGGATCGGGCAGTTGAGCTGACCGTTGAGCTGACAGTTGAGCGGGCATCACGGCCGGCAGGCCAATCAGCATGTCGGTTGGTGCAACTGGAGCGGTAGCGATTGCTGGGGCAACGTTGCTTGCAGTGGTTGGCTCGAGCAGTGCAGTAGCGGTTGTGACTTGGATGCCGGTAGGAGGAGGGATGACTTCCTGCTCCGGTTGGCCGTTTTCGTTCGCTGGGTCTTCGAGTGGTTCCGCTTCTTGCATCACCGGTCCGTCGGAGGCTGGCGTCGGCTCGATGCCCGTTGAGCCGTTGGATGGGTATTGGAATTGAGCATGGGGACCTTGGCTAATCACGCCAGGTCGCGTGAATCCGTAGTCCAGGTAGGTGCTGGCGTCACGCTGGCGAGCCCGACGCAGGGCGTCGAACTTCGCTTTGCCTGGCCACGGCCCCTCAGCCAGATAGACCCCGTTGTATTCGAGTAGCGATCCTTTGCGGAAGTGAATTCGCATGATCGCACGGTTATAATCCACCAGCGAGCGATAGTAGGCTGATTCTGCC
>JBPCXR010000213.1:0-7098 GCA_051027215.1 Pseudomonadales bacterium | reverse complement strand
AGGACGCGTCTATGATTCTGTATTTGCAGAATCGTGACAGCAGCTACCGCACCCGGGCTGGTACTGCGCTCGCGGCCCAACTCATGCGTCAGGCTTACTTCACTGAACTGCGCACCGAAGACCAGCTTGGCTACGTTGTGGGATTAAGCTACCGACCGTACCGCGACCGCCCGGGACTAGGGTTTATTGTGCAGTCCCCGGTGGCGGACCCGAAAGCCCTAGAAGCACGCACCTACCAATTCCTAGACGATCAAATCAAGGCGGTTGGCCAGTTGACGCCAGCGGAGTTCGCAGATTTCAAAACCGGGCTCATTTCGAATTTGACCGAGCGACCGAAGAATCTCAACGAGCGCTCTGGCCGCTTTTGGACCGACCTGCAACTTGGCGAACTGGGCTTCAACAGCCGCCAACAAATGGCAGACGCAGTAGCCACCATCGAGCAGGCCGAAGCGGTCACCATCATTCGCGATCTACGCCAACGCCTGCCGGAGCAGCAGCTATTGGTCTACAACACCGGTAAGTTCGAAGCAGAGCCAGAGCGCGGTGCGGCGATCGGTTCTGTTGCGGCGTTAAAGGAGCATGCTCGTAAAGAGAGCGTGCTGTAAACGCGCTAAGACACCTCGAGGCGATACGGCGGCAACGACTCCAACAGCGCTCGACCATAGGATTTGCTGACGATTCGCCGGTCTAATAGGGTAATGCGGCCATGATCGCCTTCATGGCGGATAAGTCGTCCGCAGGCCTGCTCCAAGCGCAGCGCCGCGTCGGGAACCTGCAGATCGTAAAAGGGGTTACGCCCCTGGGCTTCCAGCCACTCGGCAACGGCGCGATCAATGGGATCATCTGGCACCGAAAACGGCAACTTGGCAATGATCACATGACGGCAGTAGTCGTCGGGTAGGTCAACGCCTTCGGCAAAGCTCTGCAGACCAAATAGGTAACTGGATTCGCCGCGATCTACCGCTTCCCGGTGTGCTACCAGCAATGCCTGTTTTGAACCTTCGCCCTGCATTAGTACTCGGCTCATCAGCGCTTCGGGCAACAGACCGGCGACGGTGCGCATTTGCCGCCACGAGCTAAACAGCACCAGCGCGCTGCCGTGCAATGCCAGCAGGGCTGGTAACAGCTGTGCGACTTCCTGTGTATGTGCTTCAGCATCCCGCGGATCGCTGCTCATGGCAGGTATTACCAGCTCGGCAATGTTGGCATAGTCGAAGGGGCTGGCGTAGCGGAAGGTTTGTGCTGCCGCCAAGCCCGCACGCTCGACAAAACGATCAAAGCGGCCTAAGGCCGTGAGCGTGGCTGAAGTTAAGATGACGCCAAAGGCTAGATCCCAGAAATTCTGTTGCAGCAGCCGACCGGGATCAATGGGCGCCGTAACAAGCTCGATGTCGCCATCGCGTTCGTTCGCCCAGCGCGCATAGCGGCCGTCGGCGGCCGCCAACTCTGCGCTACGGTGTGCCTGGCCGTAGTCTTCAATCAAACCGACCAAAGACAACGCGCGGCCTTCGAGCTGGCCAATGATCGGTAACCAATCTTCAGCTTCGTGACTATTGGCCCAGTCCAACTCACCTTCTGCAGCCTGCTGTGCCAACTCGCGAATACGTTCCAACGAGCTGGCAATCGTTGCCACGCTCTCACTACAGTCGGCCAGCAGTTGGCTCAAGTCCAGGGGCACCACCCCTAATGGAAAACGATGCATCGCACTGTTTTCGTCGCGAACTTCAAAGGGCAAATCCTGGGCGACTTCTAGAACGCCGAGCAGACCTTCCGCCAGCTGGGCAGCGGCACCTGAAACTTCCATGGCACGATCGACCAGGGGTTGCGGTCGCGCAAAACGTTGGGTCATCGTGCCTACTGCATTGGCTAATTGCTCTGTCCAAGCGCGGGTCGCCTCGATTCGCGCCCTGGCGGAAAAATGCTGTTGCGTTTTATCGGGCAGGTGGTGGGCTTCATCGATGATGTAAATACAATCTTCAGGATCTGGCAGCACCGCGCCTCCACCAAGGCTTAGATCGGCAAGTATCAGATCATGATTTGCAACAATGACCGTGACACCTTCCAAGGCACCGCGGGCTTGAAAGAAAGGACACTGCTTAAAGAAACCACAGCGCTTGTTGGTGCAACCGCGATGATCTGTGGTTACCCCTTGCCAGGCCTCTGGCTCTATTCCAGCGTCCCAGTCGTCGAGCTCACCGTTCCAGCTGCGGTCCGCAAAGCGCGCCAACATGGATTGATACAGGGCCTGGTGATCGTCGCTGATATGCCCGAACAGCAACTGCTCCTGACCACCTTCACCGCGCAACTGATCATCCAGACGTTTTAGGCACACATAGCGGCCTCGCCCCTTGGCGATCTCGAAGCTGAAGTTGAGCGCGGTGGCAGCCTTCAGGTCCGGTAGATCGCGAAACACGACCTGTTCCTGCAACGCGACGGTTGCTGTGCCGATTACTACCTGCTTGCCTAGGCTCTGGGCAATCGGCACAGCGGCGATCACGTACCCCGCGGTTTTACCGGTACCTGTTCCCGCTTCGATAACGGCGATGCGGTTTTCCGCCTGGGTCAAGGTCCGCGCTACCGCAGCAATCATCTCTCGCTGGCCGCGGCGGGGCTTGAAATCCCGGGCCGCAAGCCAGGCTCGGTAGCCTTCTTGGATTTCTGTTTTCAGCCCATCGCTGAGCGTTTCTACTGACATGGCGGCGAGCTTAGCGGGGCCACGGCGGCGCTACCAGCGGCGATTGCGCGAATCCGCTGTGCGACCATCTCGCTTTGCTTTGATCCGCAGGATGCGAGTAAATGTCAGCTCTGTACTTACTATGTCGACGCGTACCCATGGGAAACCTTCTAACAACGTTGCTGCTGGCAAGCGTGGTGATCAGCACTCAAGCCAGCGCACAAGCGTTGCCTCTGACACAGCTTAGCGTGCCGCAAGGCTTCAGCATCGAAGTGCTCAGCGATTCTGTCCCCGGGGCAAGGCAAATGGCGCTGTCTGCCCAAGGCACCCTATATGTGGGCTCGCTGCAGGCCGGCAAGGTTTACGCAATCACCCAGGCACTCACCACGCCGCAACCCGCAAGAGTTGTGCTGGACAAGCTAACATTGCCGAGCGGTATCGCCTTACACGCCCAGTCACTTTACATCGGCGCCGTCAGCAAAATTCTCAAAGTCGAGCGGGTCGATCAGCAGCTCCAGGATCTACCCGCCGACGGTCGCCTGCAGACCCTTAGTGTCAGCGAAGACCTGCCCAGGGAGCGGCACCACGGCTGGAAATATCTCGGCTTTGGTCCTGACGGCGCGCTCTATGTCCCCGTCGGCGCGCCTTGCAACATCTGCCTGTCAGAAGATCCGCGCTTCGCCTCGATTCTGCGCATGAATCCGAACACCGGCGTTAGCAGCGTTTACGCGCACGGCATTCGCAACACCGTGGGTTTCGATTGGCATCCGCAAACTGCTGAGCTGTGGTTTACCGACAATGGCCGCGATCTGTTGGGCGACGACATTCCAGCCGAGGAGCTGAACGTGGCCAAACGCGCGGGCTCTCACTTTGGCTATCCGTTCGTACACGCTGGAACACTGTTGGACCCGGAGTTGGGCAAAGACGCGGATCCTGCAGACTACGAGCCACCGGTACTGCGCATGCAAGCGCACTCAGCGGCGCTAGGCGTCGCCTTCTACCGAGGCACGCAATTCCCTGCGTCTTATCGCCAGGCGCTGTTCATCGCCGAACACGGCTCCTGGAACCGCAGCAGTAAAGTCGGCTACCGGATCAGCGTCGTCCGCGCTAGTGATACTGGATTGCGCTATGAACCCTTCATAGAAGGATGGCTGGACAAGGAGGAAAACAACTGGGGTAGACCAAACGACGTGCTCAGCGCCTCTGACGGCAGCTTGCTCATCTCTGACGATCAAGCCGGTGCTATTTACCGCGTACGCTATTCGACGCCTAAAACGGATTGAATCGCGAAGGCGGCCGCGAGCAGCGCTGATATTGCGCCGTATACCGAGCGGCGCGATCAGAAACGATGCTCGCGTAACGTTGCACCGTCTGGTCTTTCTGCCAACGGCCACTACGATAGCCTGCCGGCCCCATGTAGTAGGCCACGTACAAACGATAGGCGTCGGCCTTGCCGATTCTCAAGTCCCGGCTGCTGCGATGGTTGTACCAGCCGATGAAATCGATGGCATCGGCAAAGTCGTCTCGATCAGCAAACCACCCACCGGCATCAGCCAGGTACTCCCGCCAGGCCGGATCCGTCGCTTGGGCATAGCCATAAGCACTCGAAGGCCGACGCCAGGGGATCACCCATAACAACTTGCCCCGCGGGGGTTTAGCCTTCGCCTGGTACGCAGATTCCCGATGTACAAACGCCATGGCGACCGGCACCGGCACCCCCCACTTCTTGTACATTCGATGTGCGGAGCGATGCCAGCCAGGTTTTTCGGCGAAAATGGCGCAAAGCTGATCTGGCTCGGCTGGCGGCGCGCTCACACAGCCAGGTACTAAAACCACCAAGCAGGTAGCCGTCAGCAGCGCTCTGCTACTAACCTTGCAGCGTAACACCGTGTTGCTCCAGCAAATGCACCAGCTGCGCCTCATCCATGACTGAAACAGACAGCTCTTGTGCTTTGGCGAGCTTGCTGCCGGCTCCTGGACCGGCAACTACCATGGTGGTTTGTTTAGAAACTGAGCCGGCAACTTTGGCACCCAAGCTCT
Organism: Pseudomonadales bacterium; assembly: GCA_051027215.1. Lineage (GTDB taxonomy): Bacteria > Pseudomonadota > Gammaproteobacteria > Pseudomonadales > Azotimanducaceae > CALHVX01. The sequence continues at coordinate 2,384 of JBPCXR010000213.1, read as the reverse complement.
GCAGATGGCCCTTGGCGACGTTGCGAGTCATTTGCTCAAGCGTCCCGGTTAACACCCAGGTCTGCTCCGCTAAAGGTAGCGCTTGTGTCGATCCAGCGTCGCGCCGCTCAAGCACGGGCCAATGTACACCGCTATCGATGAGCGCTTGTAACAGCTCAATGTTTGCCGACTGCTCGAAGTACTGTCGAATATGCTCGGCAACTATGGGACCCACATCAGCCACAGTCTCAAGCTCAGCGATATCGGCGTCGCGCAGCTCGCTCAGGTCGCCGAAGTGGGAGGCGAGATTAGCGGCCGTGGCTTCACCCACTTCACGAATGCCGAGGCTGTAAATGAAGCGCGGCAAGGTGGTTTTTTTGGCTCTCTCGATGGCCTCGAGTACGTTCTCTGCAGATTTTTCACCTACCCGAGGCAAGGCTATCAGCGCCTCTTTGTCTAACTGAAACAAATCGGCGGGGCTGGCAATCAAGGCTTCGTTAACAAGCATCTCAACGAGCTTGTCGCCAACCCCTTCAATGTCCAAGGCCAACCGCGAGGCGAAGTGCTTAATCGACTCCTTCTGTTGGGCCGGACACTTGTGCGCCGCCGCGCTGCAGCGGGCCACGGCCTCTTCAGCTAGGCGGACCACAGCACTACCGCAACTCGGACAGCCTTTTGGCAGCTTCACGCGCCGAGCGCCCTTCTTGCGCTTGTTTTTGAGCACTTCCATGACTTGGGGAATGACGTCACCGGCGCGGCGCACGCGCACAGTATCGCCCGCGCGCAGATCCAAGCGTTCAACCTCATCCATGTTGTGCAGGGTCGCGTTGCTAACGGTCACTCCGCCGACGAACACCGGCTTCAAGCGCGCCACCGGTGTCACCGCCCCGGTACGTCCCACTTGAAAGTCCACGCCCTCAAGAACCGTGGTGGCCTCTTCTGCCGGATATTTGAAGGCAATAGCCCAACGAGGGGTGCGCGTTCGCACACCGAGAACTTCTTGCTGCTCTAGACTATTTACTTTTACTACTGCGCCATCGATGTCGTAACCGAGCTCCGGCCGACGTCGCGCAACGTCTTCGATATAAGCAAGGCAAGCGTCGGCATCGACAACACCAGAAAAATCTGGATTCACCCGCAGGCCCCAACGGCGGAAGGTTTCGATAACTTCGCTATGGGTGGTAGGCGCCCAACCGTCGGCCCAGCCGAGGCTATAGCAGAACCAGGTCAACGGTCGCTCGGCCGCTAGCCGCGGATCCAGTTGTCGCAAACTGCCAGCCGCGCCGTTACGTGGATTTACCAGAGGTGCCCGGCCCTGAGCCCGGGCCTGGGTGTTAAAACGCTCAAAGTCTGCTTGGGACATGTAGATTTCGCCACGCACCTCCATGCGCGCGGGAACGTCGTCGCCATGCAAACGCAAGGGAACAGCAGATATGGTACGCACGTTAGCGGTAATGTCTTCGCCTGTGGTGCCATCACCTCGGGTCGCCGCTTGCACCAAGCGCGCGTCCTCGTAGCGCAAAGCCACGGCCACACCATCGATTTTTGGCTCACAAGTAAACGCTGGGGACGCATGATCAGCAGCATCTGTCTGCAGTCGATCTTGCACTCGCCGCATCCAGGCATTGAGCTCATCGGCGCTGGTGCACTTCTCCAAGGAGAGCATAGGGCGTGGGTGCTGAATGCTGGCGAACCCGGGCAGCGCTGCGCCGCCCACCCGCTGGGTCGGGGAATCGTCGCTAATTAGATCCGGGTGCTGGGATTCTAACGACTGCAGCTCATCGAACAGCGCATCGTACTGAGCGTCGGTCAGCTCCGGTGCGTCAAGCACGTGATAGAGCCGGTTGTGGTGGTCAATCTGCGTCCGCAACTTCTGCGCGCGCTGCACGACTTTAGCAGGCGCTGCCGCAGCGGGCTGCGCCTGCCCGGCAGTGCCCGCTGCCGCCGATTGTTTATCTCGTTTTGCCACTGCTCAAATGCTGCGCGCTGCCTGCGATTTGTGCAGTGTGCCGTTACAGGGCTTTGCGCGACAACCGTTTGAGGGCAAAGTCGCTGACTCGTTGCTTCATATGATTTGCGGTCTGTCGAGTCAGACGATTACGCGATTCATCCCGCAACTCGCCATTGAGCTGGTGGGCCATCGTTTGCGCCACATTGAGCATGTCTTCCAATGCACCCATGGGTTCTTCAGGTCCCGGCAGCTGCAGGAAGAAAGTCACCCCAGGGGTGCTCATGGCTTCCATGTCGGACAAATCGAAAAAACCCGGCTCTACCGCATTGGCCACCGAATAAACCGGTGACTTGAGCATCGGCTTGTTGCGATGAAAGATGTTCATCTCTCCGAACTTCAGACCTTGTTTCCGCAACGCTGCGAGTAACGTCGCACCATCGAAGCACTCTCCGGG
>JBPCXR010000212.1:0-2826 GCA_051027215.1 Pseudomonadales bacterium | reverse complement strand
GGGGTGGTTCGAGACGCCGGCTCAAGGCTTTCAGGGTGTGATGATCGGGTTCGCGGTGATTGCCACCGGCTGCTTGTGTCTGACGGCCGCGTCTACGAAGGAGCGAATCGCGCCGCCTCCTACGCAGCACCTGTCGGTGGTCGATAGTATGCGAGCGGTGTTCATCAACCCGCCGCTGCTGGTGGTGATGGTACTGTTCACTTGCGGCATGTTGGCATTCACCATTCGCCAGACTGTTGCCGTGTATTACTTCGAATACTACTTGGGTCGAGGTGACCTGATTGGCACTTTCTTTATGGCCACCCTGTCTGTCATGCTCGTGGGCTTGATTGGCGTACCAAAACTCGCAGCGTGGTTAGGCAAGGGCGGCAGCATTGTTGCCGGTGGCCTGTTGACGATTCTCGGTTGTATTGGCATGTACTACACGCCCCAGGATGCGCCGCTGTGGGCCATGGTCTGTGGTTGCATCGTCGCCATGGGTGGTACCCCCATTGCGGTGCTGGGCTGGGCAATGATTCCGGATACCATCGAGTACGCCCAATGGCGGCATGGCATGCGCGCTGACGGCGCGGTGTACAGTATGTCGAGCTTCTTTCAAAAACTCGCCAAGTCTGTTGGCGGCGCTGGTGTGGCCGCGGTGCTGGCGATGGCCGGCTATGTGGCCAACCAAGCACAAACCGTGGAATCGCTGGAAGCCATTCGCGCCATGATGAGTTGGGGCCCAGCGGTAATCATGACAGTCGCCATTGCAGCAGCACTGCTGTATCCGTTAAACCGCGAACGTCATGCGCAGATGGTGCGCGAGATCGAAGCTCGCGCAGCGGCGGAGCGCGCTGCGGGGTCGGAGTAAAGTGCTACTAATGGATCTCTGCAGCATCACCTTGTGCTTTCCGTAGCGCGACAATATCAAACCTCGGTTGCTGCGCAGCGTTGATGATGACCCGTTCTCGACGGCCAATCTGCTCAGCAGCGGCGGCAACTTTCTCGGCGGCACTTGCGGGTATGACCACACAGCCGTGCTGGTCGGCATGTATCAGATCGCCGCTACGCACCCGCATACCGGCGACGGTGACCGGTTTACCATAGTCGACCAAGTGGACGTACGCATGCGATGGGCCAATGCGGTCCGCCAACATTTGAAAGCCTTCGGCGATGTCGGGGATGTCGCGCACACTGCCATCGGTGATCACGCCCAGGCTGCCAAATCCGCAATGAATATTGCTGTTCACTTCACCCCAAAAGGAACCATAGCCCCGGCGCGAGCCATCCAAATCGGCGATCACTGTGATGCTGGGCTTGGGTCCCTGGTCAATGTACTCGTAATACGCATCAGACAAAGCCCGGGCAGCCTTGCCACGTAAATCGCTGGGGTGCGCGGCGCGAATGGCCGCGGTGCGAGCGATGCCCACCATGGGCGGAAGCTCGGGCCGGGTGCACAGCAAAGGCTCGACGCTAAAGCCATAGCCGCGGCGTTCCGGGGAGGTGATTTCCAAGGCGTTACAGATGGTGGGGGTATCGAACTGCTTTAGAGATTCGCACAAGGCCGGCCAGTCTTCGCCGCTTAAGAAGCCATCGCTCAGTTGCTCCAGGCTGGTTGCGTCACTCATGCCGAGGTCTCCTGTGTGCTGGCGAACGCTTGCAGTGCGCTCGCTAAAGCCTGTTGGTTACGTGCCTGATACCAAGCCAGTACCAAGCTTTTCAGGCACATTGCCACTGCCACCGGCTCATCGAACATTAAATGGTGGTGAGTGCCTGGCACTTTATAGACCGGCAGCAGGTGGTTGCTCATGCGGCTCATGTTGTCGCCATAGAAGGCGCCCTCATCGGCGCTGTCTTCACCCAAGATGACCGCGCTCGGGCATTGCAGAGCAGCGAAGTGGCCCTGCTGTTCCACACCCATTTCCAAGTAGTCAAATAGACAGGGGTCGAACTTCCAGGTCCAACCGCCGGGCACCTCTTTTAAGCTGTGCTCGGCGAGGTGCGACAAGATGTCGGGGTGATAAACCGGTTGCTCCGGGACGAGCCGAAAGCGACCTAACGCTTCGCTGCGTTTCGGATACGTGCGCATCTTGCGCTTCGGCTGCACACCTTCCCGCTCTACGCGCAAACCCCACTCAACATATTGTTCGGGCGCAGCAACCGTGAAGTCCATGAAGATGACGCCGCCCATCTGCTCACTGAACTGACGCGCGGTCTCAAGCGCCACGTAACCGCCAAAACTGTGCCCGACCACAATCGGGCGTTCCCCGAGATCCGCTGCCTCGCACACGGCCCAGACCTCGCGGCCCAATTGGCCACCATCGTAGCGCTCGCGCCAATCGCTGTTGCCGTGGCCGCTGAGATCCAGTGCCGCTACTCGGAATTGATCTGCCAACATCGGGGCGACGAAACGCCACCACTCAAGGTGTGCGTTGCTGCCGTGGATCAACACAAGTCCCTGGGTCGGTAGCGCGGGGTCGGTTTGATCCCAAACTTCATAGGCGATGCGCGCCCCTTCGACGCTGACTTGGTGGGTGCTGGAGGGTGTATTCAGGGCGCGATTGAACCAATGGGGTTGGGTCTCTTGCGGTGCTTTGTTCATGTAGGGCTGTACTGCTCAGGGCTGATTATTGGACGCCGAACTTTAGCATGTTGAGTTTTGCCGCTAGTATCTCGGCGGTCCGAACAGTCGGCGCATATGCCGATAACAGGGAGTGGCCGATGCAGCTACGAGCGGATTACGACGAGAGCGTGTGGGACTACGGCCCAAATCAGGCCGATGCGACCTGGCACCCGTCGCCGCGACCCGGCGTTGAACGCTACTTGCTGGATCGAGATGGCGATGAG
>JBPCXR010000211.1:0-36190 GCA_051027215.1 Pseudomonadales bacterium | reverse complement strand
TGGCAGCAGCGCAACGAATCGTACAGATGCATGGTGGCGCCATAAAGGCGGAGAGCCATCTAGGGCAAGGATCAACGTTTCGACTTCTATTACGCCCTTTAGTCACTCAAGCGGCACCAGCCGTTCCGACCAGTTCCGCTGCTTCCTTTAGAGCGATGAGTATCCTTGTGGTCGACGACGACGCTGAAGTACGCGCTGTTGCAGAACGAATGTTGGTAGAGGTTGGCGCAGTGGTCTGGGCTTTTGCCAGTGGAGCTGAGGCTCTCGCCCATTTCGAGCTACACGCCGACGAAACGGACTTGGTATTGCTTGATGTGCTAATGCCTGAACTCGATGGCAAAGAAGTATTCGAGAAATTGCGTCAGCTTAGTCCACGTACCCCAGTCGTGTTCATGAGCGGATTTGATAGAGCCAAGCTGGATGGGATAAACGAAGATTCAGTAGAGTTTCTGCAAAAACCGTTCAGTTTAGACGCACTCACATCTGTCATCTCCCGGGGCTTACGCACTTCGGTCAAGACGTAGGGGGGGGGGTGATACCCCCAGGCTAGAACTGCCCTCCAATCCAACGAATACCGCTATGACGGACACGAACCATCATCAACGCCATGTCTTGCTTGCCGGTATCCTGCTGCTCATCGCCGGTCTAGTGGCCGCCTCAGATACCCTGCGCAACTATGCAGCAATCGCCATCGTCTGGACCGAAGGAGTTATTGCCCACGCCCCCATTTTGGGTCTCGTGGTATTCGTCTTGTTGGCTATGACGTCTGCAATGTTGGCCTTTTTCTCCAGCGCCGTGCTCGCTCCAATCGCGGTAAACGCTTGGGGCGCTCCGGCCAGCGTTTGCGTATTCTGGCTGGGCTGGTTCTTGGGTGGCGCGATGTCCTTTTGCATTGGTCACTACCTGGGTCGCGGTGTCGCCGCTCGGCTTATTGGCGAAGACAAGATCGCTCACTGGGAATCACTGCTGAACCGCAATACACGCTTTATTCACATTCTGCTGTTCCAAGCTGCCGTGCCGTCTGAAATACCGGGATATGTGCTCGGCATTCTCCACTACCGCTTTGATCGATACCTAATGGCTCTGGCACTCACTGAGGTGCCTTATGCCATCGCAACGGTGTTCCTGGGCGATTCGTTTTTGAAGGGACGCAGCGCGCTCTTCATCAGTCTTGGGTTGGCAGTGATTGCCCTGACGGCGCTACTGTTTCGTAAGTTACGCCGGGCGTTGGCCTTACAGCTAGATTCACAGTAACAGTAAGCGTATTGTGCACGACCCTATGCTAACCGTACCTACGAACCAAGCACCGCGTCTAAACTTAGAGACATTTCGTTCGATCCGAATTGAGTAATCGAGATCAGCGGCTCCACGACTTGGGGCATGTCGTCAATTTCTTTCAACCGCGACAAGGTTAGTCCTTCCGGCAACTGCTGATACAGCTCCCACAGCGATACTGCCTTCAAACTCCGCCCTAGTATCCAGCGCTCGTCTTCGGTTTGGGTGAGCAGCTTCAGGTTTTGAAATACCCCAAACACTCGATCGCGTTCCGGCTGGCTCAGAGAGACCGACAGGGCAACCTCACGATCCGTCACCGCGTGCCCATCCAAATGTGCTTTGTTGAACATACGCAGCAATCTAGCAGCCTTGATTAGCAAGGGCTCTCCATCCACAGCATCATCTGCAGCGAGCGACAACGAACGTACAGTAATCGCGCCGCTCAGAATGATCACCCACACCAGATACAACCAAATCAAAAACGCCGGAACTGCCGCGAAAGTGCCGTAGACCGCATCGTAGGAAAACCAACGCGAAGTTGTAGCGAAGATGGCAAAGGCGGCTTGAAACACTAACATCGTCACCACACCGCCGAACAACGCGTGGCTAAATGGCACGTGACAGTTGGGTACGGCGTAGTACAAGACCGTAAATCCAGCGATGCTCAGGAGAACTGGCAAGTAACCCAATATTGCTTCGCGCAGGCCAAACGCATCGAGATCCGACACCAGCGGCAGGCTTAAAAGATACAGGCTGGACAGCATGCCGGCCACAACGCAAGCGGGTCCTAAAGACAACACCCCCCAATACAACAAGAAGCGCTGCAAACCACGGCGTGGTTCAGCCACGTGCCAAATCGTATTGAAGCTCTTCTCTATGTTAATCAGCATCAAAAAGGCAGTCACAAAGAGGAACAGGAACCCGATTGCCGTTAGATCACGAGCCCTGTCGGCAAACTCGTTCAGCTTGTCTCGCACCAGATCCGAGCTGCCCGGTACAAAGTTTTGAAAAATGAAGCTCTGTACCTGGTCACCTACCTGGGCGTACTCTGGCAATATAGAAAAGAACGTATATGTCACCGTCATCAGTGGCACAACGGCAAACAAGGTGGTGTAGGTCAATGCTGCGGCTGCAGACAAGCAATCATGCTCTAAGAATTGATGCCACATTTGCCGCGTGCGCCAGTGTAGGTGTCTCCAAGCATTTGCCAGAGTGTGCATGTATGCTTTCCTTTCTCGATTGGACTGAGCTCAAGGGCGCCAGCACGGATGCGGCTTCACCAGGTCTAGATCCATTCTAATTGGATGATAACGGCTGGCCTTTGAATAGCGTAGTGTCATTGCATCGCTGCGTCATGCGTACGTTAGAGTGCAGGTGTGCAGCGTTGCGACAGGGTGTAAAGTCCGCTAGAGCCCCGTACAAGACCTCGAGTGATCTGGCGGCACCGGCTGAGGGAGACAAATGGCTGAGCACTTAAACTATGTAGTCACCGATGGCGTGGCAACTCTAACAATCGATCGCCCTGAAAAGCGCAACGCGATGACTTTCGCCCTGCTAGGTGACTTCATTCGTTTGGTTGGTGAGGCCGGCCAAGATAGTGCTGCAAAGGTACTGATCATTACTGGTGTTCCGGGCGTATTTTGTGCCGGAACCGATTTGTCAGATTTGGCATCGATTCCAGGCAAACAGCGCGGGCTTCGTGGCAGCGCTGAAGAGCGGGGCAAGTGGTGGCCGATCGTCGAGTGCCCAATCCCCGTGATCGGCGCTATCGATGGCCCCGCAATAGGCATGGGCGCAGAGTTTACCTCGCAGTGTGACATTCGCATCTGCACAGGCAATGCTCGATTCGCCTGGAATTTTTCTCACCGCGGATTGGTACCCGATACCGGTGCAGGAAGTTGGTTACTACCGCGCCTTATCGGTGTGCAGAAGGCAATGAAGTTACTCTACACCGGCAGCAGCTTATCGGCAGAAGAAGCGTTGGCAATCGGCTACGTCGATCAGATCGTCGAACCCACTGCACTGGCGAGCACAGCGCAAGCGCTCGGAGCACAAATCGCAAAAAATTCGCCGTTCTCACACAAACGAATCAAGTCTTTAGTTTATGAGGGACTGGGAGCAGAAATAGGTGATCACATGTCGCGGCATACCCAGGCCATGGCAGAGTGCTTCGCCTCCGACGATCATCGCGAAGGAGTCGCATCGTTTCTGGAACGCCGAGAAGCTAAGTTTACCGGGCGTTGAGGCGCGAGACGATCTGCGCGCGGCAATTTGCAGCTAGCTGGCCGGTTGTTCAACCCAACGGATTCGATCGGGGAATTGCTCGGCAACGCGAGCCGGTGGGTTGTTGGGCCCATAGCGAAAATCACACTTGTGGGCACCTAGGGCAATCGTTCCACTGCGCCGCAAACCTTGGTTTGCCTTATCACTCATCACATCGTCGGAGGCGCACATGTAAGGAACAAGATCCATGGCGTCAAATTTGCGAAACTGGTGGCAAATCGCACAAGAAGTGATGTTGTAACCCCAGTCCTGGGCGCCGTCTCCCGGTATGAACTCAAACACGAATTCTCCCGCCTTCCCATGCTGCTGTGAAGCCTCGGCAAGCTGCGCAAACCCCGCTAAATCATCTTCGGGACCAGCGATGTCGCCTAGCTGTTCTAACTGCGTCATGGCGTCGAGCATGGCGCTGCCGTAGTCGTGGGCGCTCACGCCGTGCGCTTGAAGCGCCAAATGAACGGCTAGATGACTGGTACAGATGACTAGTGGATTGGCCATGGGATTGTCAGGGTTATCGCGATAGGCTAAATCTTCGAGCATCGCCTCAAAGCGTATGGCGGCATCACTCATCACAGCGTCTGGGCTGTCACAAAACCGGCCGACCAGCAGTGTGAGATATGGCCGCATCTGCTGAAACTGGGCCAGCCATGGCTGCGGTGGGGTTGCAGTGGTCATTGTCTACTCCAACGTTGAAGGCGTGGACGCTGTGCTTCGAAGCACCGCCTTGTTGTTAGCTATGCCTGTACCAGCTCCAAATAGGAATCTTCGAAATAGACGAAAGACACATCGCCCGCAGCAGGAAAAGCTTGCCGGGTGGTCTGCTCAGTCTCGCTTTTAGAAACAGCTCCCAAGCGAAAGTGGGCGTAACCTGCCTCTTTGAAGATGTCGTCCGTCCACCGAGGTGCTAGTGTCTGCACGGGGTCGTGCATCAGCCCAATGGTTAACCCTGGTTCTTCTCTACGTAGATACAGAACCTTTCCAAGATCGTGGAAGTCTTCGACGTTTCCGCGCTTAACGCCAAAGTGCGTCGCATAGCTCTGCGCCACCTCATCCAGACGCGCGATTTCCGTCCAAACGTAAATCACGTGATTGTCAGCTGCCGCCAGCCCGGTTCTGCCAAGTTCATAAATTTGAGCATTCGGCGCTTCGATCAGCAGCCAGTCTTGCTCACCTGCAATGAAGGCCGCGGCCCGGTCACCATTGACTGCTTTGACTAGGGATCTAGCAATTAGCGCCTGATAAACGCTCTGCGGGTCAGCGTGCGACAATCGAAAAATCGTATCGCCGACGCGTGGTCCTGTCGTCGTTGGCCGTCGCTGGGCCACGTAGGAGGTGAAGTTGTCTTGCTCCACATAGTCCACGTCCTCCACACTTCCACGGTGCCATATATATTGGCGCCCAACGCCCTCATAGTAGTTCTCGACACCTGGTTCGAATCCCAACACGTCTAAGAATGCGAGCATGTCCCCAAGTACCCCGGCGACGGGTACATCTTGCTGGCGCACCCCGGCCGCTGGTGCTGATTCGACGATGGTGGTGCCAAAATGGGCAATGGCAGGAGTTTTCATACGGCGATGTTCCACTGAGTTCATGGTGTCTGCAGCTGCCAGAGCCACTTATAATGCTGCGCACACAGGACTGCAAGAGGCGAGGCTCATGAACCTGCGGCAAATCCACCATGGCATCAGCTGCACAGACATCGTGCAAACGAAAAGAGCGCTACGAGCGATTGGCTTTAGCCAATACCAGCCCGGCGCGCCAGAACCCCTGGTCTTTAGAAATCAAGAAGATGACTTCATCGGCCAGGTCACCGCGCCAGTACTGGGAGACGAGTACCACACTCACTATGTGGAAAATCCAGATACTGGGCAGCAGATTGATTTAATTGAAATTCAACCGGCTGGGTTGAAACCCAGAGATTGGTCCCACCCCGCTCAAGGTGATCTGATCATTGGTATTCAGGTCCCTGATCCAGCAGCGGCATATAGCGCAATGCAGAGTGCCGATCCGAGCTGCAGCTATTGCCCACCTGAACCTTGGGACGACAATGGCGCAATTGTCTTTGACTGGCGCGATCGGCAACGATCGGTGCTTACCAGCGACGAACCATTTGCCATATTGCACTACACACCGGAGTTCTTCGAATCAGCTCAGCGCTTTTTTGAAGAGGTGCTGGAGGTCCCTGTGACCCAAATTGACGCGCAAAGCTATCGGCTGGAAGGCATCAAGGGCCGATTGGAAATCCGCCTAACCTCCAAGGCGAAGGTCCTGGATTTCTCCCAATGGGGCAAACGCTATCCGGGCGCCAACCACTTTCGACTCATTGAGCGCAGCATTGCAGGGATCAGCCAAGGCATCGAACGCACGGGTCTGGGCGGCTTCATCATTCCGCCACAGAACGGCTTTGCTTTTTTGCACGGGCCATGCGGTGAGGCCATAGAAACTTTCGATCTAGACTTTCCATCCACCGCCTAGCTATCCGCCAACTGCTTGGCCACGCCCTTGCCCTCTTGCGCTAGCAAAAAACCTCGGGTGTTAGCCGTAGCGCTCTGCGGCAGGTACGGGTCGCAATTGTGGGTACCAAGGGCTACGAAGCGGATCTCCTGGCTTCAAGCGCTGGGAAAGACCAGGCGTAAATGGTGCGGTGGGTCGCGACGGCGGTCGGCTGGCATAGACCACGTCGGGTCCAAAGCAACGAATGGCCAGCGCACGACGCCGTCCGCCGCTGTGAGTAGGCCCCCCGCCGTGCAATATGCTCGGTGAAGAAAAGATGAGATCACCTGGCTCTAAGTCCCAGGCAACGATGTTCCAGCGGTCGCGCTCAGCTTCAATGTCTGGCAGTTTGGGCAATCCCTCTTCGTAATAGCTGGCGTGAACATCGCCAGGGTTCGCAGGATCGAAACCGTCGTACATCGTTTGCTTATGTGATCCTGGCACGAACTCCAGGCATTCTGACCTAGGCAATGGGTCTAGGGTCATCCAGACCGAAACCAATTGTTCACCTGCTACTGGGAAATAGGGTGTGTCCTGGTGCCAGGGTGTGCGTTCGCAGCCTCCTGCGTCCTTAATGAAAAACTCATCGGAGTAATACCACACCTGTTGTGCGCCCATGAACTCTGCCATGTAGTCTACGATGGGCGAGTCATAGAGAAGGCGGCGGATTTCGATGGCATTGTCAAAGTTACGTACGGTTTCCTGAAACTCACCTGCTTCGCCTGCGAAAAATCGAGCCTTGCCTACAGATGGGTCACCCAATAGCCGTTGCAGTCCCATCTCGGCCAACATGACCCACTCTGAATCAAGCGCGCCCCGCACTAAGACCACGCCTTGGGATTGGAACTGTTCGATATGAGTCGAGGTAATGGTGTTCTGGGTGTCTGTCATGTTCATGGTTTCCCTCGTCACTTCCAGACTTAGACACCTTGTATGCAAGATTGCCAACCAGATAGCAAGCGCCGCTCAGTCTTGCAGCTCGGCGAATACGCACCTCTGCGTTGGCTGCGTCTCATAGTCAGCCCGTTGGGTTCGCTTCGATCTGTGATTGCCGAGCGGCAATACTGGCTCGAATTTCTGCGTGTCGCTTGCGATCAATCTGGTAACGCAGATAGAACAGTACGCCGGCAAGAGACAATAAGCTGGTGGCGGGACCTTCCATGAAACCGAGCCACCAGATGGTATCTGCAGACACCGACCCGGCGGTGGCACCACGCGGGAACACGATCAGGTCCAACACCACTCCGCCCATGATGGCGCCCATCGAGGCGGTAACTTTGTTGGCGAACGATCGCGATGCGTAGATGACGCCTTCTCGGCGCACACCGGTCTCCAATTCCACCTCATCGGAGATGTCTGCGAACATCGAATTGAAGCTCGCGAGGATGACGGGTAAACAGATACCTTGAAGCAGGTAGCGCAGAAAATAGATCCAGAAAATCCATGGCGACTCGTTGCTGGGAAACCATGACACGTCGAGCAGTCGCAGGCACAGCGCCGCATTGGCGTTAATCACCACAAATACCGCAGGAATAACTAGCGCCAAACGCTTATCTAGGCGCGCGGTAATCCATGGGGCAAGTGGCAAGCCAATCCACAAGCCCACGAGCGTTCCAATGGAAATCAATCCCAACCGTTCTGTGGCCAGCCCCCAAAAATGAACCCCCATGAAGGGGCTCAATATGCCTTCGACCGCAACCGCGAATGTCGTCATCATCATACCGACCAGAATGAGACGATAGGACCGGTTACTGAATACCGCCTTGAAGTCCTGCAAGCTGTTAGCCAGCGTCAGGCGGGTCGTCTGGCGCTCCAATTTGAGGTGCGCAATCTCTTTTCGGGTGCCATAACAACAAGCCATGATCGCGACAAACATGACAGCAGCGAAAAACAGCGCAAAAGGCGTGTACCGTTCCGGGTTTAACGTTCCAGGAGAGTAAAGCTCAGTGGTGGGGAAAAAATAGCGATAGCCGATGAGCGATACCGCAGCCATTGCCGTGATGGAGAATACCGAACTAAAGGCGAAGAGCGTGGAACGCTGCGTGTAATCCTGAGCAATCTCCGCTCCCAATGCCAAATGCGGCACGTAATAAAACGTCAGCGAGCCACGCACCAGGACGGCGAATACGGTCAACCATATAAAGTATCCATAGGTTTGCAGGCCGCTCGGTGGCGAGAACAATCCAATGAAACAAAAGACCAGCGGAAACGCTGCGATAAACATCATTGGATGCCGGCGCCCCCAACGTGAGCGCACCCGATCACTGACGACCCCAGCAAGGGGATCAGTTATGGCATCAAACACCAAAGCAATCCCCAGAGCCAGTCCCGCCAGGGTGCCCGGGATTCCGATAACCTGCTGGTAGTAAAACAACACGAAGACGTTGAACGCCTGGTGCTTTACTCCTTCCGCCACCTGGCCAACGCCAAATGCTGCCATGGTTGGCAGAGACAACCTACGCACAGGTCGTCACCGTCAAGGACGAGATGCGATGCATTAATACCAAACGCAGAATCGAACGCGCCGATCTAGGGTTCAAGCAGAACGCGCATTGTGACTTGTATGGATGCTGCGGCACATATTCGGACAGACATACAACTATGCGCCTCGGACGCCAATTTGTTGTGACAACGATAACCCAAGCTTTCGCGAACACCAATACTAGTTCGCGACAAAAGATCGGCGCCAGCCAACCACCTCCCTGCGCCGCATTGCGCTGGGAGGTTGATTTCTACTATCGCGGTTATTGGCTTATTAGTCGCCGGCGGTGTAGACCTTAATCAATTTGCCCGCTGGATCTTTGCTGGCTTCTGCCCAGTAGTTGTTCCACTCTTCACTCGGCGTCCCATCTTGGAACTTTGCCCAATCTTCCCAATTGGCATAAGACATAACGTAGTGCATGCGATTCATTTGATCGATGTTGATACTCACATCCACACCGGCTTTTTCATGAATGGCTTCGGCTTTCATGGCCGATTCGATCAGTTCCCCAAGAGCCCTCTCCGCTTCCCAGATATAGACCTGATAGACACTGCCAACGCCGCCCGGAGACACCACATTCAGCAAGTACCGATCTTCTAAATCTGCGGACGGGTCAGCAATAACCTGAGACCAGAACTCCGTCCATTCCTTGCTGCTCTGAGTCTTCTTCTGGAACTTAGTCCAATCTTTCCAATTTTTAAAACCAGTCGCGTAGTGCATCCTGCCCATTCCATCGTAAGCCATCGTCACGGTGGCGCCGTGCTTTTCATGAATGGCTTTCGCGGTTTGCGCATTTTGCGCGGTGGCCTGCCCCTTGCCGGGTAGCGGGTCCCAGATGTTCACAACTAGAACATCTGCCCCGATCGATCCCGTGGCAAATAGAAGAGTAAAAAATAGTAACTTTTTCATTGAGTTGCCCCCTAGTGGTGAGAAACCGAAAGAGATATCGGTTCGCCCGAGGTACTACGAACTGCCCCCCAATTACTAAAGTAACATGATCATTCACTCAGCACATCAGAGACTCAAGGCGCGCCATCTCGGAGAAAATCTAGGATGTTTTCGACACAGATCGCTTCATTAAGCATCGGCGCATGGCCACGATTCGGCACCTCTACATAACCCAGATCAGGCCGGCGCTTGCGCATCTGCTCGACGCAGTTTTGATCGAGGATGTCAGACAGTGCGCCTCTGATCAGCAGCAGCGGCACGCCTGCCATAGCGTCGAATACGGACCAGAGATCTGTTGGCACGGCTGCCTCAGCTGAGGCAGCGAGCGGCTGCGCAATTGCGGGATCGTAGGCGAGCACTGGTTGGCCTTCTGAGCTTTCCCGATACAGCGCTCGAGCGAAGCGATTCCAGTCTTCGTCTGCGTAGTCCGGAAACGCCGCAACATTGTGCTCGCGCGCTTGATCGATCGCATCCGCCCAGGTCTTTACGGGTTCTGTCTTACCGACATAACCTTGAATCCGTGTTAGCCCAGCCTGCGCCACCACCGGCCCAACATCGTTCAAGATGACCTTAGCCGCGAGCCCAGGTCGGCTAGCGGTCATCAGCATGGCCATTAGACCACCCATGGAAGTACCCAGCAGCACCACCTGCTCAAGCTGTAACTCAGCCAGCAGGTCGAACATGTCTTTGACATAGGTGGGTAGCTGATACCGGCTGGAGTCGGGATCATACTGCGAGCGGCCACGCCCTCGTTGTTCCGGAACAATGACTCGATGCTCGTCTGCCAGCAGCGCCGCAATCTCATCGAAGTCGGCGGCGTTGCGAGTCAGGCCGTGTAGGCAAACGATCGTTTGAGCGGGCGCTGGATGAGAGTAGTCACGGGCGTACAGACGTAGGCCATCAGAGCTTTGATAGTAGTAGTCTTCGTACAGAGGCATGAACCCTCCTTGCTGATGTGGCCCATAGCAGCCGGGCCAGCTGGCACTGCGCTGCTATGGGCTCGGTGTCGCTGCCGCGTTCGCCTCCAGGTAGCGATCCAGGACTGCGTGGAAATGACGAATGCGCACTTCCTGGTAATTGCCGAGCGTTTGGGCACCCTTTAGCGATGCCTTAATGCCAGCCCATTGGCGCTTGAAGTTATCCGTGTCTTCATCCAGCACTGCAGCCAACCGGTTGCCATTGAAGTCGTCAATGTCGGTGTACGACTCATCGATTCCGATCCTAATTTTGGCCGCTGGCTTTGGGCGCGGGCCCTTCTCGGGAACCGGTGTGAGCAACAGAATTTCGTGGACGCAGGTATCGACAGTGAGCGGTCGGAATCGGTAAATCAGTGGAATGACCACGCCCGGGAAAAAGCAGGCATTGGGGAACAGGTGATACTCAATAGAGTCGAGCATTTCGCTGTTGGAAACGCTGCTTAGATCGACGTCCAGGTTCTGACCCAACTGCTCGCGCAATATATCCGCATGTTTCTGTCGAGCGCTCACGCCCTCGGGCAGATCCTTTGGGTCATGGCCCAAAAATTCGAAGAGCTCAGATTGACTCAGCGAACGCTCATAGTGCGGATTGCCGGAACTCAAGTTCTGCAGGAAGCGCGTAACGTGATCGCTAAACACGTCATATTGGGTGTTTGCCCAGCTTGAGCCTCTGAGCCCCCGCGGGTGGGTCGCCAAGACATGGTACGCCTCCAAAAACCCCTCCATACACATCTTCCAGTTTCCTGGCAGCACTTTTTCCATGTGCAAGCTGACATAGCGATTCTCCAGCGGCCACTGCTCAAAGTGCTCAGGCAATACCTGCAGATAGTCCTGGAGGGAACTGGCGTTCTGGTCCAGATTGATAAACACAAAGCCGCCCCAGGTATCGCAGGGGAGTTCGATGAGCCTGAAATTTTCCTCATCAACATGTGGGAAATCCCAGCGACAGGGAATTTCTCGAAGCGCGCCGTCTAAGTGCCAGCTCATACCGTGGAATGGGCAACGCAGGAATTGCTTCCCGGTTCCAGAGCTGTCGGCATCACAAAACTGCATGCCACGATGCGGGCAGGAGTTAGCGAAGGCTCGAATCTGCAGATCATCACCACGAATGACGATGGCTGAATACGGGCCTATATCGTACACGGTGTAGTCGCCCGGCTCTGGAATGTGTTCTTCCCGGCAAGCCCATTGCCAGACCTTGGGCCACAACTTCTTCATTTCCTGATCGAAAAACGCTTGGGAGGTATAGCGCTCGTAAGACAAGTCTTCGTTCCCGAGGTACTCGTATGCTTGCGCTCTCAAGGCCGCTGGCACTTGGTCGCCATCCCGATTAAGGATGTCTTGTGGACTTGGGCCAGGACAGCGCGCAGCACCTGGCGGCAATGATGGATCACTCGGTAGGGCGAGTTCTTTGTTCATGGTGTATCCCGCTCATCGGTTCGCTGACGGTCAGTATTTTTCCGCTCACGCTCAAGCACGAGCAATAGAAAGTATAACGCGTTCTATCTTTGACTGCCAACCCGAACCTGAGCTCTGCGCTACCAGTGCAGATCCAAACGCAGGAAAAAATTGCGACCAATGCCGGGCAATCGCTCACCCTGTTGCAGATCCGGATTACCACCCACCCGATTTATGCCAGCAAGATGATCCCCATAGTCCCGATCGGTGAGATTGTCGATGCCAAAGCCGAGTTTGAGTTGCTGATTAATCACCCAGTAGCCCTTAACATTGAGCAGCGCGTAGCCGCTGGATTCTTGCTCCGAGTTGGTGCTAGAAACATGACTCTGGCCGTTGTAAGCGAAACTCTCAGCGCTCATGCCCCATCCGGGCTGGGTGTAATTTAGGCTTAAGAAAAGATTGTGAGGCGCCACTCGGTACAAGTCATCGTCGACGTCTTGTCGTTCTCCGCGTAACAGATTCAATACACCTTCCACCGACCAACGTTCATCGATCGACCAGCGCCAATCTACGTCTAACCCATAGAACTTGGCGTCTACGTTGCTGAAAGACAGCGGTGCCGCGTTGCTCGTGCCGTTAGCCCTGTTCATCATCATGACGAATTGGGCCGCAGGTGAGTTACCTTGGGGCGTGCCTTGAATGTAGTCATTTACGTCTCTATAGAACATGCGCGGTGAGACCGAAAGATTCCGTGAGTGCCAATCCATGCCAAGCTCAATCTCGTGGGCCACCTCAGAATCTAGGCTTATGTCACCAATATAGGTTCGCCCGTCAGCCAGACCCGCCGTGGCCTGTAACGGTAACCACAGATATCGCTCCTGATAAGAGGGCGCGCGGCTCTTGCGAGCGACGCCTGCATAGAGCGTGGTCTGAGCACCGGCAGGAACATAGAGCTTAGCCACCAAATCGACGTTGTCGTCATGTTTAGAACGATCAGCGTTGTTAAAACGCTCTCGTAGATTGACCGCCGGAGGCATTCCCACACGCGCGGGCGTCGCATCGACTACGTCTGCGTCCATGGAGACGCGATTGTACCTAGCGCCTAGCTCGAGCAGCTTGCCACCTCCCAACCGCAAGCGGCGTTCTATGTATGCACCGAACACTTGCCGCTCTGCATCATTGAAGTTGGTAACAAAGAACATGGGTGCGTTCGGATTGGTAATATCTGAATCATGCCGCTCGCGATGGCCATCTACGCCAAAGGACCATCGCGCAGTGCTCAACTCGACCGCAAAACCAAAATTGTCTG
Source organism: Pseudomonadales bacterium (assembly GCA_051027215.1). GTDB lineage: Bacteria > Pseudomonadota > Gammaproteobacteria > Pseudomonadales > Azotimanducaceae > CALHVX01. The sequence continues at coordinate 23,028 of JBPCXR010000211.1, read as the reverse complement.
CATCGGCAACATTACGCCGATAGCGACCGAGGTCAGCGGGCGCAGTACGCAGGTGATAGTTTGTCATGCCATGTTCAATGTCACTTTGATAGATTCTCGCGTCTAACGACCATGCATCACTGTCGTAGACGTATCCGAGTCGGTACAGATTCGAATCTATGTATTCGATGTCCATGGGGAGTGCGGCGGTACCAGCGTCGCCGGTTTCGTTGCGGCCGAAATCCAGCCGCAGAGTGTGGTTGCCTACTTGAAAGCTGTAGCCCAGATCGTAGCGCTGGCGCTCGTATTCAGACGGCAGGACCTCACCATCGGCAAATTCCATATCGTCCGCCTGTTCAGACAGACCAGATAGCTTTATTCGATGTGTCTTGTCCGCAAGCACCACCGCTCCACTCAGTAGCGTGGCCGCGTTTGCCGACTGAACCCCTGAACGCACTCGACCTTTTACGCCAAACTCCTCACCGCCGAAGTCTCCGCTCCAGGTATTGGCGTTACTCATGCCGCCGATGGTTTCTTGTCCGGCGCTAACCGGCGCAATGCCGCGATAGACCTCCAAAGACTCAAGGTGTGCCGCCGGGGCGTAAGACAATGGCGGATCCATCCAGTTCGGTCCCCCAGGGCTGATTACAGCGCCATCGATGTGAGAACTGACTCGGTAGCGAGACATGCCCCGATACTGAGCTATGCCCGTGATTGGGCCGTTGGATAGCACGTTCGCACCCACGGCTTTGCGCAGCAACACTGCAGAATCCGGGGTAATATCCACGGTCTCGGCCAGCACAAAGGTTCGCCGATCTTGTTCCGCCACCACTAAGATTTCTTCCACCGCAGTAGCTTCAGCCGACACTTGGGCGCTGTGCACAAGACCAATCAACACGATGGTCGCCCCGCTCAACACGGCGAACGACATATTCCGACGATTCATTTCCTCACTCCACCTGGCAGACAGCCACGCTAGCGGACCCAGATCCGCGCCTAACTTAGCCGCCGAATTGACTTGGCGTCGCCGCAACGACGCCCGTTTTGCTTTAAGTGAGGAGGATGGGAGGGGCTCGGGGGTGGGCAAACAACGGCCAGTGATAAGCCGGCGGATTCTGCCTCGGCCAGAGCACACTATAGGACTCGAAAAGGTTATCGGGGCTTAGGCCAAACCCTACGAACTCTAGAGTTGCGCTAAATCCACCGCCAAGTTGGCAATCAGCCGCGGCAGAAGATTCTGCGATTTGCTGAGAGCTATGATGGTGGTGGTGGCTTGCTCCATGCAGCACTGCCATAGCCGCGACAGGCATTCCTTCTGGGCACAGCTGGAGTGGCCAGCCATTCGCGAATGCTGCTGGCATATAGCCGACAGGCACCAGCACTCGCAAGCTGAAAGCGCATAGCGCGAAGAGCAAGAGAATGTGAGGAGGCCGCTGCACTTGCATTTTAGGTATGGTTCATCATTCGTTGTTCACCACCGAGCCTACCGCTAGCCGACGGCTTTGGGTTTTGGCCTTGAAGCTGGCACAACGTCGATCTCGGCATCACTAAGCGGCGCTCGCGTCTCTCGGCGCGCCAATGCAGCCTCAATATAGGGCGCCAGCTCTTCTGCCTTGCGCGCCTCCCTTTGATCACGGCCTTCAGCAAAGTCACTCAACACATCACTGTTGAAACGCTCCAAGCTCTCACAAATATGCTCGTGCCTGTTCTTGCCGCCCTGCTGTAGAAAGATCACCTGGTCAACGCCTGAATCTGCAAAGCCACGCATATGTTGGCGAAACTCTTCAGGTGTGCCGATTCCTGGAGATCGGGTCATGCTGCGATTAGGATCCACCGCGCCACCGCCGTAAGCGGTGTCGGTGACTTGAGCGCCCGCAGCCCGAGCCGCTTTGCGTTGTTCGAACTTTTCCCACAGTTGACTGCGACCAGGCAGCACATCATCCGTTACCAACGCACCAACCGCGTATTCAAAAAAGCGAAAACCGTCTTCGCCCCGGCGCGCTGCCTCAGCATGATCATCATGCAACGAGAAAGCCGAGACCATCGCAATATTGGCGTTCACCGTATGTCCTAGAGGCACGCATTCATCAGAGCGAATGATGTCGTAATAGATAGAACTCCATGTTTTGGCTTCTTCAGGATCGAGAAAGCTGAAGGCCAGGACTCCCAAGCCATTGCGAGCCGCAACCTTGATCGTGTCTCGATTTGTGCATGCCATCCACATAGGAGGGTGAGGCTTCTGAATGGGCTTAGGCAAAACATTGCGGCATGGCAACTTCCAATCTTGACACTCGTAACCCGGGTACGGCTCCATGACCATCATATCGGCGATTTCTCTAGCAGCCTCTAGTGACATATCGCGCTTGCGCCGCGCGTTAATCCCAAAGCCACCAATTTCCAAACGTGTCGCCCCTTCTCCGATCCCAAACTGCACCCTGCCATGAGATATCAAGTCGAGCATTGCCACCGCCTCAGCCGTTCGAGCCGGATGGTTGTAATTGGAAATTACCTGGCGAATGCCGAAGCCAATCTTGATTCGCTCGGTTTTCGCGGCAATGGCCGACAGGAATACCTCGCTCGCTGAGCAATGGGAGTACTCTTCTAGAAAGTGATGTTCCACTGACCAGGCGTAATCGATACCAAGCTTATCGCCCAGCACACATTGTTCAATGGCGTCATCAACCAGCCGCTGCTCACTCCCTGCGTCCCAAGGTTTCGGTAGCTGCAGCTCGTAAAGCATGCCAAATCTCATGGCGACCCTTCCTATTCATTGTCTAGCAACCAGCAGATGATACTAAGAGACGGAGGGCTATGAGTCCATTACTACGCTAGTTTTAGCCAAACGGCCTCGTGCCGCAGGCCAGGTGTAGCGCCAGGTCAGCTAATCTATGCTCTTGTTCGAGCGATGATAGCGAACCACAATCGATGGGTCCGGTGCTAACGTCGTACAAGCCTCGTCCTTGCCTTGGTAGTCAAGCTGCGAGAGTGCGTAACGAATACTTTCCAGCCTCGCTTGCTTTTTGTCGTTGGCCTTGACAATGATCCACGGGCTATAGGACATGTGTGTTTTGCTGAACATCTCTTCCTTGTACTTCGTATACAAGTCCCAGTGTGCTTGCGCCTCCTCATCAACGGGGCTGATTTTCCACTGCTTCAGGGGGTTCACCCGGCGCGACTCGAATCGTTGCTCTTGTACTGATTTCGAAATCGAAAACCAAAATTTAATCAGCTCGACGCCGTCTTCATAGAGCATGTGCTCGAATTCAGGCACTTGCTGCATAAACACCTTGTGCTGTTGCTTAGTACAAAAACTCATGACAGGCTCAACCACTGCGCGGTTGTACCAGCTGCGGTCAAAGAAGGTGATCTCGCCGGGGTTTGGCAACTGTTCAACGTACCGCTGAAAGTACCACTGGCCCTTCTGCACTTCAGTGGGCTTTGGCAGGGCTACCACCCGAGCACTACGAGGGTTCATGTGTTCAATAAAGCGGCGAATGGTGCCACCCTTACCTGCCGCATCACGACCTTCAACAACAATCGCTATGCGACGGCCTTCCAATTGCACTGACCGTTGCAATTTCACCAGCTCGATCTGTAACTTTTCCAGCTCTCTTTCGTAGCGAAGCATGGTCAATGCCTTGGTGACATCGATGTTCTTCGTGGATAGGAGTTGTAGCAGACCCTTTTTCGTGTTGACTTCGGCAAGCTCTTGCTCGGTTAACGCAGCACTTCTGTTGAGTGTCTTTCCGAGCAGCTTTTCTTCTCGGTCTACGTGTTCCGATTCCTCCGCGGTCAGCTTGGTGCTGACCAACTGCGGTTGCGTGGCTACCACGGGTGCTTCGGTAGATTGGGTCTCGCCGCTGTTACTCATGCTCTGAAGTCCCCCAGTTGCTTACGGTTGGCCGGAATTTACCAACTCTAATAGGGGTAAGTAGAGATTTGTACGCGTGGATTCCCGTATTGCCTCGTAGATGAGGAGCACTGCACCAACGCCGGGCGCGCGATGCGGTAGTTTCCTTGCCCTGGACGAAGACAGAGCGGAATTAGTGATGGCGCTTTCATACCACCCAACCCTGGCCGTACTGGCGTTGCTGCTGCTAGCCATACCACTCGCCGGCCATACCAAGATCTACAAGTGCGTAACCCCCGGCGGCGCCCTGGCCTACCAAGAGAAGCCCTGCGCAGCGAAGGCATCAGAATCCATCGTCGACGTCATTGAGTATCCGGATCCCCCAGCAGTCACTGCGCCACTCCCACAGCCGTTGAGCAACATAGGCGCTACGCCCTCGAACCAGCGCTCAGATGCCGCACAAGCGCGCAAAGCAGAAGCCGACAAACGAAAACGAATGCAGTGCCAGCGAGCACGAAAAGCCTACGATAGACAGGCCAAGAGCGTGGTTGCTGCATGCAAACAGGCCCGTAACACCTACTGCAATCAATCTCCTGAAAAGATAGAAGCGACCACCGATCGCCAGTGGCAGCGCGGAGCTTCAAATCGTCAACTACAGAATTACAGTCGCAACAATGCCGGGGGCACAGTGCTCCAGCGTTTGAAGCGTGACGTCGCTACCTATTGTCGCTGAGCTGACAGGCCACGAACCGCATCTACACCGTCAGGCAGAAGTGGGCGCGGTTAGTCTAAAAACCGCTGTCGTCTCTGCCGCTTCTTCTATATCTGGAAAGCCCTGCACAATGTCAGGGTAGTCGGCCTGGTACTTCTCTACATAGGCCTCAAGAACCTGCTCCCAACCCATTGAGACCAATGTCGCTTGCATGTCATAGGTACTGTCGCCCATGCGCATAGATACTGGCGCACCATTGCCGAGCCTTGAGACCCAACCGCTCCCCTTTGACCCAACAACATAAAGATCGCCCTCGACTTGAACGACCCAAATAACGACCACCCGTGGAAGCACCCCTTCGCCAACACGAAGCTTGATCTCGTGTATTTGTCGGGTGTCATTCCACGTCGCAGGGAGTGAAGTTTGCGTACCGCCGATAAAAAAGCCGGGCAACGGGCCTATAGGCGCCGCCACTGCCACTACCGCAAGCGCGACCACAAGCGTCAACCCAAGGATTTTTAGAGCTTTCATACACTGAGCCTTTCTCTGGTTTAGTTGGTGCCGGCCGAGCTTGCGGTATGTTATCTCGAATCAGGCCAATACTGGACTAATTTCCGTATCGCGCTACAGCGTCAACCGATAGGTCCTGGCAGCCGTTCCAGCAAATATCGACGCCTTTTCCGCCGAGCTCAGCCCCAGTCGTTTGGCAATGAGTTTGAAGGCATTCCACAGTGTTCGATACGAAACGCATTCTTTGTCTACGGGAAAGTTGCTTTCAAACATGCATCTATTTGGCCCAAACGCATGAATAACATGCTCGTAGTAGGGAAGCAGCAACTCGCACAGTTCCTCCGAGCCTATGGGTGTTTTGCGCTGGTTCATATGAAATGAGGGCTCCCAAGGCCCAACTCGCATCTGCCCACCGCCACATTTCATGACTGCATTGGGACACTTAGCAATGGCATCGATCGCTGTTCGCCAACGCCTCATCGATTCCTCTGGCGCGTTCGCGTCAACCGTGCCACCTAGGTGATTGACGACTACTGGAATGTCTGGATTGTGATCAGCCAAGCGAGCCAGGGTTGGCAAACGTTCAAAATCAGCGGAGTAGTTGTCATAACTTAGTTGGTATTCTGCCAATTGAGCATAACCCTCAAGAAACTCCGAATTTAGGTCGCTAGGAAACGCAGTACGCACACCACGAAAGTTAGGCGATGCTTCTAGGTGGGCCTGGAGAACCTCTGCTACCGCAGCACCAACGCGCAAATCCGCACTACCAAAGATTCCGGCGCACAGTTTCGAATCTCCGTAAATCCCTGAGTTGCTCATAGCGACAATGCCATGAACGAATTCGGTCTCGCCGACACATTTCATTGCTTCCGGTCCTGCTGCGCGGTAAAAAGCGCCGCATTGTGCAAATACTGTTTGTACAACGTTATGGCCGGACTCAGAAATCTCGCTGACGATTTCTTCGCACAGATACACCTTCTGGGCGAAGCTGGTGTAAGGTTCGTTGGCAAAAGATCTGATGTCCCATAAATGATGGTGGGGATCGATGATTGGCAACTCCGGCTCGATCACCGGTTCGAGACGCTCCTCGGACAGCCAGCTTTCCAGCCTTTCATTCGCAACGTATGGCATGGGTACCCCCGTATCTCGCTTCGTATGAGGATACCAGGACCAAGCCGCTGCGCGGCACCATCAAAGTAAACCAGCAGGACCGACAATGAGCTCGATTACCCTATACGGCACACCGCTTTCTCTATATACCGGGCGAGCGAGAAGTTACTTCATCAAAGCCGGCCTAGCCTATCGGGAAGTCACTCCCAACAATCTGCATTACTTGAAGAAGATAGTCCCACAGGCCGGCGGGAGACAGGGTATGCCTACCATCGAAACAGCTGATGGTACGGTCATTCGCGATGGCGCGGCAATAATCGAACATTTTGAGGCGATCGCCGGCCACCCGTTTTCACCAAGTACGCCCAAGCAACGTATCTTGAGTTTGCTGTTCGATGTGATCGGCGCAGAAGGCCTGTTGCGCCCTGCTATGCACTATCGATGGAACTTCCCTAAAGAGAACCTCGAGTTTCTCCGCTTTCATTTTCAGTCGGTCATGCCACCAGGACCAGAACGAGCCGCAAATGCCGAAACAGCCGCGGATCGGATGCGCGCGGCTTGCAGCAGCTTTGGCGCAGTACCCGAAACCTTCGAATTGGTCGAATCTTTGTACCAGGAGCTACTTAAAAAATTGGATCGCCACTTTGGTGAGCAGCCTTATCTCTTGGGTAGCAAACCTTGTATTGGTGACTTTGGCTTGATCGCTCCGCTTTACGCTCACTTAGGGCGCGACCCTAAGCCACTGTCACTTATGCAAGCCGAGGCCATTCGGCTGTTTAGGTGGGTTGAACGCATGAATCGCCCAGAACTAGACGTCGGTGAGTTCGAAATTCAAAATGGCTCGTACTTAGCAGAAGATCAGGTTCCAGATTCACTCCTGGACCTACTACGGCATATCGCGATCGACTTCGTCCCAGAAACAGCCGCCGCTGCAGCCTGCATCAACCAGTGGATCGAAGCCCAGGAAGTACTGGCTCCGGGAACGCCACTATTGAGGGGCGTTGGTTCAGCATCCTTCGAAGTGCAAGGTACCACCATCAACGCTCTCGCCCAGCCTTATCGATTCTATTTGCTCGAACGAGCGCAGAGCACTTTCGCATCGCTAAGTGAGCAAGAACAGCAAACAGTCGCCGACATGTTGCGTAGTTGCAGTATGTATGAATTGCTCGACATCAAGCTCACCAGGGACATCGGTCGCAAGAACAATCTGGAAATCTGGCTCTAAGCGCAAGGATCTGGAACGTGGAGCATCTACCGAGCACCGGTCGCGGCGCATCAGTTCAACCAGGTACTTCTAGACCAGGCTGGCTCACCCCAGCTAGAGAGATCTTTGCCATCGATTTGCGAACCATGGCGCTGTTCCGGGTGCTCCTGGGCGCCTTTTTGATTCTCGACCTAATACTTCGCACCAGAGACCTCACAGCGCACTACACGGACTTTGGCGTCATGCCGCGTGCCGCAGCGCTGGACTCTCTGTCGATCAGCTCTTTTTCTGTACACCTGATGAACGGGTCTGCGCCGTTTCAGTTGTTCCTGTTCGCTGTTGCAGCGCTGTTTGCGTTAATGCTGGTCGTCGGTTGGCGCACCCGGTTAGCAACCGTAGTCAGCTGGGCTCTCTTACTCTCTCTGCAGAACCGCAATATCGAGATTCTCTCAGGTGAGGACAATCTCGTTATGCTGCTCACCTTCTGGGCGATGTTCCTACCCTTAGGAGCGCGATACTCAGTGGATGCTGCCCTCAGCCGCAACGCTCACCCAGGGCCGAACAGCTATTTCTCTGTGGCGACCATCGCACTGCTCTTGCAGGGCATGTATGTGTATTTTTTTAGTGCGCTGCTGAAATCAGATAGCCGTTGGTTCCCGGATGGCACCGCCGTGTACTACGCGCTGCAACTGGATTATTTCGTAAAGCCCTTTTCGCTCTGGCTTCGTGAATTCGAACCGCTCCTCGAAGTGTTGACCCACTACGTCTATGCCCTCGAGCTAATCGGCCCCATTCTGATTTTTTCACCGATATGCTTTCTGCTGCTGCGCAGCACGATGATGATTGCCTTCATAACCATGCACATTGGCTTTTTCATGTGTCTGGAAATCGGCGCATTTCCGATAATCGCGATTATCATGAATCTCGCTTTCCTGCCCTCCCAAGCATGGGACTGTTTAGCAGCTAAGGTGAGCTCATCCGCGCGCAGTGGCTTAGCAATTTTCTATGATGGTGATTGCGATTTCTGCCTTAAAACCTGTCGAATGCTGCGGCTATTCCTATTCTTAGGCGATGTACCTATACGCCCTGCCCAAGAGGACCCGCCGAGCGCGGCGTTAATGCAGGCTCACAACTCCTGGGTAGTTACCGATCAAGGAAAGCCCTATCTCAAATGGAACGCAATGCGCCTACTATTTGAGCGATCACCGATGTTCTGGCCCTTGGCAAAACTCATGGCTCTGCGGCCGCTGCGCTTCGTTGGTGATCGGTCCTACGAATGGATCGGCGCGCATCGCAGTCAGCTGTCAGCCATAACCAGCCGGGTACTACCGTGGCGAACACCGACTCAGCGTTCAACATTTGTTGCAAACGCGCTGGCGATGGTCATGCTGGTGTTCGTAACCGTGCAGAATCTGTCTACATTGCCAGCGCTTGGATTCGAACCAGCGCGCGGGTTCGTTGTAGTAAGACAGTTTTTGGGTGTGTATCAGAACTGGAACATGTTCGCCCCCCATCCAGAGCTGGTAAGTCCCTGGCCGGTCATAGAGGGTCGACTCCTGGAGGGGACTGTGGTCGATGTCTACAATCACGCCGAGAAGCCTGCGGATTTCCGTAAGCCCGATGTCGTTTCTGCGGTCTATCGCAACTACCGCTGGCGCAAATACCTTTCTAATCTCGAAGACCAGAGTTATCGAAACGAACCGCAGCGATTAGCTTCGAACTACGCACGTTATCTGTGTCGAAAGTGGAATAGCAATCGCTTGGGGAACGAACGGCTGGCCAGCTTCGACATTGTCTTCAATGTTGAGCGCACACCTCCTCCCAGGGAACAGAAAGTTGTTGAGTCCAGAAGAGTCTGGTCACACAATTGCTTGGGCGTACGCAGAGCCATCATGCGCACATCGGAAAATTAGGACTGGCGTACACATGCGCAACACACCATCGCATCTGAATACCGCAGAGCAGGCGCAACGCTACTTTAGTGCGAGGCGTCACACTCGCGTGCCGTCCAGACCACTGAACAGCCCTGCCGCTTGGCTCGGTGACGATATCCGGTCAGCCATTCAAGACCCAGACAACGAGATTGTTTACCGTCTCACGACAGCAGACTTGAAGGAAATTGAGCAGGCGCTGCAGGCTACCCAGACCGCAGAAACGTCGCCGCAAGCGCTGTCGAAAGACGAATTTCCGCTTCCCGGGATGCAATCGCGATTTAGACGCTGGCAATCAGAGCTTCGATCCGGGCGCGGTTTCGTACTCATCAAAGGCGTACCCGTCGATTCTTGGAGCACAGCTAAAGCTGAACGTTTTTTCTGGTGCTTCGGGCAGCATCTGGGTATACCCGGGCTACAGAATCCCCACGGAGACCTGCTCGGTCATGTGATCGATACCGGTGACGCCAGCACCGATCCCTTGGTGCGACTCTATCGAACTTCCGCCAACATCAACTATCACTGCGATGGCGCCGATGTGGTTGGATTGCTGTGTTTGCATAACTCAACCCATGGCGGCGTGAGTAGAATCGCCAGCTCGGTCACCGTGTTTAACGAACTGCTAGCGCAAGCACCCAAACTAGCGAACCGATTGTGCTCCCCAATCCGAATGGATCGAAGAAACGAGGAGAGGCCCGGTGAAAAGCCGTACTCGGTGCTGCAACCTGCTTGCTATGACGGAAAGGAGCTACGCACCTTCTATCATTCCGACTACTTTCGCTCGGTTACTCGATACGTTGGCGCTCTACCCGATGACGAACAAGCGTTGCTAGACGCCTACGAAGCGATCGCCGAGCGGCCAGAAGTCCGGTTCGAAATGGCATTCGAGCCTGGAGACATTCAGCTGCTTAGCAACCATACAGTCGTGCATGCGAGAACCGCTTACAATGACAACGCTGAGGTAAAGCGCCACCTGCTCAGGCTTTGGCTGTCTCTCTCCCCCGAGTCCAAATAAAGGGCATAGAGGTATCGGAGCTGTCTAATCTCTTCGATTTCTAGCAGTTCTTCGATCGTCATCGCTTCCTCCCAATTCAGTGAATAGTCGCCTGCTAGATCTTCGGTGCGACAAGCCGGTTCACGTGAGTCGCATAGGATGCCGCAAACTCATCATCAAACTGAATGCCCAGGATTTCATTTACCATTTGCCGAGTAATTTGCGGCATAACCAGCAAAGACAACACGCTTAGAAATCCAAACTTGGAGTCACCGGCTACATGTCGACCCAGGCGGGCCATGATTGTTGGCACATAGGTGCTCATAAAATACTCACGCAGCGAGTCGCCAATGTGCACGGTGCGCATCACCAAAATGGGAAACCACGGCATGCCATTTAGCGTAGAGACCGCAGCTCGAAATGTGCTCTCAAAATCGGCATCTTCAGGCAGCGCTGCTATGAGCCTCTGGGCCCCTGAGTCCAGCATCGCCAACTCGAAGCCATTCTTGTCCTTAAAGTAGTAGCGCACCATCGCCTGGTTGACGCCCGCCCGATCTGCCACCTCGCGCAGCGACACGCCTTGCAGCCCGTGTTCTGCATACATCTGACAGCCGGCCTCGATGAGTGCCTGGCGGACATCAGTAGCTGTACCTTTGGGCCCTACGCGCTGCGTCTCTGGCATAGATATTCTCCTTTACAGGCGAATTAATTATACGTTTAAATAACATCCAGACAAGTACTATAGAGCGACAAAGTAGTGGCACCACAAGGTACGTCGAGAATTTCGAGTGCACGGCTGTCGTGCATCATCGCTGGGCGGGCGATGGGATTGTTGCTCCTTGGCTTGAGCGTCACTGCTTGTGAGCGAGGCGAGGCCACCGCGGATGCCGCGCCCGGCGTCACGGCGGCCGCAGACGCCCGGCTAGCGACGGCGATTTCACTCGACGATTCACTCAGCACACCCATCAAGGTGCGCATTGCCACCGCGGCCACCTCCCCTCTTGATGCCCAAGCTACGGTTACCGGCACTGTGCAAGCTTTCCGAAAGGCCACGGTGGCCGCTGAAGTCAGTGGCCGCGTCGTTGCCAGGCTGGTGGAGCCCGGAGACTTGGTTGAGCCCGGGCAAGTACTGGTGCGATTGGACAACGAGCGTGCGCGAATTGCCCAGACCGAAACCAAAGCACAGCTCAGCGCCCGCCACGTCGATCTAGCCCAAGCGCAAAGCGAATATCAACGTGGCGTTGATTTACACGCAAAAGAGTTCATCAGCGAAGATGCGTTGGACACCCTGCGTTTTGCGCAGGAACGGGCATCCAGTCAACTGGCCGCCGCAGAGGCGGCAGTGGCAGCCGCTAATCGAACCAGAGCCGACACTCGTATCCGCACCCCCTTCATGGGCACGGCAGAACGGGTCCACGTGCAGCAAGGCGACTTTTTGGCCCCGGGAACCCAAGTTGTGACCCTCACCGATTTCACCAAGGCTCGAATCCAGGCGGGTGTTACCGCCAGAGAAGCCACCCTACTTGCCCAGAGCAAAACAGCAGAGGTCACGCTCGAAGCACTCGGACCGCGCAGGTTTGCGGGAGACATACGTAGCATCAGCCGCATTCCAGACCCCGCCACCGGAACCTACACCGTAGAAGTGTGGTTGGACGGCGCATTCGCTCCACTGCGCGAGGGTATGGTCGCTACCGTGCACATGCCCTACTTTACCGCGGAGCAGCGCCTGGCAGTGCCAGTCTCCGCAGTGTTCCGTCGGAACGGCGCGATGCACGTGTTCGCCGTGCAGGACAATGAAGCGCATCTGCGGGCTGTGCGAACTGGACGAACTGACGGCACGCTGATCGAGATTGAAGACGGCCTGAGCGAGGGCGCGGCGGTGGTGATCGATGGGCAGTTTGCGCTGCGCGATGGCGCAGCTGTGCAGGTCGAAGGCTACTGAGCCATGGAACGCTTTTTACGATTCTTCATCGAGCGTCATCTTCTTATTAACGTGCTCGCCGCGGCCATGGTCATATTAGGCTACATCGCCGCGAGCAACCTGCAACGCGAGTTCATACCCAGCGTCGATTCACCGGTACTGTTCATTACTGCGGCTCTGCCTGGCGCCTCTGCCCGCGATATCGAAACCAAAATCACCATACCCATCGAAGAAGCGTTGGAGGAGATCGAAGGAATTGATGAGCACACAACAGTCATCTCCGACAACACCTCGTTCACCACTGTGGAACTTTACCAGGACTATGACCGCACACAGATTGAAGAGGGTGAGCAAGATCTGCGCGCAGCCATCAACGACATCACTGACTTTCCGGCGGAGATGGAAGACGAGCCCGTGCTTGAGCAATTCAATCCGGCGCGCTCGACGGTAATCGAAGTCGGCTTGTGGGGGCCCAACGAAGCCGTGATTGCTACTGCTGAAGACCTAGAAGACAGATTGGAACGCTTGGACCTGATCTCTTCGGTAAATCCCGTCGGCCTGCATGAACCTGAGGTGCGCATTCTTGTCGACCCGGTGCTCGCCCGCGAACACGGCGTCACCCTCACCAATCTGATCGCTGCAGTAAACAATCGCAATGTATCGAGTACCGGTGGCACCTTGGAGAGTCCGGAAAACAGACGTCAGGTGGTGATGTGGAGCCGTTTTGAAGAACCTGAAGAAGTGGGCGATACCATCTTAAAAGTTGGCGCGGACGGCGGTACTTTGCGCGTCCGGGACATTGCCCGCATTCAAAATGGCCGCCAAGATACCGGCTTAATCGTGCACGTTAACGGTAACCGTGGCATTTCTCTGGCCGTGAAGAAGCGTGAGTCAGCAGACATCATCGATGCGGCGCAAGCCGTTCGCGATGCCCTAGCAACCGCACCCATCGCAGAGGGCGTTGAGTTTAAGCTGATTAACGATGAGTCGGTGATCATAAAAAATCGACTCGAACTGATGGCGCGAAACGGTCTGATCGGAATCGTTCTGGTAGCCCTGATTCTCTTTCTGTTTGTGCGCCCAGGGCCTGCCGTGTGGATACTGCTTGGCATCCCCATCGTGTTTTTAGGCAGCCTGACCCTGGTTGGCCCACTGGGCATGACCCTAAACATGATGGCGCTCACCGGGCTGATCATCGTACTCGGCATGGTAGTAGACGATGCGGTGGTCGTTTCCGAGCGCATTGTGTTGAAGCAGAGTCAGGGCCTCGCACCGGCGGATGCCGCAGTAGCCGGAGCGTTGGAGATGGTTCGCCCAGTGACTGCGGCGGCAATAACTACCATGTTAGCGTTTCTACCCATGGTCTTTTTGGGTGGCATGCCAGGGAAGATCGTCTGGCAGATTCCCACAGTGGTGGTCATCGTCCTGTTGTTCTCCTTGACTGAATCGTTCTGCATTTTACCGGCCCACATGTCCACCTTGCGGCCTACCAGCAATCTGACGAAACGGCCGTTTATGCAAGCGCTGGAAGCTGGCTACCGACGCAGCATCACCTTTGCGCTTCGGCACCGATTGCTTATCGTCTTTATCGCGTTAACGGCGTTCTTCAGCGTGATGATCTTCATCCGTCCACAAGTGCCGTTCGTCTTGTTTCCCCAAGATGACGCAGATCGCCTATTCGTTAAGGTCACCGCACCTGCGGGTACTTCCCTGGAACGAACAGAAGCCATTACCGCCAGTTTGGAGAGCCAGATCATGCAGATCACCGCCAGCGACTATGACGCGGTGAATGCACGTATTGGCCATCAGAACACCGACTCTGCAGACAAAGGCTTTGGCGAATCCGACAACGAGGCGCTTATTATCGTGCAGTTTCGACGTTTCGGTCGCGAGTTCACTAACGCTCAATGGATGGAGAAAATCCCCAACCGCCTGCAGGTACCAGCAGGGGTAAAAGTGGTCTTCCAATCCGAATACTTCGGCCCACCAACCGATCAGCCAGTTACGATTCACGTCTTAGCAAACGATGATGAGATTCGCCGCGGCGTTGCATTTGAGATCGAGCAGTACCTGCAAAGGACACCAGGATTGGTCGAGATAGAAATCGACGAGCGCCCCGGTACGCCCCAGCTCGAGCTCAACCTGAACTACGAAAAACTGGCGCGGCGTCAGCTCGACGCGCAACAAGTGGGACTGACGCTAGCCGCCGCGTTCTATGGCATCGAAGCGAGCGAACACCGAGATTTGGACGACACCACGGAGTTACGCGTGCAATTCGATCCTGCCGCACGCGGGGATTTAGATGCGCTATTGGAAACCCCGGTCCGTTCGAACACTGGTGAACTGGTGCGTTTGCGCGACGTGGTTGACCCCATGGAAATCCCCGCCATCACCCGAATTTATCATCGAGACGGCTATCGATCGGCTACCATCCGCGCCAGCTTCACCGAAGCCAGTGGCTTAACCGCTTTGAGTTTCGCAGCTCGCTTAAACCAAGAACTGTTCCCGCGGTTCCAGGGCGTTCCAGATTTGTATGTATTTAGCGGCGGCGAAGCCTCGGAAACAGAAGAAACCACCGGGTCTGTGGCCGTTGCAGCCTCGCTAGCGGTCGTCGGCATTGGTGTGGTGATCTGGTTAATGCTGAATTCTTTCTTGGAAGCCCTGTTCGTCATGCTCGTTATCCCGTTCGCTGTGGCCGGGGTGTTTCTGGTGTTCTTTCTGCATGGCAAACCCCTATCGTTGTTTGCCATGATGGGCGTGGTGGGACTTGCCGGGGTCGTGGTGAATGGCTCCATCGTCATGGTCGATAGCATTCATCGTCGAGTGAACGAGGCCAAAGGCACCGCAGATGAGAGCAACGCGAACGACGACGAGCACATCGTCGATGCGGTGGTCGAGCGCCTACGACCCATTCTCGTCACCACGCTGACAACCCTGGGTGGGGTGCTACCGACCGCATACGGGATCGGTGGCTACGATCCGATTGTGAGTGTGATCTCACTCGCCATTGGCTGGGGGCTCGCACTCTCGACTCTGACAACGCTGTTCCTGGTACCGGTGCTCTACTCCACAGCACGGGATCTAAGAGGTAAGCTGTCGTTTCGTTCGCGAGCAGCGGAACCGGTGACGGTCGCTGATTGAGCCCAACAACAGGGGACCGTCCATGTCGGCACAACCAATCGAACAGGCTGAGCCCCTCTGGGCTGGCAAGAACGGCTTCAGCCCACGGATAGCAGCCGACCCGGACACCAGCAATCTATACGACGGCCACAACGGCTGGGTGCGGACCAGCCCGCTCACAGAAGAGGCTGTAGGGGATCAGCACGCTGATCGACTCGCTGGCGCCATCGCCTGTGGCGCGTTGCTTCTTATGGGTGTGCACTATCTAACCGGCTAGCTCATCGCCAAACCAGGTACGCGCCGCACCTTAGGCATCATTTCCTCCCCCGCCGGTAGCTGCCCGGCGTGGTACCAAACCAGCGCTTGAAGGCGCGAGTGAAGTTCGCCGGCTCTGTGTAACCCAGCCGGTATCCGACTTCTGTCGCGGTAAAATTAGGATTCGCCAATAGCTCGGTTGCGCGCTGCTTATGATGCTCATCTAACAGCTCGCTGAACGCCGTTCCCGCCTCTTTCAAGCGGCGGATGAGCGTTCGCCGAGATACATTCATCGACCCCGCTACGGCTCCCAAACTAAGTCCCGCATCGCCAGAGGCAGCCAGTAGCATCGCGACCCTAACACTGAGGAAGTCGGCCGAGTCGAGCCGCCGCCGTTCCATTTCCAGCCGGCTAATCGCAGCCTGGTACATACCGGCGTCTGCCAATGGACAGAGCGACTCACGCCAGACGTCAGGCATGCTGAAGCCAGCGTAATCGCTGTCGAAAACTACACGCCCGCTAAAACAAGTTAAGTAACGCTCGCGCCATGCCGGCGCCGGGTAATCAAAACTCATGACTGCCTCGTCAATGCTCCGACCCAACACCGATTCAACCAAGTTCTGCCCACTTAGTAGCACCGATTCCACCATCGCGACGTCTAAGTGCAGGGCCACCGGAAACTGTCGGCGGATCTTTACTCCCCACTGACTCGCTTCGCGGAATACCTCCAGCCGAAACCAAGGTGCGCGGACATGTCCATACCGAGCCATGACATCGAAGCTATCTGCCAGTGTCGGCGCGCAAGCCATCGCGAACCCGAGCGCACCTTGAGCCGCAAGGTCGAAGCTTAGATCCAACGTCCAACCGGGCTCACAGAACGAAGAAGCGTTGTCGAAAATGGTCAACAAGTCGGCGAGGCGGGCTTCTGCAGCGGGATCCACCAGCGCTGCTTCATTAATCTGTGTGCCGGCGAGCAGACGAGCGCGCAACTCCGGACTGCTCCCCAGCTCCCGCAGAATGATGCGGGCGTAGGTCAGCGGCATGGGAAGCTGGCGGGGGTCCTTCGTCACGAATTAATCTAAATCGGCCTAATAAATACCCATTGGCACTTTATGACAAAAACTTGGCACTATCCAGCCTCTCAGCAGGCGGACCATCCTCGGCACACTGCACGGGTCAACACCTGGCAATGCAACCCTCGAAGGAAACGTCATGAAGACCTACTCACTCACCACCGATGACGGCAACGTCATCAACTACACGGACGGTAAGCGTTATCTCTGGGCAGGCGCTCTCGCCTACCCACTGATCGCATTGTCCGCTCTAGGACTGTTCTTCTTTACTGGCTCGGAATTGGCCCTGCTGCTTCCAATTGCCTTTTTCTTTGGCATCGTCCCTGCCGCTGACCTGCTATTTGGCAACGACGAGAACAACCCACCGGAAGAAATCGTTCCACAGCTAGAGGCCGACCAGTACTATCGCTTTCTCGCTTGGGGCCTGATCCCGTCGTACTTCGTAGTACTCGGGGTCAGTGCCTGGTTTGTCGGCACCCAGAACCTCAGCCTGCTGGGATTCGCAGCGGTAGCCATTAGCGGCGGTGTTTTCGCCGGAACGGCCATCACCCTCGGACACGAACTCGGACACAAGCGATCAGCGTTAGATAAGTTACTCGCGCGCATCGTCCTAGCGGTTCCAGCCTATGGGCACTTCGTGATCGAACACAACCGTGGTCACCATACCCAGGTTGCAACGCCGGAAGATCCCGCCACGTCGCGCATGGGGGAAACCATCTACCAATTCGCTCGACGCGAAATGCCCGGAGCGCTGCGTCGCGGCTGGAAGCTGGAACGACAGCGGTTGGAACGCGCCGAATTGCCGGTACTCAGTCGACACAACGAAATTCTACAATCCTGGAGCCTGACGGCGTTGCTCAACATCGCCCTCATTGTCGCGTTCGGCTGGATCATGCTGCCGTTTCTCGCACTCCACCATTTTTTCGCATGGTGGCAACTAACCAGCGCCAATTACATCGAACATTATGGCTTGCTTCGCCAACGGCGTGAGAATGGCCGTTATGAGCCCTGTCAGCCCCGCCACTCCTGGAACAGCAATCACATCGTCTCTAACCTGCTGAGCCTGCACCTGGAACGGCACTCGGACCACCACGCCAATCCCACACGGAGTTACCAGGCGCTGCGCCATTTCGAAGACGCGCCGGAACTGCCAGCCGGCTATTCGGCAATGTTCCTCTTAGCCTATGTGCCAAAGCTCTGGTTCAAAGTGATGGACCCGAAGGTCATGGACTGGGCTGAAGGGGATCTGAACAAGGTTAACGTTGCAGCGAATGCACACGCTGCCATCGCTGCTCGCTACCCCCAATCTTCACTGGCAATGGCGGCTTAGAATACGCCCCGCTAAGAAGGAATTAGCGGTCTCAGGCAACGGCTTGAGTGGCAACGGGGACAATCTACCCGCGCAAACTCAAGCCGTCAGTTTAGACCGCCAGCGGTTTGTAGCTAGTCAGTCCAACGTCGCACCATCTCGACCAGCTTGTCCGAGGTCACCGGCTTGCTCAGATAATCGTCCATGCCCGATTCCAGACACTCTTCGCGATCGCCTTGCATGGCATTTGCCGTCATGGCAATGATGGGTACATGACGCTTACTCAGTCTTTCGCGAATAGACTTGGTTGCCTCCAGCCCATTCATCTCCGGCATTTGACAGTCCATGAGCACTAAATCGTATCCAATCTCGCAAACCGCCTCGACTGCCTCATGTCCATTCGCTGCGACGTCACAACGGTAACCCGCTTTCTGCAGTATTCGCACAGCGACCTTCTGATTAACCAAGTTATCTTCTGCCAACAACACTCGCAGCTTTGAACGCCCGGGATCGGGTAAGACATGTTGGGTAATAAATGCAGCTTGCCGATCTTCGTCGTCGTCCTGAACACCCATGACCAAAGCTATGCAGTCGAAAAGCTGGGAGGATTTAATCGGTTTAACTAAGTACCCCGCGAATCCCAAACTTTGCATTCGCGCGATGTCTCCGTACTGACTGATCGAGGTCGCCAATATGATCGGAGTGTGTCTAATTGCCTTGATCGCGCGTACTTTACGCGCGAGCATCGCACCATCCATTCCTGGCATCTGATAATCGGTGATGATTAGGTTGAATGGTTTTGACTCGGCCTGGGCTGCCTGCAACAAATCGAGGGCTTGTACAGCACCTGAAGCCTCAACATAAGTACAGCCCCAAGGCTGAAGATTGTGGGCGAAGATACGACGGTTGGTCTGGTTATCGTCCACGATTAAGACATGCAGCCTATGCATTTCTTCCAGCGGTATCCTTGACAGCATCTGTCCTTGTCCCGACTGCTTATTGAGCGTCGCGGTAAACCAGAACGTAGAGCCCTTACCGGGCTTACTGCTCACTCCAATTTCGCCACCCATCAGATTGCACAATTGTTGTGCGATGGACAAACCTAGACCGGTACCTCCGAATCGGCGTGTCGTCGACGCGTCCGCTTGTGAAAACGCTTGGAACAATCGATCGATTCGGTCAGCGGGTATTCCTATTCCGGTATCCGTTACCTCAAATCTCAGCTTGACGTCGGTAGTCGAAGCAGCAACCTGCGTGACCGACAGCACTACTTCTCCCTGCTCGGTGAATTTCACTGCATTGCTCAGTAGGTTAAGCAGAATCTGGCGCAAACGTCCTGGATCACCTTGTAGCAGCAGCGGCACGTCGTGATTGATCAGAAAAGCTAACTCGATTCGTTGTTCTTCCGCTTTCTGGGCGACCAGGTCTACGGTCTGCTCCACAGCAGTACGCAAATCAAAATCCACTTCTTCGAGCTGAATTTTTCCCGCTTCAATCTTCGAGAAGTCCAGAATGTCATTGATTACAGCTAACAAGGCCTCACCTGAGCTTCGCACTGTCGACGCATACTCGAGCTGCTCTTGATCCAAATCAGTATCGAGCAATAAACCGGTCATACCGATCACACCGTTGAGCGGGGTACGAATTTCGTGGCTCATCGTGGCTAAGAATTCGCTCTTTGCCTGGTTTGCCGCGGTGAGCTGGTTGGTTCGCTCTTCTACCCGCCTCTCAAGCTGACGATTGAACGTTTCGATTCGATCCTGGCGGGCGCCCGCAAGGCTGGCGATCAGGCCGAGAAACACCGGCGCTGTGTCAATAACCCAGTGCAAGGGCTGTTGTGCCTGCAATTGAATCGCATTTGTCCAATTGAACGCATATTCTTGTAGCCACAGATCAAAAAATGTGGCGCCGACAGGAAAGCAAAGACCGAATACCACACCAATCAACGCATAGCGCAGAGTGGCTGGAATTCCCGCGCTTTTCGGCTCGTTAACTTGCATAGACAACGCGACTGAAGGTGTCGTCTAGCAAGTATAGGTCAAGCTGGCGCAGCTGCCGGCATCGCAGTTACCCTGGGCCTTGCAGGGTCGGGCACAGCATAGGGTCGTCGCCAACCCGCATCGACTTGGGCTACTGCTGCGCCTCCGCCAGCGTGACCGTACTAACGGGAATGTCGAGCTGCGTGGTGCGCCGCAAGTGAACACTAAGCGGCGCGTATTCACCGTTAGCCAATGTCCAGGGCAGCGGCAAGCTGGTCTCGTCGACAAACAAAAAGTGCTGACCCGGGCCGACGCTCGGGAAGCTATACGCACCGCGAGAGTCTGTGACCACTGGATGGACGCTGTTCAAGAATACGGTAATCCCCGCCACTCCTGATTCGCCAGGTTGACGCTCGCCGTCACCGTTAGCATCAACGTACACGTAACCTTGGACACGACCAGAACCCTGAGAATAACGGCCGGCATTGAGTATTGCTGGTTGAGACCGACCGTTTAACTGGTAACTCAACTTCAGCAGCGCTGAGAATGACCGGTAGCCGTACTGATCATCGTTGTCGAAAGCGTTGTTAGTGAACAGCGTATCAGCTAGATCGTTACTCTCGTACTCCGCGCGATCTCGACTGTAATCAACCTGCAGCGATACACCCAGGCGCTGGGTGAGCGGGTGTTCCACGTTCAGATAGCCAGTGAAGCCTCGATTGCTGTCTAAAGCCGAACTCCCATAGGCATAGCCCAAACCAAAGCCCAGATGACTGCCTTGGCTGAACTGTTTCTGCCAGCTGGCATTCACAGCCATTTCGTCGGCATCCACCAACTCGGCAAATTGGTGCCGGTAGCTGCTCGAAAACTCGAAAGTGCTGTCGTTGTTCAGATCCTTCGACCAGCCGTAAGTCAGCTCCAACTCTTGCTCATCGGATCGTAGCCGCGTGTGCAAGCCGACACTGCTTCTGGAGTCGTTGCTGTGCGCTCGCGTCAGATAGCTGCGTAAGCTGTGTTCTTGGTAAGACCCCCGACCTCCAGCCTTAACGTCCAGTCGGCGATAGCCATAAACATTGCTCAGCGTGCTGCGGCGATTGAGGCGGTTCGACAGCGACAAGCTGATGAAGCCGTTGTCAGCGCGATAGCCGGCATCGCGCTCCAATCCATCTCGTCGAAGCTCGATGCTGGCGCCATAAGAACGAGGCCCGCGCTGGGTATGGTAGCGATAGAAAGCACCCGCGTTGTCATCGCCAATGCGGCTGTCCAACCAAAGGATGTCCGGCTCAAAATAGTACGTACCGAAGTCATGCTTGCTTAGGTCAGTCTCTGTAGCACCACCCATAAGCAGCGCCTGCTGGCCGCCGCTGGCAACGCTGCTAATGCTCAACACGGTGTTGTGCCCGAAGAGGTGATCGTAAGCCAGACGATAGCCCTGGCGATTGTCGATAATCTCTTGATCTTCGGTCTGCCAGATTTCACCGCTGAACGCATGCCGCTGCAGCACGTGGGTGAACTGGCCCCGCATGACATTGCCCTCGGTTTCTTCAAAGCCTGGCAGCAGACTGCCTCGAGTCTTACCCAGCCGACCCATGGAGACGCCAACGCCCGATTGACCGAACTTCAGCTGGCTAGACATGCCCAAAATATCGGGTTCAGCGGCGCCGAAGCGATAGTTAATGAGATTTGGCCTATTTCGAAACGGATTGTATCGGCGTTGTCTGTGAGTACCGACCACATTATCCATCGACACCTGTTCTGTGATGGGCAGGTTGTATTGCTCTAAGGAAACGCGCGCTACACCGGACTGACGTCGATATAGCCCATTGTTCGTTCCAGTAGCCCCCGTGTAATCACCATACTCATCGAGCGCTATGAGGTTCATCCGCAATTGGCCCCAATTGCGAGTATTTAGACGAGCAATATAGTGCAGACCATGGTCGATGCTGGAGTCGAAGTAGGCATCATCGTCTCTATAAAGGCTCAGCAGCTCAACCGAGTGATCGATGCTCGCCAACGGTCCGCGAGACTCATCCGCCATGGCGTAGTCGAGGTAACTGTCTTCGGGTTTACTCGGATCAATCAGCTGATCGACATAAGCTTCAGCGCCTTTCGTTGTCCGTCTCGCGGGCACCTGCAGCGACCGGAACCCGTCCGCACCGGCTGCCGAACTCGTAGCTACACTTTTGTTTTTCGTTGGTGCGCGCGCCGGAGCCGTTGCAGGGGCAGATTTCGCGACGCGACTACCGGAATGACTAATTCTAGGAGTATCTACCCGATTCTCTTCTGTTGCAGGAGTTTTGGTAGAGGGCGCCTGCTTGTCGTTGCGCTCAGATGTTTTCGCAGCAAGATCAACCGCACTAGCATGCTTCTGTTCGAGATAGATCGGATCACCTGGATAAATCAGGTCCGGATCGCGAATGTGAGGATTGGTACGCCACAAATCTGGCCACCGCTGAGGCGATTGTAAGAAACGGTCCGCCAGGTGCCACAAGGTGTCGGTAGGCACTACGTAATGCACCGGTTCTTGCTCGCTGTCGCTAATCACACGTCCAGCGCACAGACACAACAGTATTGTCATCAGCAGAAGCCGAGCTGTGTGATTAGATACACGAAACACGTTGATTCCCTTGTCGATCTACCGTGAGTTTCGTTGGAACGGGATCGAAAAATTGCCAAGCGTGAATCTAACGAACCAACAGGACGCTTCTGAGAAGCAGTGCTCAGACAGTCAATCGTAAAATCTGCGAAACGCCCGGAAAACTGAGTGGTAACGCACACTTTCTTTCCGCCGAGCGACTATAGTTTGGCGCTGAAAGATTCAACGTGCGGTAAATTTTTGGCGCCACAGCAGGCGCGAGGGTACCGCTGAACCAACAGCAACTACCTGGTTAGGATGAGCAATATGATCAGTAAGCGGATTGGCACAATTTTTAGCGCAGGCGTCTTGTCAGCGATCGCAAGCGGCGCTTTGGCAGACGCAGACATTGCGGTCCAACCTAGCGGCAGCGCACTGCAGGCTACAGCGAACGTCGACCTTTGCGTCGTGGTTCCACAGATACTGGTCTTTGGCGTTGGCGCCTC
>JBPCXR010000210.1:0-3379 GCA_051027215.1 Pseudomonadales bacterium | reverse complement strand
GGCTTTTAGCAACTGGGATGAGGTCACCCCCTTCCTGGCTGCCGACTTACCGGTGGTCGCCAGCATCCGCTACGGCAAAGACCAGCTACCCGGTTCACCCATGCCCAGCACCGGCGGTCACTTGGTGGTGGTGTTCGGTGTTGACGAGCGCTGGGTGCTGGTGAATGATCCTGCAGCATTGGATCGCAGCGCCGTCACCCTGCGCTACCCGCGCGCCGCGTTTGAGAAAGCCTGGTTCGAGCATCGGGGTGCCGGGTACGTGCTGCTCCCCTGATCGGTTAGAGCATTGTTGAATTACTTGCTGCGATTTTTTCTGCTGACCATCGGCTTCGCCCTGACCACCATGGGTCTGATGACCTGGCAGGCGCGCGGCTTCAGCTTTGCCGGTATCTGGCCACTGGAAGGGCCGTTCTCTGCGCATCCGCTGCATTTGCTGATACTAGGAATTGCCATGATCCCACCCACTTTGTGGGAAATTTTCGTTCTGGAAAACCGCAAGGACGGTGCTAAGTGAGCTCTACTGACTTTCGAGTATCGCTACGCCACGTTTTACGCTCGGATCGCAACGAGTTTCTTGCGCTAATGCGTGCCAGCGCATCCATGCACGATCCGTGGATCAGTCCGCCACGCAATGCCTTAAGCTTCGATCACTACCTCAATCGCATTCAACGGGAAGATCACGAAGGCCTGCTGATCTGTTCCAAAGCCAGCCATCGCATCGTTGGCACGATCAATATCAACAATATCGTTCGCGGCTCTTTTCTCAGCGCCTCGCTTGGCTACTATGTCGGTGCCGAGTTTTCGGGTCAGGGTTATATGTACGAAGGTCTCGAACTGGCCAAAAGCTACGCCTGCCAGGAGCTCGGCTTGCATCGGCTCGAAGCGAACATTCAGCCGGACAACGCCCGCTCACTGGCGCTGGTTAAGCGCTGCGGGTTCAACTATGAAGGCATCTCTCCCGCTTATCTTTTCATCAACGGGGAGTGGCGTGACCATGAACGCTGGACCTACTTCGACCAGCGGCAAACACTGCTGCCACAACAGCGCAAGCAACAGTCATGTCTATAAGCGACCCTAAAACGCTACAGATCGCGGTGATCATGGGCGGTCCATCAGCCGAAGCTGATGTCTCTCGTAGCTCCGGTAAGGAGGTGAGCAAAGCGCTGCTCGACAGCGGTTACCAGGTACAGGGCATCGAGCTTAATCAACAGTTGACGAGCAAATTGTTGGCACTACAACCCGACGTGGTGTTCCCAGCACTACACGGCCCGGTCGGCGAGGATGGCACCATCCAGGGCTACTTGGAAATTATGGGTCTGCCCTATGTTGGCAGTGACGTGCGCGGCAGCGCTATGGCCATGGACAAATGCGTGGCTAAGTCCATATTTCGCTCTGCCGCACTGCCGGTCGCCGCAGAGGTGATGATCACCGCCAACGACGACCAACAGCAACTGGCCGCGCAGATTCGCCAGCTTGGACCACAAGTAGTGATCAAGCCTCGCGCCGAAGGCTCAGCCATTGGTGTGATGCGTTTGTCAGACCTTGCGCAGTTGGACGATGCCCTGGAAACCGCCATGGGCTGGACTCATGGCGCTCTGGCGGAACCTTTTATCCACGGACGTGAAGTCACCGTAGGAGTGCTAGACCTCTACGCGCAGACACCCCAAACCATGCCAGCCATTCAGATCGAAACGGCCAGCGGCCAGTGGTACGACTTCAGCAACCGTTATGCAGCAGGCAAAAGCGAGCACTTGATTCCAGCCCCGCTGCCGACCGCCGTGCTTGAGGAGCTACAGCGCACGGCATTAGTCGCTCATCAAAGTTTGGGGTTACGCGATCTGTCGCGCTCAGATTTTCTGGTGGATGACACAGATCGAATTATCCTGCTTGAAACCAACACTTTGCCGGGTATGACACCAACCAGTCTCTATCCAGACGGGGCCGCGGCTCTAGGCTATGACTTCCCCCAGCTCATGCACGCCCTGGTGCAGAGTGCATTGCGGCGCGGGCGCACTCAATAGGCGCTCGGCGCGTGCCGCCTCGACTAGGCGACTGGCTGCGTTACAGGCTCTGCGTTCGTATCGCCCGCTTGCTCAGCAGCATCCGCTGCCTCAGTCGCAGCAGTGGCATCCTCAGCCACCTGAGCCTTGAGCTTGTTCACCGTGTCTTCCATCAACGGCGGCAACAAAGAGCGCACCAGCGTAGCGGCACTGCCGTCATCTAGCACTTCTTTGGCTTGATCGATTAGGCGTCGTTGCTCGGTCGCCAGAAACTCTAACGCTTCGACCACCTGACCGCCGCGGTTTTGCAGCTGATCTAACTGATCTGCGCCTTCACGATAACCACCGCTCTGCTCCAGTTTGCTGGTCATAGTCATCGACAAAGACAGCTCAGCCAAAGTTCCTGCATCGAAGTCCATGGCCTGCAGCGTGCTTTTTGCCTCTGCAAAGGAGCCATTGAAGAACTGATTGGCAATCTGCGTCACACTATCGAGCACGGCATCGATGGCGCTGCGTTCTTCAGCAGAAATGTCACCGACAACGTTCATGTTGACTAAACGTTCGCTGCTGTCACTGCTATCGCTTCGGTCTTCGCTGCCACCAGCTGCCCGCGTACCGCCAAAAGCTTCGGACTGCAACAGATCCATTTGCTTGAAGTCCAGAGTAATCTCATCGCCTTCAGCCGTCGTCAAAGACAACACTAATGCTGTCTCTAAAGATTCTTTGCTGAACTCTTCGGTGTAGCGCTCATAGTCTGCGTTGTTGACCACTTGCACCGGTCCTGGGGCGGGCGCGGGTAAGGGATCTTTGGCATCTGCATCGTCTACCGCATCGCTCGCATCACTCTGCTCAGGGGCCGCAGCCGCTACTGGGGCTGTTTCCTCGAGGTCGTCGACGACTTCTGCATCGATCACGTCATCGTCGGCAGCCGGCGGCTCTGCGGCAGCCGGCGCCTGGGGCAATGGCTGCGGCGTCTGCCCCAGCATTGGTCCTTGAATCGGCAATGGCATGGCGAACGCAACAAAGCTAACGGCCACCATGACCGGAATGCCCGTTGGCAAGAACGCCGGCATGAGAAATGTGGGCTGGGCGTAGCCGAATTGACCAATCCCGCCGGGACCTGCTGCGCCTTGGCCTTGAGGTGTCTGGTTCGTGGCCAGCGCATTTGTCGGGTTAGCCACTGTGTGGCCACCCTGGGCAGGCCCTACTGGAGCGCCGGAAGCGGCCTGGCCAGGCGCAACGCCAGTCGCTGTGTTACCGGCGAATGCGGCAAAGGGATTCGCGTAAGCGCTTGCGAAAGCCCCTGCAAAAGGATTGCCAAATACCGCAAACGGATGCGCTTGAGGGTACAGGGCCGGTGCACCAAACTCAGCCTGAGC
>JBPCXR010000209.1:0-7838 GCA_051027215.1 Pseudomonadales bacterium | reverse complement strand
CGAATACCATCGGTGGCATCTACCGGATCTAGGTCGGGATCAATAAATCGTTCGGGGTGGGCCGTCTGTTGCTCCACCATGTTTCGCACTGAGTTTCCAAAGTCACGCTCTACTGCGCTGTCCGTGGCACAACCGGTAACGGCAAACAGCATCCACAATGTAAGCCCAGGCAATGTAAATTTGTGCATTTCAATTTTTCCTAGTTAACCTGATGGCCGTAGCTCGTATCTGTCCCACCCTGCGTTGGTCCTTCGATGGTGCCACCAGTTGACGCATCCTCTTTTGCCGGTCGCCCTTCGAGACGACCCATGAGATAGAAATCCATGTCGCTGGGTTCAATAAAATTGTCCGTAGGCAATTTGATCTTGTCCGGAGCAATCGCCTTGGCGATGCGCGGCGTGACCAGAATCAGCAGCTCAGTTTCGTTGTTAACGAACTCCTGACTGCGAAACAATGGGCCGAGCACCGGCAGTTCACCAAGACCAGGGAACTTGGTCACGATTTCCCGCAGGTTTTCGTTGATGAGCCCCGCTATGCCAATCGTTTGACCTTCGCGCAGCTCAACTGTGGCGTTGGCGCTGCGTTTTGACAGCGACGGGATCAGGAACGTTGCAGTAGTTTCCGGCGTAGAGATACCAATTGTGTTGCTGTTTATCAGCTCGCTCACCGTGATGTCCAACTTGACGTTGATTACTTCAGGTGCCAATACCACAGGCAGGAATTTGAGTCCTACTCCAAATTCTTTAAAAACGACGGTAACGCCATCGTCTCCACGCGGCACGGGAATCGGGAACTCGCCGCCAGACAGAAATGTTGCTTCCTGGCCAGTTAACGTGGTTAGCGTGGGTTCTGCCAGAATTTTCGCAAGACCATTTTCTTTTGCGATATCCAGAGCAAAATTGAACAGTGTGCTGTTAGACAAAAAGCTCGCGAATAGGCCCTGATCCTGAATAGTCATAGGCGAGGGCGCAAACTCGTCAATCGCCATCACATTGGTGAGACCGGTACCATCCGGGAACGGGTCCCCTACAAGTCGATTGACAGCATTGTTGTTATTGGACTGCGGTACTGGAAACCGGCCGTTTTCGAAAATCACATCAGGAAAAGTCGCGCCACCGTTGACGCCACCAACGTCCCATTTGTCGTCACCAATACCCAGTACGTTGAACTGAGCATTCATACGCTTTAATTCTGTGCGTGAGATCTCTGCAACTTTCACTTCCAGCATGACCTGCTGACCGCCGCCAACTTCCATGAGATTGATAACCTGACCAACGGTCGCATCTTCGCGGCGGGACTTGTTCTGCTGCTCAAATTGGGCGACGTCTTCGCTGGTCTGCAGTTGCGCAAGGTACGCGTCCGCCATTCGCAGCGCCGCTTCCATGTTGGCGATACTGGAGACTCTGCCACGTAACGCGATCGAGCGCTGTATGGAAAACACTTCGATAGGCTCGCCCGGCAAGAGCTGGAACAGCTTCTGCTTGAGCGATTCGATGTCGTGGGTTACTTCTACGGAAACAGTTCCAATTAGCTCATCTCGTCGATTCCAGAGGTGTACGTTCGTTGTACCAAGATCTTTGCCCAAAACATACAGTTGGGACGCCCGCACGATCAGGATATCCGCCACATCAGGGTTACCAACCGAAATCCGCGACGCTGGTGCCGATAGCTGCAGCACTCTGGACTTATACAGCGGCACAATCAAAGCATCGGCCAAGCCAGGTTCGATACCTACCGAGCTTCCAGGCACCTCACCAGCGATCTCAGCAAAGCTGACCTGTGCAGGCAACCACATAAGCAGACAAAGGACCAACGTCCCGCCTATTTGTTGCCAATTTCGTCCCGTCATGCTGTACCCCCAGTCACTGATCATCGGATCTTCTTTAGCTAGTTCCACACTATCCGATCACAGCGCACCATTGTTTTTGATTTGTTATGTTCGTGTCTTGGTCTTGTCAACCTTCATCCCGCGTATGACCTGAATGGTCGTACCCCTAGATACTGGGCGTTTACGAACCACCGGCTTTGGCAGAGCTGCCTTAGGTTTCGGCTTCGCTTCGGCCACCTCCGTGTCAAGCGGATTACGCAAAGTCAATTGGATACGGCCTTCTTCTTTCGCTTTAAACAAGATCAGTGATTGCGGAGACGTCATCTCCAACGTCACGGCTCGCACTATGACCGGATCATTGCGTTCAGTGGCCGTCGTTTGATCCACAGCCAACACTTTCAGGTTGTAGAGAACCGTTTCTGTTTTAGCCTTTTGCGTGCGCTTATCCACGATGCTGGACAGTACATCTACGCGATTACCCGGCAACAGGAACCCAGCAACACCGACCACATCGTTTACCCGCACAGTGACTGCGCGCATGCTCGGATCAATTAGCGCTGCCAAGGTGCTGCCACCATCGTGTTCGGCGAACTTAGATTTGAACAGTAACTCTCCGGCTTCAATTGGCTCTCTGGCGACCTTTCCTTCGATTTCTTCAATGGATTTGAAGCTGTTCTTTGGTACCGCCTCTGTAGGCAGGTTAACAATTTTGAGATAGCGCGATTCGACCTTGGTGCCATACGGAATGGCAAGCGCAGCAGCCACCACGGCCTGACTGGCGATCTCCGCGTGCGCGGTCGGCAGCAAGCGGTTATTCAACCAACTGTTAGCAAAGTATGCGGCAAAGACGCCCAACGTTAGAGAAACAACAACCAGCATGAACCCTCTACGACGTAACATTTCGCTCTCCTTCTGTTGCCCCAATCATCGATACCGGTGTATCGAGAGTGACAAAATAGTTTTTCCAGGCCCAGCTCAAATGATCTCGCTCGACTACTCGCGGCTGACCCAGATATGCAGTGCGATCCGCCGCCATGCCCAAAAGGTCCCTTGGATGGCATGGCAACAGCGGTGTGTGGTGCTTTTCGTGTAGTTCATCGATTGTGAAGTCAAGCACATCCTGACTGCAGACCACGCCGAGAGTTTTGCAAACATCGCGCCAGATAGCCTGATACTGGTCACGTTCCAAATAGCCGAACTCGATCTTGTAGCCGATCCGGCGCAGGAACGCCTCGTCAGCCAAGTCTGCAGGATTCATGTTGGTCGAAAAAACTAGCACTAGATCAAACGGCACACTGAAGTGCCGGCCCGAACCAAGGCTCAGATAGTCCTTGCGTTCTTCCATTGGCACGATCCAACGGTTGAAAACCGTTTCTGGTGCGACTCGCTGGCGCCCCATATCGTCGATGATGAAGATGCCGTTGTTGGCTTTAAGCTGCAGCGGGGCCTGGTACGACTTGGTCAGCCCTTCAAGCTGTACCTCTAACATGTCTGCCGTTAACTCACCGCCGCTGATCAGTACGGGTCGCTCGCAACAGACCCAGCGCTTGTCGTACTGACTCTTGAACATCAAGCCTTTAGATTCCTGGCCTTCATCTTCGTGTTCGATGCGGCGGTGCTGAATGGGATCGAATACCGCGACCACAGTTTCATTGACAGAAATCGCGTAGGGAATGAGCACTTCGTCGGTAAACAAGCGCGATAGTCGCTGAGTAATATAGGTCTTACCAGTTCCGGCTGGACCGTAGATAAAGATCGCGCGTCCAGAATTCACAGAGGGGCCAAGTTGATCCAATAGGCTTTCTTTGAGCACGATGTCTGCAAACGCAATGCGCATATCATCCCGATTGATGTTCGCATTGTGGACGCTCTGCTCCCGCACCACACGAGCATAGTCATTCAGTGGAATGGGCGCAGGGCCGACATAACCATTGCGGGCCATAGCATCAATGGCGCCCTGTCGGCCGCGACTGGTCAAGTTATAGCGCAGCGATCCTGCGGAATCGTTACCGGCGAGGACTTCAACTCGAGCCTCACCCCGAAGGAAAGCAACGACCACCTCAACCACTCTGCCAGGCAAAGCCATGCGATCAGACAATTGGGGCAAACTCAAGATGCCGCTGTCTAGCAGGTGCTTAGAAATCAGATCACCAAGAAAGCTCTCGCTCAACCCGGTTTCTTCTATCGTGGTCGGCATAGGCGCTCGTTCAGCCAGTCGCGCCAGTTTTTCGGTAATTTGATTGATGTGTGACGGATGAATATTCGTGTTCAAAACAGTAACTCCCTAACGCCGCCGTGCAGCTCCAAAACAGCAACAAAGGCAACACCGGCTGCAATAGAGCCAGCGAACGGCAAACGTTTCTTCATGACGTTCGCGTTATCAACCGTTAGTACGGCGCCCATCTGTGGCCAGAATCCGACGACGCGCGCTGCAACTACATAGCCTGCGGCGATGACTCCGCCTACCAGCATGCTTGCGCCCGCGGCATATAGTGTTGCCTCTGGTCCCAGGTATAGGCCGCAACCAGCCATCAATTTGACGTCACCCGCACCCATGCCTTTGAAAATATAAAACGGCAAGAACACCAGCAGACCGACCAGCAAACCAAGGCAGCCGTGCAGAAACCCGACTAGATCCAGCTGCATTAGATACAGCAGACAACTAACACAGATCAGCATACCCACCAACGGATTGGGAACCCGATGCTCCTGGATGTCGATCACCGCAGCTACTGCGAGAATGCTCAGCAGCGCGGTTAGGGTCAGCATGTCGTATGGAATCGAAATCATGCGCAGCTACTATTGGTTTTGTTTGACAAAATTCATCTCGCTATTCTCACGTTCAGTGTTCGCGCTGATCCGCTGACGCTCAAATTTATTCGCCATTCACGGCTCCAGTTAACTGCTCTATGCTTTCTTCAACGGCCTCACCAAGACCGGTGAAAGCGCCAATCAAGCCGCCGACAACCAACGCCCCGGCAATCGCATACTCAACTGCGGTCAATCCTTCTTCGTTCTGCAGAAACGTCACAATTGATTTGTACATTCTTATTTTCCTTCTTGCTTGCTTACTCGGGAGCTGGCTAACATACATTTCGCCACGTACCGCTCTCACTCGCCCCTCCTGGAAGCTTCGCTTCTAGAGTCAGCGACTCTGCGAAGTCGGTAGTTGGACCGGTCAAAAGACCGGCCCAACGAAGGTCATAGAGTTCGAAGAACTCTACTCGCCGTTAACGGCGCCAGTGAGCTGCTCAATGCGCTCTTCAACGGCCTCACCGAGACCAGTGAATGCACCAACAAGACCACCAACTACCAGCGCACCCGCAATCGCGTACTCAACAGCAGTCAGACCTTCTTCGTTCTTCAGAAACTTTTTAATATTCTCGTACATCGAGTTTTCCTCATATATGGATTAGTACTGGATGCCGACAGATCCAAACGGCTGCCTGCTACCAACGCGGGTCATCCACGGATGCGGACTCCCCCTGTCGAATAATCTCGCCTTCGCTGAACCAGCGTTATGATTTTCTTGCTTTTCACTGGTAGTTTTGTTGCGTGCAAACACGCCTGCTCCGAATTCCATCAGTCACCCTCAGTCCCAGGTCGCCGAGGCGATCGCAGCGGCGTAAGTGTCGGCATCTCGTCTGCGTCTGCGCCACCTTCAAAAGGTGCGTTGGAGCCAATTGCCTCTGACGGCGAGACATTGAAATGCTTACGAAACATCTTCGAAAAGTAAGACGGCTCACTGAAGCCGCAGGCGTAGCACACATCACCAATCACCGCGTTGGGATTCTCCAACATGCGTTTCGCTTCGCGCAGTCGAAAATGTAGGACGTAGTCTCTGAATCCAACGCCAAAGTGCGCTTTGAAACCACGACTAAAACGAAAAGGGCTCATATGGCAAAGCCTCGCCACCTCCTCGTTACGAATCTTGGCGCGAAAATGTTGCTCCACATAGTTAATCGCTGGAAGAAACATGACGTCAGCGGTGTCTGCTACCGGCGCCGCTGCCTCTGCGGGAATTTGCTGCGCCAGCATTGAGATCACACGGGCTGGCTGCTGAGCACGCTGCTCCAGCATGTGCTGAAATGAACGAAAGCAGCGATCTATTTCGTTGTTCGAAATCGGTTTGACCAGGTAATCCCAGACCCGGGCTCGAAACGCCCACACGGCTAGACTCTCAGAGTGCTGCAAGGTCAGCATGAGCATAGGTAGGCCCGGATGGGTCCGCTTCAACTCTTGCAGCAACCGTAGACTCCTGCGATCCGGATAGTCGTAGTCCAGACACAGTAAGTCCACTTCTCTGCGGCCAATCAACCGCTCGACTACGTCTTGCTCACGCGTACGGGTCACCACACAATACTCACCCATATGCGGCGGTAACTCAGCCTCTTGGACAGCGATGCTCAGATCCAGCCACAACAGGCGGAACTTATCCACGACCGCCATCTGCGCTCGCAAAAATGTGCACAGCTATTGTTGTTCTGCTGGCCCCCATAACTTTCCCTATTGCACAGCTGCTATTGCTATTGCACGTAGTTAACCGTGCTAACTAACAGCCTGCTCTAATCCCACGGTATTCGCCCTTGCAGTTGTTTGTCGCTCGGACCCACTGCATTTACGGCTACGACATTCAAGCACGGCGCCAGGGCTGCAATGTGACTTGGATGTATGGAGTTGTGAGTGATGGCTCTGATTGGAATCACATAGAGCCCACAGGCCAGTGACCTGGCGAGGACCCGCTAGCACTATCCGCGTGTAAACTGCCGCTTCTGTTCGATTTGCAGGGGGAGCCGGCTGATGCCGAATCGATTTGGGAAAATCTTCTTTAAGCCAACGCGAAGCGTCGGAATTCTGGGCCTGTTCGCTTCCTTGTTATTGGCCGGATGCGTCACAACAGAAGTGGAGAGCCCAGCCAATCGTGTCGTACGGGCCGGAGACGCAGGCGGAGCCGTGATTCTGGGGCAACTAACGCCAATTGGCACCGTTATTGCCTATGCCGGTAGCCTGGCCGACGATAGCCGCCAGGCATTAGCCTCCCAAGGTTGGTTGGCATGTGACGGCAGTGCAGTGGAACGCGCACGCTACGCCGAGCTATATAGTGTGCTAGGCAATGTCCATGGCGCGGGCGACGGGCGCCTGACTTTCAATCTACCTGACTACCGAGGCCTGTTTCTACGCGGGGTCAGCGCGGCAACGCGCAGAGACCCCGACGCGGACGCGCGCAGCGCTGCAGCAACCGGTGGCAATACAGGCAATCAGGTTGGCAGTATTCAGGGAGATACCATCGGCCTGCACCAACATGCGGACGTAGGAACCTTGGTAGAACAAGACAGCATGAACAAGGTCATCGGCTCGGTAGAGCCGCGTCCGGGAATGGTGCAGACTCAGCGTGCTGCACGTTCAAGCGACACGGAACATCGGGAATCTCGACCCAAGAATGCCTACGTGCACTACCTTGTTTTCGGCGGCATCCAGACCCCCCTCCAAGCCAACCCTTGAGCAGCAACATGTCACTTACATCCGCACGCTGTGTCACAGCTGTGGGTGTATTAGGGTGGTCGCCTGATGTCAGGCCACGGGTCTACTGTCATGCTGCCAATTAAAAATTTGCTTTTGCCGATGTGTCTGCTCTGGTTGCTCGCCGGCTGCGCCAGCACCAGCGATGCGGAGCAAGAACTGCAATCCCAGGCTGAGTCCGAAGAAGTGGTTGGCAAGGCCCAGAAGAAGATGACAGACAATGGCGACAGGGCAGCCCGTAGCCGTGACTACGAAGCTGCTGTTGCGTTCTATCGAGAAGCCTTACGACTGAAAGAGACGGCACCGCTTTGGCTCCGCGTGGGCTTCGCTTATCAGGGCATGGAAGAAGCGAGGAAAGCTGCTGGCGCTTTTCAGAAGGCACTGGCTTTGGATGCAGAAGACCCCAGAGGTTGGCAGGCTCTTGGCAAACTGTACCTGAATAATCGTCAGTTGGATCTGGCACGCAAACACTACCAGCATGCACTGATGC
>JBPCXR010000208.1:0-14645 GCA_051027215.1 Pseudomonadales bacterium | reverse complement strand
ATGGTGGTTGACTTGATCAACCCGATTGCGATGGACGAAGGGCTGCGCTTTGCGATTCGGGAAGGTGGCCGTACGGTCGGCGCCGGCGTTGTTTCCAAGATCATCGAATAGGACGAATTACACGACCAAAAACGTCGGTTGAGAGCGGGAGTTTTTTGCGCAGCAAAAAAATCTCCGTAAGGTTTGAATCGAGGGCTCGCCCCCGACTCAAACCGACATAGGCCAGTAGCTCAATTGGTAGAGCAGCGGTCTCCAAAACCGCAGGTTGGGGGTTCGATTCCCTCCTGGCCTGCCAGTATTGGCCAACGCCGACAGCTTCGTTCGTTTTATAGGGTCGACCTGTTGAGTCGACAATCCGGTAGTCACTGAGAGCGGCATTGAGTACAAAAACAGAAGTCACAGCAACTAGCTCGTTGGACTGGCTTAAATGGCTGGTCGTTGTCGCGTTGGTTGGCGGCGCTGTCTACGGCAATTGGTACTTTCAAGAGCAACCGTTGCTGTATCGCGTTGCTGGTGTGTTGGTCATTGCAGTGATCGCGTTTTTTGCGTTGATCCAGACCCAGTGGGGCAGTACTGCTTGGGGTTTAATGAAGGACGCTCGCAGTGAAATACGGCGCGTCGTCTGGCCGACTCGCACAG
This sequence comes from Pseudomonadales bacterium, assembly GCA_051027215.1. GTDB lineage: Bacteria > Pseudomonadota > Gammaproteobacteria > Pseudomonadales > Azotimanducaceae > CALHVX01. The sequence continues at coordinate 14,006 of JBPCXR010000208.1, read as the reverse complement.
AAACTACACAGACCACGTTGGTGGTGTTGGTGTTGGTGTTGGTGTTTGCGTTGATTCTCTGGCTGCTGGACAGTGGCTTGAGCTGGCTTGTTTCTACGGTAATCGGGTAGCGCTATGTCGAAGAAATGGTACGTGGTGCATGCCTATTCGGGCTTTGAGAAAAATGTTGCGCGATCGCTGACCGAACGTGTGGCGTTGTCGCCGTTCGCCGATAAATTCGGTGAGATCATGGTACCCACCGAAGAAGTGGTTGAGATGCGCGGTGGCCAAAAGCGTCGCTCGGAGCGAAAGTTCTTCCCAGGCTACGTGTTGGTCGAGATGGAGCTGGACGATGATACCTGGCACCTGGTGAAAGAGACCCCACGAGTGATGGGATTCATCGGCGGCAAGGCGGATCAACCAGCGCCGCTCACAGAAGCAGAGGCGAACGCCATTCTCGACCGTGTCGCTGCAGGTTCGGAGAAGGCAACGCCTAAGACCATCTTTGAGCCTGGAGAGATTGTTCGGGTTATTGACGGTCCATTCAACGACTTCAATGGCGTGGTTGAAGAGGTTAACTACGACAAAAACCGATTGCAGGTGGCGGTCACGATTTTCGGCCGGTCTACACCAGTAGAACTAGACTTCGATCAAGTGGAGAAGGGGTGAGCTCCGGTCAGAAATAGCCAAGGGCTATTTCTGATTCGGCGCACTGCGCCGCAAGGAGCGAACGCCCGGGCATGGATGCCCGAGCCGGGGCTCGGTTCGTTTAGACGCGCCGCGCCAGGGATGGCAAGAAGTATTCTGCGTCGCCCAAGGGCGAACGCCGCCAGTAAAGGCAAAACCGAATCAACCGCGAGGTGGATTCAATAATTAGTCCCCGGGGAGTGATGGTCCGGAAACCACACGTCGGTACCCGCAAGGAGTAGAAATGGCAAAGAAAATTGAGGCCTATATTAAGCTGCAGGTTCCTGCAGGGCAGGCCAACCCAAGTCCGCCAGTAGGTCCAGCGTTGGGTCAGCATGGCGTTAACATCATGGACTTTTGCAAGGCGTTCAACGCCCAGACCCAGAGTGTAGAGCAGGGCATGCCGATTCCCGTGGTCATCACGGTGTTTTCTGACCGTAGCTTCAGCTTTATCACCAAAACGCCGCCAGCCTCAGTGCTGCTGCGAAAAGTGGCAAACATTAAGAAAGGCTCTGGTACGCCGAACACCGACAAGGTGGCCAAGGTAAACCGGGCGCAACTTGAGGAAGTGGCGCAGATCAAAATGCCTGACCTAACTGCCGCGGACATGGACGCTGCTGTGCGGACCATTGCTGGCAGTGCGCGTAGCGCAGGTATCGACGTGGAGGGCGTATAGATGGCTAAGTTAAGCAAGCGTCAGAAAGAGATCGCCGAAAAGGTCGATCCGCTTAAAGCCTACGGGATCGAGGAAGCGATTGGTTTGCTCTCGGAGCTGTCTAAAGCCAAATTCAAGGAAAGCTTTGACGTTGCCGTGAATCTTGGCGTTGATCCCAAAAAGTCTGATCAAGTGGTTCGAGGCGCAACGACCTTGCCGCACGGAACCGGAAAGACCATTCGTGTCGCGGTGTTTGCCCAGGGCGAAGCAGCGGACAAAGCTAAGGCAGCAGGTGCGGATTTGGTAGGCTTCGAAGACCTGGCGGAGAAGGTGAAAGCTGGCGAAATGGATTTTGACGTGGTGGTTGCCACCCCCGATTCCATGCGCGTTGTCGGCCAACTGGGCAAGGTCTTAGGGCCTCGCGGCCTGATGCCGAATCCGAAAACCGGTACGGTCACGCCAGACGTCGAGACCGCGGTCAAAAATGCGAAAGCAGGCCAGATTCAGTTTCGTACTGACAAGGCGGGAATCATCCATGGCAGCGTTGGCACTGTGGGTTTCGGCGCAGCTGAAGTTCGTGAAAACGTTGAGGCCTTGCTGATTGATTTGAAAAAGGCAAAGCCTGCATCTGCCAAAGGCCAGTTCGTTCAGAAGATCACTCTATCGACCACCATGGGGCCAGGGTTATCCATCGATACAGCGTCAGTCGAGGTTCTGAAGTAATTAACAAGATTTGAAGGTGGGCTGGAGACTGACATCCAGCCTCCGTCAAAAACCGTAGGTGGCAGCATCGCATCGTGATGCGGTCTTAATTTCCTACGCAGACGGTGAGACCTACAAGGGCGCAAGCTCGGGTGGCTCGCCGCAATTAGCGGTCATCCAATAGGAGACTAAAGTGGCACTAGATCTCGAGCAGAAGAAAGAGATTGTTGCGCAGGTAAACGAAGCGGCCAGTGGTGCGCTGTCGGCGGTACTCGCCGACTATCGCGGCGTTACGGTGAGCGAAATGACGGAGATGCGCAAAAAAGCGCGTGAGTCCGGCGTTTACGTTCGAGTGATCCGCAATACATTGGCCAAGCGTGCATTGGCTGGCACTGAGTTTGAATGTCTAAAAGATGCCTTTGTTGGGCCGACGCTAGTGGCGTTCTCGCAAGAGGATCCCGGCGCGGCGGCAAGGCTGATCAAGGACTACGTTAAGGAGTTGGACGCGCTTGAAGTCAAAGCGCTAGCCATTGGCGGCGAACTGCTCGGTGCTGAATCACTGGAAACCGTTGCCAAGCTCCCGACCCGGGACGAGGCACTGGCCACGCTTATGAGCGTGATGCTGGCACCGGTTACCAAATTCGTGCGCACCTTGAACGATGTCCCAGGCCAGGTGGTCCGGGTCGTTGCCGCGGTACGCGACCAGAAGCAGGATGCTGCCTAAGCCGTAGCAGCCTCATCGCAACAAGATTTGAATTCATCTTTATTTTAAGAACGTCCCAGGAGAAATAACCCAATGGCACTGTCAAAAGACGACATCCTAAACGCCATCGCCGATATGAGTGTGATGGACGTGGTTGAGCTGGTCTCAGCCATGGAAGAAAAGTTCGGCGTATCTGCCGCGGCAGCAGTTGCAGTCGCGCCCGCAGGCGGCGGTGATGCAGGTGGCGCAGCGGCTGATGAGCCGACCGAAGTCACCGTGACCCTGCTCGCTGCAGGCGACAAGAAAGTCAATGCGATCAAGGCGGTCCGCGCCATCACTGGGCTGGGTCTGAAGGAAGCCAAGGACTTGGTGGACAACGCACCTTCGCCCATCAAAGAGGGCATTGATAAGAGTGAAGCAGAAGAGCTGGTGAAACAGCTCGAAGAAGCCGGCGCCCAGGTCGAGGTTAAGTAGCTCGGCCGCCTGCACCATGTGTGTGGCGTCTCGGTCCTTAGGGATCAATCGGGTGGGTGCTCTGACGAGTGCCTGCCTGTTCGCGTTGGTGCAATCCCAACGCGACAAAATCAAACGCGGCAGATTGGCAAACTCGGCCAGTCTGTTGCTTAGCTAAGCATGGGAGAATTGCATGGCTTATAGCTTTACAGAGAAAAAGCGCATTCGTAAGGACTTCGGCAAGTTGGCTGGAGGTATGGATCTGCCATATCTGCTCGCCATACAGGTCGATTCTTACGACAAGTTTTTGCAGGTCGATGAATCTGATCACAGCGCGCCCGCAGACATGGGCGATCGCGGTGAGATTGGCCTGCACGCGGCATTTCGATCGGTATTCCCGATTGTTAGCTATTCCGGTAATGCGGCGCTCGAGTATGTGAGCTATCGACTCGGTGAGCCGACGTTCGATGTGCGCGAATGCATCTTGCGAGGGGAAACCTACGCGGCGCCTTTACGCGTGAAAGTTCGCCTGATCATCTACGATAAAGAATCCAACAACAAAGCGGTTAAGGATGTAAAAGAGCAAGAAGTGTACATGGGCGAAATTCCGCTCATGACCGTGAACGGCACCTTTGTCATTAATGGCACCGAGCGGGTAGTGGTCTCCCAGCTGCACCGCTCACCAGGTGTCTTCTTTGACCATGACCGTGGCAAAACCCACTCCTCGGGCAAGCTCCTGTACTCCGCGCGGATCATTCCTTACCGCGGCTCCTGGCTCGATTTCGAGTTCGATCCAAAGGACTGTGTGTTTGTTCGAATCGACCGTCGACGCAAGTTGCCAGCGACGATCATTCTCCGTGCTCTAGAGTTTTCCGGCGAAGAAATCCTCGAGATGTTCTTCGACACCAACACTTTCAAGGTCACTAAGGATGGATTCCAAGCAGAGCTGACGCCGGAACGCTTGCGTGGCGACGTTGCGACTTTCGATATCCATGACGGCAAAGGCAATCTGATTGTAGAAATGGGTCGTCGCATTACTGCACGTCACGTACGCCTACTCGAAGAAAGTGGCTTGAAGCACCTGGATGTTCCGCGGGAATACCTGGTTGACCGAGTTACGGCGAAAGACATCATCGATACGGAGAGCGGCGAGATTCTGCACGCTGCTAACACCCTTATTACTGAGGAAGTGCTCGAAGAGCTGCTGGAAAAGGGCGTGCCAGAGATCGAAACGATCTATACCAACGACCTTGATTGCGGCCCATACGTTGCCGATACGTTGCGCATCGATCCGACCAGCAACCGCTTAGAAGCGTTGGTTGAGATCTACCGCATGATGCGCCCAGGTGAGCCGCCGACAAAAGAAGCGGCGGAAAACCTGTTCAACAATCTGTTCTTTACTCCCGAGCGCTACGACCTGTCTGCGGTCGGACGCATGAAGTTCAACCGTCGCTTGGGTCGTGAAGAGACCACCGGTGAGGGTGTGCTGGGTAAAGAAGACATCATCGATGTGCTACGCACTTTGGTGGAGATCCGCAACGGTAAAGGCCAGGTTGATGATATTGATCACCTGGGTAATCGCCGGGTTCGCTCGGTCGGTGAGATGGCAGAGAACGCCTTCCGTGTTGGCCTGATACGGGTCGAGCGGGCGGTCAAAGAACGCCTGAGCTTAGCCGAATCCGAAGGTCTAATGCCTCAAGACATGATCAATGCCAAGCCAGTGGCCGCGGCGGTGAAAGAGTTCTTTGGATCCAGCCAGCTGTCGCAGTTCATGGATCAGAACAATCCGCTGTCGGAAGTCACCCACAAGCGTCGAGTTTCTGCGCTTGGGCCGGGCGGTTTGACTCGTGAGCGTGCCGGATTCGAAGTGCGCGACGTGCACCCCACCCACTACGGCCGGGTGTGCCCGATCGAGACTCCTGAAGGTCCGAACATCGGCTTGATTAACTCCTTGGCCACCTATGCGCGGACCAATGAGTATGGGTTCTTAGAGACACCGTATCGGCGCGTAACTGATGGCAAGGTGACCTTCGACATTGACTATCTCTCAGCCATTGATGAAGCCGAGTACGTCATTGCCCAGGCAAGTTCGATCATTAAAGACGATATGACCTTTGCCGAAGAGATGGTAGACGTTCGTTACCAGAACGAGTTCCAGAAAACCACGGCCGAGAACGTCAACTACATGGATGTCTCGCCTAAGCAGGTTGTGTCTGTGGCGGCATCTTTGATTCCGTTTTTGGAGCACGACGATGCCAACCGCGCGCTCATGGGGTCGAACATGCAGCGCCAAGCGGTGCCTACCATACGCGCTGAGAAGCCCGTGGTTGGCACGGGCATCGAGCGTTCAGTCGCTCGAGACTCGGGCGTGTGCGTGAAGGCAGAGCGAGGCGGTGTGGTCGACAGCGTTGACTCAGGTCGTATCGTTGTTCGCGTTTCGGACGAAGAGACGGCGACCGGTGATGCTGGGGTAGACATCTACAACCTCACGAAGTTTACCCGATCCAACCAAAACACCTGCATCAACCAGCGTCCGCTGGTTACGCCGGGTGACACGATTGCGAAGGGCGATATTCTCGCCGACGGACCCTCTTGCGACATGGGTGAGCTGGCTCTGGGCCAGAACATGCGTATCGCCTTCATGCCCTGGAACGGTTACAACTACGAAGACTCCATTTTGGTTTCCGAGCGAGTTGTGCAGGAAGACCGCTTCACCAGTGTGCACATTCAGGAGCTAACCTGTATTGCTCGCGATACCAAGCTCGGTCCAGAGGAGATCACCTGCGATATTCCTAACGTCGGCGAAGGTGCACTCGCAAAGCTTGATGAGTCGGGCATTGTTTACATTGGTGCGGAAGTTGAAGCGGGCGACATTCTGGTCGGTAAGGTCACCCCCAAGGGTGAAACGCAGCTAACGCCAGAAGAAAAGCTCCTAAGAGCGATCTTCGGAGAGAAAGCGTCGGACGTAAAGGACACTTCTCAGCGCGTACCCACCAGCGTTAAAGGAACGGTGATCGATGTTCAGGTCTTCACTCGCGATGGCGTGGAGAAAGACCAACGTGCCAAAGACATTGAGCAGGAACAGCTCGCCCAGATTCGCAAAGATTTGGACGATGAGTATCGAATCGTTGAAGCAGCGACCTACGAGCGCTTGAGCCGGGCCCTACAGGGCAGCAAGGCGGCGAGTGCGCCGAACCTAAGTAAAGGTAGCGAGGTTACCCTCGACTATCTGAACGGGCTGGTTCAAGACGACTGGTTCAAGATTCGCATGGAAGACGATGCGCTCAACACGCAGTTGGACGCAGCCGATGCGCAGCTGAAGGAGCGTAAGGCGAACCTAGATGCGATCTACGCAGACAAGCGTTCAAAGTTGGAATCAGGTGATGATCTGGCGCCGGGTGTTTTAAAGATCGTCAAGGTTTATCTGGCGATCAAGCGTCGCATTCAACCTGGCGACAAGATGGCCGGCCGGCATGGCAACAAGGGTGTGATCTCGGTGATCATGCCCGTTGAAGACATGCCTTTTGATGAGCACGGCGAACCGGTCGATATTGTGCTAAACCCTCTCGGGGTGCCTTCGCGCATGAACGTTGGGCAGGTGCTCGAGACCCATCTGGGTTGGGCAGCCAAGGGCATTGGTGCTCGCATCAACCAGATGCTCGAAGAGCAGCAGCAGATCGCTAAAATCCGTGACTACCTGGGTCAGGTATATAACCAGGAAGGACAGCGACAAGAAGATCTCGACAGCTTCAGCGACACGGACATTCTGGCGTTAGCGAAGAATCTGCGTGGTGGTGTGCCGATGGCAACGCCGGTATTCGATGGTGCTTCAGAGAACGAAATCCGCCGCATGCTGGAGCTGGCAGGTCTGCCGACCAACGGCCAGTGTGTGCTTTGGGATGGTCGTACCGGTAACCAATTCGATCGACCCGTCACAGTGGGCTATATGTACATGCTTAAGCTCAACCACCTGGTGGATGACAAAATGCATGCTCGATCCACTGGCTCGTATAGCCTGGTGACCCAGCAGCCCCTTGGTGGCAAGGCTCAGTTTGGTGGTCAGCGATTCGGAGAGATGGAGGTATGGGCGCTTGAGGCTTACGGCGCTGCCTTCACCTTGCAGGAGATGCTGACTGTGAAGTCGGACGACGTCAACGGCCGAACGAAGATGTACAAGAACATCGTCGACGGTGATTTCCGTATGGAGCCGGGCATGCCGGAATCCTTCAACGTATTGGTGAAGGAAATCCGCTCGCTGGCAATCAATATGGAACTGGAAGCAGAGTAAACAGGAGAAAGACTTTGAAAGATCTATTGAATCTTCTGAAAGCAGAGACCAACGTCGACGAGTTCGACTCTTTGCGCATTGGCCTTGCTTCCCCGGAGCTGATTCGCTCCTGGTCGTTTGGCGAAGTGAAAAAGCCCGAGACCATCAACTATCGGACCTTTAAGCCGGAACGTGATGGGTTGTTCTGCGCGCGGATCTTCGGACCGATCAAGGACTACGAGTGCCTGTGTGGTAAGTACAAGCGCTTGAAGCACCGTGGTGTGATTTGCGAAAAGTGTGGCGTTGAAGTCACGCTCACCAAGGTACGTCGGGAGCGCATGGGCCATATCGAGCTCGCAAGCCCAGTCGCGCATATCTGGTTCTTGAAGTCGCTGCCGTCTCGCATCGGTTTGTTGCTGGATATGACCCTGCGCGACATCGAGCGGGTGCTGTACTTCGAAAGCCACGTGGTTTGCGATCCGGGTCTCACCGACTTAGAAACCGGCCAGTTGCTAACGGACGAAGAGTATTACCAGAAGCTCGAAGAGTACGGTGATGAGTTCGATGCGCGCATGGGCGCTGAAGCGGTTCAAGAATTGCTGAACCATATGGACATCGACGCCGAGATCGCTCGCCTGCGCGAAGAGATCCCCGCCACCAACTCTGAAACCAAGATCAAGAAGCTTTCGAAGCGCCTTAAGCTGATGGAAGCCTTCGTAAAATCTGGCAATAAGCCAGATTGGATGATCATGACGGTGCTGCCAGTGTTGCCGCCGGATTTGCGTCCGCTGGTACCTCTGGATGGCGGACGTTTCGCGACATCCGATCTAAACGATCTGTACCGGCGGGTCATCAACCGCAACAATCGACTCAAGCGACTGCTGGATTTGTCTGCGCCCGACATCATCGTCCGCAACGAAAAGCGCATGCTGCAAGAAGCGGTTGATGCGCTGCTCGACAACGGTCGCCGCGGTCGTGCGATCACTGGCTCCAACAAGCGACCACTGAAGTCCCTGGCCGACATGATCAAGGGCAAGCAGGGTCGTTTCCGTCAGAATCTGCTGGGCAAGCGGGTAGATTACTCCGGGCGTTCGGTGATTGTGGTTGGCCCAACGCTGAAGCTGCACCAGTGCGGTCTGCCAAAGAAAATGGCGTTGGAACTGTTTAAGCCTTTCATTTTCGGCAAGCTCGAAGCGCGTGGTTTAGCCACCACCATCAAAGCTGCCAAGAAGATGGTTGAGAAGGAAACCGCAGAGGTCTGGGACATACTCGCCGAAGTAATTCGCGAGCATCCAGTGCTGCTAAACCGTGCACCTACCTTGCACCGCCTCGGCATTCAAGCGTTTGAGCCAATGTTGATTGAAGGCAAAGCGATTCAGCTACATCCGCTGGTTTGTACGGCGTACAACGCGGACTTCGACGGCGACCAAATGGCAGTGCACGTACCGCTGACGCTGGAAGCTCAGCTGGAAAGCCGTGCGCTGATGATGTCGACCAACAACATCCTCTCGCCTGCTAGTGGTGAGCCCATCATCGTTCCGTCTCAGGACGTGGTGCTGGGTCTTTACTACATGACTCGGGAGATGCTGAACGTTCGAGGCGAAGGTCGAACCTTTGCCGACATCGATGAAGTGCATCGTGCCTATGCCAGCGGCGAAGCCAATCTGCATGCCAAGGTCAAGGTTCGTATCACCGAAGAAGTCGAAGACGAGCACGGCAATCGAATGCTGCAACGTTCGTTGGTGGAAACGACCATTGGTCGAGCGCTACTGTACGACATCGTGCCTAAGGCGTTGCCGTTTGCGCTGGTGAATCAGCCCATGGGCAAGAAAGCGATCTCTAACCTGATCAACACTTGTTATCGCAACGTTGGCCTGAAAGACACCGTCATCTTTGCCGACCAGCTGATGTACACGGGCTTTGCCCACTCCACCGCCTCTGGTGCGTCAATTGGGGTGGAAGACTTCGTAATCCCCGACGCTAAGGCGAAGATCATTGCCGATGCCGAAGACGAAGTCGCAGAGATCGAAGCCCAGTACGCATCCGGCCTGGTAACCCAGGGCGAGAAGTACAACAAGGTCGTAGACATTTGGTCACGAGCAAATGATCTGGTGGCTCGCTCCATGATGGAGGGCATCTCTCGCGAGACCGTGACCAATAGTGAGGGCGAGAAGGAAGACCAAGATTCATTCAATTCGGTCTTTATCTATGCAGACTCCGGTGCTCGGGGTTCCCCCGCGCAGATTCGTCAGCTGGCGGGTATGCGGGGCCTGATGACGCGGCCGGATGGCAGCATCATTGAGAACGCCATTACCGCCAACTTCCGTGAAGGCCTGTCGGTGAACCAATACTTCATCTCGACTCACGGCGCGCGTAAAGGTCTGGCAGACACGGCGCTGAAAACCGCGAACTCCGGGTATCTAACCCGGCGCTTGGTGGACGTTGCTCAGGACGTAGTGGTTACCGATGTAGATTGCGGTACTGAAAACGGCGTGCGGGTATCGGCGATCATCGAAGGCGGTGACGTGGTTGAGCCCTTGGGCGATCGTGTGCTCGGTCGAGTTGTAGCACAGCCGGTGTACGCAGCAGATGGCAAAAACATGCTGATCGAAGCGGGCACCATTCTCGATGAAGCCTGGGTGGACCGACTGGAGTCCATTGGGGTGGACGAGATGATCGTGCGCTCTCCGATTACTTGCGATACGCGCTTTGGCGTCTGCGCCAGCTGTTACGGTCGCGATCTGGCACGTGGCCATCTGGTCAATGTTGGCGAGGCTGTGGGCGTTATCGCCGCGCAGTCTATTGGCGAGCCTGGTACTCAGCTGACCATGCGTACCTTCCACATCGGTGGTGCGGCGTCTCGAGCAACAGCAATCGACAGCGTTCAAGTGAAGCACGGCGGAACGGTGCGCTTGCACAACCTGAAGACCGTAACCCGCGAAAGCGGTGAGCTGGTCGCGGTATCCCGCTCTGGTGAGATTGCGGTTGCCGATGAGCTGGGCCGGGAGCGGGAGCGGTACAAGCTGCCCTACGGCGCGGTGATTTCGGTGGGCGAAAGCGATCAGGTCGATGCCGGTCAGGTGATTGCGCAGTGGGATCCCCACACGCACCCCATCGTGATCGAGGCTTCGGGCACCGTCATATTGATGGATATGGAAGAAGGCCTGTCTGTCACTCGTCAAACCGACGAGCTGACTGGTTTGACCAACATCAACGTCATGGATCCGAAGGATCGTCCTAGTGCCGGTAAGGATCTGCGCCCTGCGGTGAGTCTGGTGGATGCCGAAGGCAACGAGGTCCGCTTGCCGGGCAGCGATCTGCCGGCCCACTATGCGTTGCCGAACGGAGCCATCCTGAACCTGGAGAACGGTGAAGCCGTTGGTGTCGGCGACATCATTGCCCGCATTCCCCAGGAAGGCTCCAAGACTCGTGACATAACCGGTGGATTGCCCCGTGTCGCAGATCTATTCGAAGCCCGTAAGCCGAAAGAGCCTGCGATTCTTGCGGAAGCGTCAGGAACCGTCAGCTTCGGTAAGGAAACCAAAGGTAAGCGTCGGCTGGTGATTAGTCCCCCCGACAGTGATCCGGTGGAAACCTTGATTCCCAAGTGGCGCAACATCGGCGTGTTCGAGGGCGAAACAGTTGCCCGCGGTGAAATGGTGTGTGAAGGCCCGCCGAGCCCCCACGACATTCTGCGCCTGCAGGGCGTCGAGGCCTTGGCCAAGTTCATCATTAACGAGATCCAGGAGGTCTATCGCCTTCAGGGTGTGAAGATCAACGACAAGCACATCGAAGTGATTGTTCGCCAAATGCTGCGCAAGTGTGTGATCACTGATGCAGTGGAGTCGAACCTCATCCGCGGTGAGCAAGTTGAAATGAACGCCGTGCTCGAGGTGAATGAGGCGCTCGCAGCCGAGGGTAAGGACCTGGTGCAGTACGAGCGCGACCTGCTTGGAATCACCAAAGCGTCGCTGGCTACAGAATCCTTCTTGTCTGCGGCTTCCTTCCAAGAGACCACTCGGGTTCTCACGGAAGCAGCGGTGACCGGCAAGCAGGACTTTCTGCGCGGGCTCAAAGAGAACGTTGTTGTTGGCCGCTTAATCCCAGCGGGAACCGGCCTGACCTACCACAGCGAGCGTCGCCGCAAGCGCGAAGAGGATCTGGCGCTGAGAGCTGCGAAGCAGCAGGGTGCAACCGCGGACGAGGTTGAACAGGCGCTATCGGAAGCACTGAGCAACAACGACTGAGTGCCTGCCCGGCTTTGAAGCAGTTGGCGGGCGCGAGCCCGCCGACAATCAGCAACGAGTTTCCGTTCTCGAGTAGGCTGGCCCAGGGGCCAGCCTCGGGCCAATCGAGTTGCCCACCCGCCGCAAGCACCACCCCAATAAACGAAATTTAGCTGCATAACTGCGCGAGCAAGCGCGTTACTTCCGGTTTACGCAGTCAGGCTAAAAGCCTGCTCCACCACGGCTATATTGGCGTTTCTCATCCAAATGGTATCGAGTGAGAAACCCATGCGTCTCCCCAACCTGATTGTCGTCTTCTTGCTGTTGGCAGGCTCTGCTGCCGAGGCCAGCTACATCGAGCTACCGGTTTGGCGTGGCCTTTGGCACGCCGATGCCACAGGTGCTGCCAGAACCCAGGGTCCACGGTTTGACCCTTGGCATACCGACCAGGATGGCAGGATCCTGATCAATTTGGGCCGAGGGGCGGGCGTACGGATGCAGTTGAATGCTGCTGCGGCAACGACCAAAAACACGAGGCAACAGACCCATCGCGCAGTGCCAATCTTACAAGCACCCAGCGCGAAGGCCGTCATCGCCGCCACTGCATCAGTGCTGAGCTTTCCATGACTGAGTCCGGCGGCGGCAAGATCGAGGGCGAGCCGAAGCCGGCCATCGCGCTGTAGATCTGGCCCCTCGCCTCTTCTTTGCCCAGCCGGCTTGCGCCTCCCACCCCTTCTTTGCCCAACCGGCTTGCGCCTCCCACCCCTTCTTTGCCCAACCGGCTTGCGCCTCCCACCCCATCACATTAGAATTCGCGCCCCTAGCGAACGGCTGCCCTGTGGGGTGGCTTCAATGTCGGGTTGCTAGAGCGACCCTTAATGGAGATTTCATGGCGACGATCAGCCAGCTGGTCCGCAAGCCGCGCAAGCGTAAGCCGGAGAAGAACATCGTTCCGGCGCTGCAAGGCTGCCCCCAACGTCGAGGCGTATGCACTCGGGTCTATACCACTACGCCGAAGAAGCCGAACTCGGCTTTACGTAAGGTTTGCCGGGTACGTTTGACCAATGGTTACGAGGTCACTTCCTATATTGGCGGTGAAGGCCACAACTTGCAGGAGCACTCGGTGGTCCTGATTCGTGGTGGTCGGGTAAAAGATTTGCCCGGTGTTCGCTATCACACCATTCGAGGCACACTCGATACCTCTGGCGTCTCCGATCGTCGCCAGAGCCGTTCGAAGTACGGCGCCAAACGACCTAAATAGGAATTCAAGTCCGCTAGTCCTTACAACACGATAATCAGCTCTCAGTAAGGCCCCGGATCAACTCGGGGGGAGTCGCAAACTAAGCGGCGAACCTGAAGCGAAGGAGAGAAACATGCCAAGACGCCGCGTCGTCGCGAAACGGGAAATATTGCCCGACCCCAAATTCGGTAACCAGACCGTCGCCAAATTCATTAACCATGTGATGGTGTCCGGCAAGAAAGCCGTGGCAGAGCGCATTGTTTATGGCGCATTGAGTCGTATCGAAGAGAAGAACCACGACAACCCAGTCGACGTGTTCGAAAAAGCCCTGGAAGCGGTTGCACCCTTTGTCGAGGTGAAAGCCCGGCGTGTTGGTGGTGCTACCTATCAGGTGCCAGTAGAAGTGCGGCCCTCGCGACGCAACGCTCTGGCAATGCGTTGGCTGGTAGATAGTGCTCGCAAGCGTGGTGAGAAGTCTATGGCGGCGCGTCTGGCTGGTGAATTGTTGGATGCAGCGGAAGGTCGCGGCACAGCGGTGAAGAAGCGTGAAGATACCCATCGCATGGCTGAAGCCAACCGAGCGTTCTCGCACTACCGTTACTAAGTTTCAAACGCAAAACGTTTACTAAACCCGACTCCAGCGCCCGCTGGTGACGGGTAAACACACATTCATTGGAGAGCGTCATGGCTCGTAAAACGCCCATCACTCGATATCGCAACATCGGCATCGTTGCCCATGTGGACGCGGGCAAAACCACGACTACTGAACGTGTTCTGTTTTACACCGGCTTGTCTCATAAGATCGGTGAAGTGCACGATGGCGCTGCCACCATGGACTGGATGGAGCAGGAGCAAGAACGCGGCATCACCATTACCTCTGCTGCCACCACCTGTTTCTGGAAGGGCATGGACCAGCAGTTCGATGAGCATCGAGTCAACATCATCGATACCCCCGGGCACGTGGACTTCACCATCGAAGTTGAGCGTAGCTTACGAGTGCTCGATGGCGCTGTTGTGGTGTTCTGTGGAACTTCAGGTGTAGAGCCCCAATCAGAGACGGTATGGCGGCAAGCAAATCGCTACGAAGTCCCGCG
>JBPCXR010000207.1:0-3296 GCA_051027215.1 Pseudomonadales bacterium | reverse complement strand
GGCCATGACCACGAACAAGACCACCCGCACGTCGCCCTGCCAATCCTGGCCAATGCACACCGCATCGATAATCTGCGGGAAGTACTCCACCTGTCGATAAATCTCCGCTGTGCCGATGCGCACGCCGCCGGGATTGAGCACCGCATCGCTACGCCCATAGATAATGTAGCCGCCGCTTGCCGTGTGCTCCGCATAGTCGCCTTGGGCCCAGACGCCCGGGTACTGGTTGAAGTAGGCGGCCTGAAAGCGCGAACCGTCAGCATCGTTCCAGAATCCCAAGGGGCATGAAGGAAAGGACTGGGTACAAACCAGCTCACCCTTTTCGCCAACTACAGACTCACCGGCATCGTTCCAAACATCGACCGCCATACCGAGCCCGGCGACGGGAATCTCACCTTCATAGATGGGAGCAGCCGGATGGCCAAGGACGAAACAAGAGAGAATGTCGGTACCGCCTGACATCGACACCAGCTGCACATCTGGCGCTACCTTGTTGTAAACGTAGCGAAAACCTTCGTGAGTCAGCGGTGAGCCGGTAGACAGCAGGGTGCGCATGGTAGAGAGGTCGTGGGTGTTTTTTGGAACCAATCCCGCCTTGTCGATCGCAGACAAAAACTTGGCGCTGATGCCAAACTGCGTGACGCCTTCTTGCTCCGCGAGATCGAGCAGCCGCTGGGGTCCAGGGTGGAAAGGCGAGCCGTCGTAAAGGATCAGCGTGTTACCACAGGCCAGGGCACTCACCAGCCAGTTCCACATCATCCAGCCACAGGTGGTGAAGAAAAACAGTCGGTCATTGCGATGCACATCCACGTGCAGCAGATGCTCCTTTTGGTGTTGCAGTAGCGTGCCGCCCACCCCGTGCACGATGCACTTGGGCGCACCCGTGGTGCCTGAGGAGTAGAGGATGTACAGCGGATCGTTGAAATCGCTGCTGTGAAAGTCGATCGAATCGCCGCTAAGGGAGCTGCGGCACAGCGCCTGAAAATCCGTATCGCTGGCTTGTCGCTCTTCAAGCACCGAGACCCAAATGATCTCGTTGATGCTAGGAACTTGAGCCGCCACCGCCTGCATCTTCTTTCGGGTTTGGTGGACTTTGCCAGCGTAGTGATAGCCATCGCAGGCAAACATCAGCTTCGGTTCGATCTGGCCGAACCGATCTAGCGCGCCAGCTTCACCAAAGTCCGGTGAACAGCTCGACCAGACAGCGCCGAGGGCAGTGGTCGCTAGCATGGCAATCACCGCCGCATCGGAGTTTGGCAGCCATCCGGCCACGCGATCTCCGGGGGCAATTCCACGCTGCTTTAACTCAGCCGAGAGCGAACTGACTCGAGCATAAAGCTCGGCATAACTCAGCGTCGTGCGTGCACCGGTCTCATCGATGCTGATTAAGGCGATCTCGTTGTCGCCAAAACGCAACAGGTTTTCTGCGAAATTGAGCTTGGCGCCAGGGAACCAGCACGCGCCAGGGAAGGCCTCGAGTGCAGCGACGGTTTCGCTGGCTTCTGTGTGAAAGCGCACCTGAGCGTACTCCGCAAGGGCCGCCCAAAACTGCGCCGGTTGGTCTATCGACCAGTCATGCAGTGCCTGGTAGTCGCCAAATTGCAGACCGTGCACCGCTTCGACGGCGGCGCTGAAGTGCGCCAAGTGAGTGTGCGTCTGAGCCCCGGGGTCCGGGCGCCACAGTGGCTCTTTCGCCACTAGGCGCGCACTCCACGAAAGCAGTTGCGCACTTCTTCAAGGTAGAGCGCGGGCTGCTCCGCTGCGGCGAAATGGCCACCCTTTTTGAGCTCGTTCCAGTGAATGATCTGCTTGAAACGGCCCTCTGCCCAACGCCGGGAACAGCGAAAGATTTCCTTCGGGAAGATGCTGATGCCAGCTGGGACCGTCACATCGCCAAGGCCGCTAGCGCCGCCGAAGCTCTCCCAGTACAGGCGAGCGGAGGAAGCACCAGTGCCTGTGAGCCAGTACATCATGACGTTATCCAACAGCTCATCACGCGTGAGGATGTTCTCCGGGTGACCATCGCAGTCCATCCACTGATAGAACTTTTCGATAATCCATGCCGCTTGACCGGTGGGTGAATCCACTAAGCCGTAGCCAATGGTTTGCGGTCGGGTCGATTGCTGCTTGGAGTAGCCGCTGTCCCAATCCTGATAAAACTTCATGCCCGCGAGCGCCGACTGCTCAAGCTCCGTCAAATCATCCATGGTGGCTGGATCGGGTGTGGCAATGGGCATGTTGGTATGCATCGCGGCGCAGTGCTCGGGATCTTGTACAGCGATGAGCGTGGTCACCATGGAACCCCAGTCGCCGCCTTGGGCCACATAGCGATCGTAGCCGAGTCGTGCCATGAGGTTGGCCCACTCTGCGGCGATCTTTTCAACACCCCAGCCGGTAACCTGGGGTTTGCCAGAAAAACCGAACCCGGGTAGCGCCGGACAAACCAGGTGGAAAGCGTCGGCAGCATCGCCGCCATGTGCTGCAGGATCGGTCAGCGGACCAATGACCTTCATGAACTCCAAAATGGAGCCCGGCCAACCGTGGGTAAGAATCAGTGGCATCGCATTTGGCTCTGGCGAGCGCACGTGCAGAAAATGGATGTCTACCCCGTCCAGCTCAGTGGTGAATTGGGGGTAGCTGTTCAGCTGCGACTCGATTTTTCGCCAGTCGTACTGGGTGCGCCAGTAGTCGACGATTTCTTTCATGTAAGCCAGCGGAATGCCCTGAGTCCAGTCATCAACCGGCTCGGCTTCTGGCCAGCGCACCCGTTCCAGGCGCGAGCGTAAATCCTCGAGCTGGCTTTCCGGAATGTCGATCGTAAATGGGGTGACTGTGGCCATGGCAAGGCTCCGTGTGAACAGGTAAGGGTGGTGTGGTTATGGTTACAGAGATGCGCAAACGTGACCGCCGTCGACGGTCAGCACCGAGCCTGTCATGTAGCGGGACGCATCGGAGGCAAGCAGCAGTAAAGGGCCGTCCAACTCCTCGAACTCTCCAAAGCGGCGCATGGGCACGCCTTTTTGGAACTCTGGTGCAGCGTCGCTTTCCAGCAGAATGCGACTGACATCGGTGAGGAAATATCCTGGCGCTAAAGCGTTCACGCGAATGCCAAAGCGCGCGGCTTCTAGCGCCATGACTTCGGTCATTCGAGTCATAGCGCCTTTGGAAATGCTGTAGGGGAACTGACCTTTTATGGTGCGACGGTCAGTGATGGACGAGACCATGATGATGTTGCCCTCGCTCTGCTTGCGGGCAATCAATCGCTCGGTAAACAACTTCGACATCACCCAAGCGCT
>JBPCXR010000206.1:0-11110 GCA_051027215.1 Pseudomonadales bacterium | reverse complement strand
CAAAGAATCCAAAAGCCATTTACGCCGTGCTATCGGGCTACGGCACACAGGGGCCGGATAGCGGTCGGCAGGCATTTGATCAAACCGCCTTTTGGGCGCGCTCGGGTGCGATGTCGACTTTTGGCGATCGCGAGGACGGGCCGCTGATTTCTCGCGGCGGTTACGGCGACCGGACCACCGCGCTGAATTTGTTAGCGTCCATTCTCGCAGCCCTGCGCTTGGTGGAGCAATCAGGGGAGGGGCAATACGTCGAGGTCACTTTGCAACGCACCGGCATCTGGTCTCTCGCTAGCGATGTCAACACCACGTTGTTCGATCGTGTGCAACCTGATAAAACCAGCCGTCGCCTCCCGCCTAATCCAATATGGAATTGCTACAAAACCTCGGATGATCAGTGGTTGTTGTTGGTGATGCCAATGGCGCTGCCGTATTGGCCCGCGTTCTGCGCGATGGTCGATCGGCCGGATTGGGCGGCCGATGAGCGGCTACAAACGCTCCCCGGCCTTATGGAACACACGCCGGAGCTGATGCCTGAGGTACAAGCTTTGTTCGAGGCGAGTTCGCTCGACACGTGGCGCGAAAAACTCGATGCTGCAGGGCTTATTTGGGAGCCGGTTGCCGATCTTCCCGCCGTGATTGAAGACCCGGCGTTACGCGAGCGTGGTGCTTTTTCAATACTCGTTCACGAACAAGCAGGCGCCATGGAAGTGGTTTCGGCGCCGTTCCATATTCGGGACGCCGACATCACGGTCCGCGGACCGGCACCGGACGGCGGTCAACATACGCAGCAGGTGCTGAGAGAAGCGGGTTGGTCGGACGGAACGATCGACGAACTCCTGCGCGACGGCGTCATCGTTCAGGGATAGCTACCGCAACAATCGAGTACCTGCCGATTAAAGGCGGACGGCTCAAGGAGCTGTTAGGCTAACGGCAGGCCAACGACACGGAGAACCACATGCTAAAACCCGGAACCCGACTGAAGAGCGCCGTGTGCGATGCCGAGATCATGGTCATCAAAGCGTCGGATGGGGGCGACCTCACCTGTGGTGGTGCCGACATGGCTGAATCCCCGACTAAGGCCGAAGCAGACCCCGCCAAGCAACACGGTTGTCTCATCGGCAAGCGTTACGTTAATGAGGCGGATACTATCGAGGTGCTGTGCGTGAAGAGCGGCGAAGGCTCGCTCTACTACGATGGCGCAGAACTGATGACCAAAGACACCAAGAAACTGCCATCCTCTGACTGATCATGAATATCGCCCTGTTCCTGCAAATGGCGGCGGAAGCTTGTCCTGATCGCTCTGCTATCAGCTACCACGGTAAGCACTACACGTATAAACAGCTTTACGCAGCGGCTAGGCGCGCGGCAGCCAAATTCTCGGCCACGCAGTGCGAGTATGTGTCGTTGCTGGATGAATCGAGCCCAATAGTGCCGGTGGCACTCATGGGTGCAGCGATGGCCGGTATTCCCTATGTACCTGTTAACTATCGGCTGAGCAACGAACAGATTGTCCCACTGTTCGAGAGAATCGACCCGGCTTACCTGATCCTGGGCGCGAACGAAGGCAGCTACTCATTCGATAACTGGGTGATTCAGGATTCCGATGATTTCATGAACGCCGTCTTCCACGGCGATGATGTGGAAGTGGACTGGCATGAGGATCCCTCCGCCGTCGCGGTACAGCTTTTTACCAGCGGTACCACGGGTACGCCAAAGGCCGCCACTTTGCGCCATGAGCACCTGGTTTCCTATATCTTGGGCTCGGTAGAATTTATGGGTGCGGCGGAAGAGGATGCAACCTTGGTTTGCGTGCCGCCGTATCACATTGCTGGAATCTCAGCGGTCATGAGTAACCTCTATGCCTGCCGCCGTGTCGTGCTGCTGCCGGCCTTCGACCCGGGGGAGTGGCTGCGGCTGTGTGCGAAAGATGCGGTGACCAGTGCGTTCGTTGTACCGACCATGCTGACCCGAATCATTCAGGAATTTGACCAAGCGGACGTCGACCCGCAGGCGCTTACCAGTCTGCAGTCAATCGCCTACGGCGGTGGCAAGATGCCGGTGCCTGTGATCGAACGTGCACTGCGACTGTTTCCTCAAGTGAGTTTTACCAACGCTTACGGTCTGACTGAAACCAGTTCCACCATTACCTTGCTGGACCCGGATGACCATCGTGCCGCCTTAGACCATGATGATGCGGCCGTACATGCCAGGCTGGGTTCAGTGGGAAAGGCATTGCCGACTGTTGAAGTCGAAATTCGGGATGATGAAGGCAATACGCTGGGGCCTTGGAAGCCTGGTGAAATCTACGTGCGCGGTCCACAGGTTTCCGGCGAATACGAGGGGCGCAGTGTGCTCGACAGCGATGGCTGGTTTCCCACCCGCGATGCGGGACACCTCGATGACCATGGCTACCTGTATCTTTCGGGGCGAGCGGACGATGTCATCGTTCGTGGTGGCGAGAATATTTCCCCTGGCGAAATAGAGCATCTCCTGCATCAGCACCCGGCCGTTGCCGATGTGGCTGTAGTGGGCATGCCCTCTGAAGAATGGGGTGAAGCGGTTGCCCTCGCTGTGGTCGAAGCACCGGGTTGTAGTATCAGTGAGGATGAAATCCGAGCGCACATTCGGGAACATCTACGCTCTTCTCGGGTTCCCGAGATAATCCACCACACCTCTGAACTGCCGTACAACGAAACCGGTAAGTTGCTGCGGCGGGTGGTTCGTGAGTGGTTCCAGTTAGAAGGTGACTGAACGAGCTCTGCTCATCCGTAATGCGGAGCTGTTGTCCACTGATGGCTGCTGCTCATACCAAGATGTACGCGTAGTAAATGGAACGATTCAGGCCATCGGTACGATCCGGCCTGTGGACAGTGATCAGATCATCGATGCCAATAGATGCCTGCTGCTACCCGGCCTACAGGATCACCATGTGCACCTGATGTCCTTCGCGGCTTCCCTCAACTCAGTGCGTTGCGGGCCACCGGAGGTGAACACAGAAGACGAACTCAGTGCCTGTCTAAATAGTCAATCCGGCACCGATTGGTTGCGTGGCAACGGTTACCACGAAAGTGTGATGCCCAATTTGGACAGGCACTGGCTGGACAACAACGGACCCGATCGGCCCATTCGGTTGCAACATCGTTCCGGTCGACTGTGGATACTCAACACTGCAGGGCTGGACATTATTCGGTCCGCTTCCGCCAAATTCAGTTCGTTGGATCGGCGGCGTCTGCTGAGTGACGATGGCCGGCTCTATGATGTGGATGAGTTACTTGGGCGCCTAACGCGCGCGGAACCGCTAGCCATCAGTCAGGCCAGCAAGCAGTTGGCCGCATATGGCATAACCGGCATTAATGACATGACACCATCCAATGATCTTCAGACCTGGGATGGGTTTGCTGAAATGCAATCTTCTAATCAACTCTTGCAAAAGGTGAGGTTGTCCGGCCGGGCTGAACTAGCAGATGCGCAAGCTTGTATGGTTGATAGCCAACTCACCCTCGGTGAAACCAAGGTTCACCTGCACGATTCATCGCTACCTGAGTTGTCAACACTCATCGACAGTATTGCGCGCAGCCATGATGTGAACCGCAATGTGGCGATTCACTGCGTTACTGAAGTTGAGCTGGTTTTTGGTCTGGCGGCGTTCCGAGAGGCGGGCGTGCGAGCGGGTGATCGCATTGAACACGCATCGGTGGTACCGCCAGCGTTAGTCGAACAGTTGCTAGAGCTGCGCTTGGGCGTTGTTACTCAGCCCAACTTCCTTTATGAGCGCGGTGATGCCTATCTCAAGGATATCCCCTGTGAAGAGCACGCTTTCCTGTATCGAGTGGCATCGCTTGTGAAGGCCGGAGTACCCGTTGCCTTTGGTACCGATAGCCCGTTTGGTTCTGCGGATCCCTGGGTGGCGATCAAAGCCGCCGTTGATCGGCGCACACTTGCTGGCGAGGTACTTGGCGGGCAGGAGTGCATTACATCGGAAAGCGCGCTCAAGGGATTTTTGGGTGAACTCGCCGATCCGTTTACGTTGCGCGCCGTCACCCCTGGTGAACCCGCCGATTTGTGCCTGTTGGATCTTCCCTGGAAAAACCTGAGCACCGATCTTTCCAGTACCCACGTGCGTATGACCATTCGGGATGGCGAGCTCATTTATTCCCGTGAGTGAAAGATCTCACTATTGTGCTCGCCCAAGTGCGGCGCTCGCCGATAGATCTTCCAAGGGCTTGCCGGCAACTTGTAGGGTGCGCCGGGGTAGATGACTTTCTGCCCCAGATCTTCGTGTTCAACCTCAACCTGAAAGCCGCGCGCCTTAAAGTGCTCGTCTTCAAAGGCTTCTTCGGGTGAGTAAATGATGCCGACCGCCAGTCCCGCTCGTTGGCAGCCAAGAAAGAATTCGCTAGAGGACACGTTTTGGGCAATGAGCGTCAATGCCTGCCGTCCTGCGGTAAAGATGGCGGTAATGGTGTCATCGATGCCAATTTTCGATAAGTCAAAAGGTCCTTCCCAGTTGGCGCCCATTTCCAAGAAAACGGCTTCGGGTAGCTGATTGATTAGTCCAACCTCAGTGAGCCAGGTATGGAGATTACCGAACTCCTTGGGAAATCTGGGCGGCACGCCGGTATTTACATAGCGCCCATCGGCACAAAGCATTTGTGTTTCCCCAGTGGGGTCCACGGCCGCGTGACGGCCGGTCTGTCGCTGCACTTCCGCGCCGGCCACCAGCCAGCTGTAAGAAGCCGCTTCGGTGGTGACGTTGAGGGCCGCAGTCATACTCACGTCGATAAACTGCCCTTTTCCCGTGGCATGTCGACTCAAGAGCGCTGTGAGCACCGACATGACGGCATAGTGGCAACCCGTTTGATAACCCTGATTGCCCCAACCTCGAACTGGCGGCAGGCTATGGTCATCGTAGCCGCAACTCCAGGGAGGACCGCCCGCAGCCATCAACGTGAGATCGGTGCAGGGCAGATCTGACAACGGTTCGTTGCGCCCATATGGCGTCACTGCAACATGGATCAGGGCAGGTTGCAGTGACCGAAGATCATCGTAGTCCAGCGACAACGATGCCAAACGGGTGGTGGGCTCTGATTCCAGCAAGACATCGGCGCCAGCGATCAGCTCGCGAAATTTGGCTTGGTCTGTCTCGCTATCGAGATCCAGCGTTACGCCGCGCTTGCTGGTGTTGTAATGCATGAAGTAAAGGCTGCGATTGTCACCGGGTACATCATCGACATAAGGCGGGTAGTGGCGCGATGGATCACCCCCGGCTGGTTCGATGAGAATGACATCGGCCCCCATGTCCGCCAGCAATTTGCCCGCAAAGGCGATGCGCTCGTTCGCCAGTTCAACCACACGCACGCCAGTGAGAGCGCTCATATCACACCCTCTGACCTAAGCGTATCGACTTCCTCTACTGACATGCCCAGCAGCTCAGTTAACACCTGCTGGGTATGTTCACTCAGACACGGAGCGCCGGCGTGCAGCTGCCATTCGGTGTCGGAGAAATGCACCGGGTTGCCATCGACTCTGACCTTGCCCATTGCTGTGTGCTCGACGCTTGGCCAAAGGCCGAAATTTTCCGTGGTTGGGTCGGAATCGATTCGTTCCTGAGGCTTTTGTACGGCGGCAACGGGCACCTGCCGTTCTCGCAACTGCTGCTGCAGCGTAAATTTGTCCTGGGAGGCAGTCCAAGCTTGCATCTGCGAATCCAACTCGTCTTGTTGCTCCAATCGAACAGGCAAATTGGTGAACTCAGCACACCAGGATTCGTTGATGGCCGCAGATAGGGCCTGCCAATCGGCGTCATGCCGGCAAGCAATAGCGATCCAGTTGTCTTCACCCCGACATCGGTAGATGCCGTGCGGTGCCATGGGCACGTGCTGACTGCGATTGGAATTGATGCCTTGTTCGCTGCGCATTGGCCGGGCGTTTACGCTCCAATCCAGCAACGCTGGTCCATTCAGGCTCAGACCCGCTTCGGTACAGGCAAGATCTACCCACTGGCCTTCACCCGTTTGCTGACGATGCAGCAGCGCCAACATGATCGCCATGCACATGTAGTAACCGCCGGTATGATCCATGTATGAATACCCCCAACCTGCCGGTGGCATATTGGGTACTGCAGAGGAGTAGGTCAGCCCAGAAACGGCCTGCACAATCGGTCCCCAGGTTTTAAAGGCACTGTAAGGCCCTTCGTGGCCGAAACCGCAGTTAGAGACATAGATAATGTCGGGCTTGATTCGCTGCAACGCTTCGTAGTCAAAGCCCCATCTGGCTAACACGCCAGCGGCAAAGTTTTCGCTCACGACATCGGAGCGTTTAATAATTTCGGTGAGAATCTGTTTCGCTTTGTCCGTTCGTAAATTCAGGGTGATGCCCAGTTTGTTGGGATTGTGGTTGTTGAACGCACCACCCATATCAATGCCGCGACGCTCATCCTTATAAGGACCCGAACCACGCAATATGTCCCAGCGACCTTGATTTACCGGATCTTCAATGCGAATCACCTCGGCGCCAAAAGTGGCGAGCCAGCGCGTTGCACCGGCGCCGGCAAGCTGGCCGGTAAAATCGCAGATTCGAAACTCGGACAATGCACCCGTCGATTTCATTACCCCCTCCTAAGACTTAGTCTTGATCGACAATCTCGTCGATCAATCCCCAGCTCAATGCTCGTTCTGCAGACAACTTTTCGCCCGTGATCGCGAGATAGTTTGCGCGCTGGCGACCGATGCGCCGTGGAATGCTCACGCAGCCACCGGCCCCCGGTATGAGTCCCATGGCAATTTCTGGCAATTGAAAAAAGCTATCCGGCTTAGCCGTGAGACGCCGTGCGAATGCCGGTAACTCAATACCGGCACCGATACAGGCACCGTGTACATTAATACAATAGCGCGCCGCGTGCGGTGCAAGGTACTGCGCAGGCATGCGCAGTTGACGGATGTGGTGCGCCACGGCCAGATCTTTTGCGGTGCCGAACTCAGTAAGATCCCCACCAGCGCTAAAGCACGAGCCCGTCCCGGACACCACAACGCGTTCGATAGACCCATCCAGCGCCACTAGCTTGAACGCTTCGGTTAGCCCATCTCTCATGCTTACCGAGAGCGCGTTGCGATTACCTGGACTGTTTAGTTGGATACGCAGCACAGCGCCTTCACGTTCGACCAACACGGGAGCTTGCGCGTCGGTGGTTGAGGATGGCTTTTTGGTCTGCTGATAGTCCGTCAGCCATCGAGCAAACTCCGCACCGCTTTGTAGCGTTGCATAGCCAAGCGATTCCACTGCCAGGGCAGCCGCTATCGGGAGCGTTGCGGTGACTCTAGTCACCTGAGCCAGCACGGCGGTTGCCAGCGGGTTACGCTGGATATGGTGCAAAACCGATTCAATCTCGGCTTCGGATGTTAATGTCAGATCCAGTTCAGGAATGAGCTGACTGCTTGCCCGTTGGCTTGTTTCAGGGAGCCAGCCAAGAATAGGGTAGGGCTGGCGCGCCAACCAGTGCCTAACCTCGCGCGCTTCTTGTTCACTAAAACCCACATTGCGTAAGTCCAGCGCTAGCGCACTGACGTCAGCAATCCCGGCATCAGCCAAATTGGGTTCTGCGACCATTTCCAGGAGCTGTTCTGGAGCGATAAGCGCTGTCATCTATCTATATCAAGCGAATGACGCATCTATTTAGGCGTAAGTCCGATGGGGTATCAAGCCTTCCCACGGGCGTGTCTTTTCTGCATTCTTAGTAACGCACAGCAATAGGAGCACTGACCATGCCTCAACCATTGGAGGGATTCACTGTTGTTGAGATGACAATCGCTGTCCAGGGACCTGCCGCAGGCCTGTACCTATGCGATATGGGTGCTGAAGTAATCAAAGTTGAACCCCCGCTTGGGGATGCGAGCCGTTACGCTCGTGCACGCCAAAACGAAACGCCGGAGGGTACAGAGGGCCCACAATTCGTTGCCGTCAATCGGGGTAAACGCTCGATTTGCCTAGATATCAGTACCGACCTCGGCGCCCGTGCGGTGGCTACCCTGTTGCAGACCGCTGATGTTTTCCTGACCAACTATCGAGAACCGGCGTTGCAAAAGATGGGTCTGTCTTATGAGCAGTTGCATCGGCAGCACCCACAGCTGGTATACGCCTCAGTCAATGGCTTCGGACACAAGGGTCCTGACAAAGACAAAGCCATGTTAGACGGTGTGGCGGCTTCCCGGGGTGGGCTGGTTAAGCACACGGGTCATGCAGATCGAGCACCGTCGTTACCTGGCGCCATTGTTGTTGATACCGCTGGTGCCATGCAGCTAGCTCTAGGTGTGATGACGGCGCTGTTGTCTCGCGAGCGACATGGCGTCGGGCAGCGCGTTCAAACCAGTGCCCTTGGAACCACGCTTTGGTTGCAGCAATGGGAGCTAACCCATGTCGCCATGACGGGTGCAAACCTGTCCCGTGATGGCAGTCATCATCCGAACATTCGAGGTTTCTATGGGGTTTATGCCACCGAGGATGATGGCTTCATCATGCTGGCGCAGATTATGGATCAGGAAGCGTGGGACGCCTTCTGCATCTTCGCCGACGCCTTGGAATTGTCTTTAGACCCAAAATTTCAAACCCCCGGGCAGCGGCTGGGTGAGGGCATTAGCGAAGAGGATGCCAAAGAAGCGCGGCAAATACTCACCGCAGCATTTGCGTCAAAGACGACCAAAGACTGGATTGATTTCCTCTACACACAGCCTGAAATCATTTGGGAACGCGTACGTGGCTGGCAAGAAGTCTTGGAGGATGAGCAAAATCTTGCAAACGAGTATTTGACAACTGTTGAGGTTGCCGGTCTAGGGCAGGTTCAAACGGTGGGCAATCTGATCGCGTTGAGTGAGACGCCCGGCAGCGTTAAAGGCAACCCGCCGCAGCTGGGGGAGGCCAATGCCGAAGTTTTGGGTAAGTTGGGATTCTCTTCTACAGAGTTGAGCGACATCGAAACAGCTGCCACCGAAGTTCGAGAAGAGACAATTACCGCCTTGCTTGCTATTGCAGAAGCAGCGGGCCAAGGCAAGGTGACATAAGGTTACTTGTGCGAAGTACACTCGCGCTGAAGGTCTGAAAAGAATCTGCTCAGATACTCTGAGAAATACATGGTTACGTTATCGATGGGAATGGAGAAAAAATTGCGTAGGCTGAGTTTGATCGCAGCGTTGATGTGTCTGATATCGATTGTGGGTTGTGGAGGTCCAGTCTTTTTTCTACCAGCTGGAGAGCTAGCGGGTACGGTCTCGACTGATCAGATTGATGATTGGTCTTTTCTGACCGAAACGTTCATGGATCTAGAAACCAACGCCGATAAACCCTACTCCGTAGTCCTAAACTACATTGTTCGTGACGGTAATCTATATATCGATCCCGAAGAAGGGAAAACGTGGTTTAAGTACCTCCGGCAAAATCTCGAAGTACGTGTTCGATTTGGAGACACCATCTATCCGGTGCAGGCGGTCCTGGTTGGCAAGCCGGGAGAACTCGAAGGGTTTGACGCTAGCCGCTTCATTTACCGGTTAGATTCCCGGTAGATATTGCACCCGAATCCAATGTAGAACGAAGGAGATTCCGGCTAAAACTGATCAGAAATTGGTAGGATTCTTATTCTCAAAATTCTGATAGGAGATATCTATGGACTTAGGTTTGAAAGGGGCGAAAGCGGTGATCTCCGGAGGCAGCCAGGGAATTGGTCTGGCAGTCGCCAAAGAGCTGATCTCGGAAGGGGCTAGGGTTCAGATCGCCGCTCGCGGCAAAGATGCGCTGGAGGCGGCCGTTGCGGAGTTGGCTGGACTTGGTGTTGCCAGCGGTAGTGTCTGTGATGTGGCGGACTATGACGCCACCGTCGCCTGGATGCAGAGCGCGGCAAACGCTATGGGTGGCCTAGACATCGTTGTACACAATGCGACTGCCAGTGGCCAAGCCGATGGTGGCCCAGATTCCTGGCGTCGCAATTTCGAAGTCGACGTTCTCGGAATGGTTGGAATGAGTGAAGGTGCGCTGCCGTTTCTGGAGCAATCCGAACGCGCGGCAATGGTACAGATTGCGTCGATCACCGGAATTGAGCATCACGATGTGCCGATCAGTCCAAGCTATGGCGCGATGAAAGCAGCCTCTATTCGACATATGGCGCAGCGAGCGTTGCAATGGGGCGACAAGGGAATTCGAGCCAATACCGTTGCCCCGGGCCCAATCTATATCGAGGGCGGCGCCTGGAACAATATCAAAGACAATGCGGCTCCCTTGTACGAAAGGGATCGTGATTGGCATCCGTTGAAGCGCATGGGTACGGCTGAAGAAGTGGCGCGCGTCGTGGCATTTCTGGCAAGCCCGGCGGCAAGCTGGGTTAACGGCAGCACGGTGCGTGTCGACGGCGCGTTTTGTCGAGGCGTCGATTTTTAGATGCTGAGCACCAAGCGCGAGCTACTCCTGACCGCATGAGGCGGGCAGATCAAGCGTTGGATTGTTGTCAAAGAAGCCCACAGGAATGAGATGGAATCCGCAATACTCTACGGGCATAACCGGCCAGTCCTCTGGTCGCGGGACGTGTGTCAACGCCACCGTGTGCCACATAACCAGATCACATTCGCTGATGTCCCGATTTTCGGCAGTCATTGCTGGTAACCCCTGTTGGCCCTCATGCATGACGGTGTAGGGGCCTGCTGCGTACAACTCTCCATCCGCATAGGGCGTTGCCCACAGGTGGTGCTTGCCAAAGCCCGCGCGCCGTACAACCTGGGAATCGGGGTGGGCAAACAGTGTCGGCGATGCTTGAGGTAGCAGTTTATAAGCTACCGGTTGACCCAATCCATTTAGCGAGCTCGGATTCGTGACTTTCCAATAGCGCGACACATCTGCTGAGATATTGCGTTTCGCGCTCTCCTCGTCGGTGAGCTGGCGGGAAATTGCCCGAAACTGCGTACCTTCCGGGTTATCGTCAGCCATTGGCAATACCTCGATCTGGTTTTCGTGCAAGGAGTTCTTGCCACCGTCGAGTTCCCAGTCGAGCCGGAAGCAGAAAACGTGCTGGTGCACGGGCGAAGACAGCTCCGCCGAGATCATCGGTGACTGGGCGGCATTCACTTGGCCGTCG
>JBPCXR010000205.1:0-3852 GCA_051027215.1 Pseudomonadales bacterium | reverse complement strand
GCCATGATACTGTTGCTATTGCAAAAGCTTCCCATGATGTCTGACCCGTTAACAGCCTTGAATCGGACGGTCCTGGTTGCGTTTCCAGGTTGTTTTAGCGGAACCGTGGTGGATTCGCTGAAATGATGCGCTGGAATGGTCCACATCGTAAATGACAAGAATCAAATCCAATGAGAACGGACCGCATAGAGACACTTTGCGATGGCATCTTTGCCATCGTGATGACGCTGTTGGTATTGAACCTAAGCGTTCCTGTGGTAACCGCTGAAGCGGAGTTGTTCAACAAACTGCTGGCGATGTGGCCGAAGTTTCTGGCCTACGTAATCAGTTTCGTCGTACTGGGAGTAATATGGTCGTTTCACCATCGACTGCTTGACGTGGTCCGCAAGAGTGACGGGTGGTTCTTGTGGATGAACATCTGTTTTTTCATGATCGTAGCCTTCGTCCCGTTTACGACGGAATTGATTAGTGAGTACCGGCATTGGTCGGCTGCAATCGTAATCTACGGAATCGACTCAGTCGCTTCATTTATGCTTTTGTACTGCCAATGCTGGTATGCCTCGGCAGGAGGACGTCTGATTGATGAATGTATCCAGGCGAAATCGATTCTTGAGTTGAAGGTGACCTTCGCAGGAGGTGCGATGGCAAGCATAGCCGCAATTGGATTTTCGTTCGTCAACACAAACATCAGCATATTCATCTTCGCCATCGTTTACGCAGTATTTGTGGTGTTTGTGGTGACGCGAGGCATGTTTGATGGACGCGCTGCGCAAGCAGACTCGAAGCAAAACGCGTGAATGCGCAGAAACGCTGATTGATCGGCACGTTATTCCTTAATTCCTTTCTTCCGCGAATTTCTCATTTTGCGTGGGCTGCAGCGCTCCCGCTGCTAACTGGAGGGTGCTCTGTGCGCAAGGAACGTGGTGTGCAAACTCGTTCATTAGTTCTCGCGATTGTCTTGGCACTTGCGAAGGTAATCGCGGTGTACGCCGCGGCCCCCCCTGACCAATTATGTCGATTGCCTTCCATTGAAGAAAAACTCGCTGTCGTCTCAGGTTACTCGGTGTCAGAAGATCATGGAGCCAAAGCGTATCCGCACATTCTGGGGAGTGCCAACTCGTGTCCAGATCGTGGTTTGAGCTATCGTTTCGGTGGTTACGTCAAGCTGGATGCGATTCACGACTTCGATGCGATTGGAGCTACCGACAATTTCAACGTAGCTACTATTCCTACCGATGGACGACCTGGTGAGAATAGCCGACTTCACGCGCGCGAGACGCGGCTCAATATGGACACGCGTTCTATTGCCGGTACACGAGATCTGCGCGTTTTTGTCGAGGGCGATTTCTTCAATCAGGATGAAACCAGCTTTCGCATTCGCCACGCTTTCGCTGAAGTAGGTGGTCTCACAGTCGGACAGACCTGGACCACCTTCATGGATGAGGGCCCCGGTCCACGTATCGTTGACTTCGAAAATCCCAGCGGCTATATCATAGATCGCCGAGCGCTACTCCGCTACGAGCGTCGGATCGGCGACTCATGGTACTTGTCGAGTGGCATTGAGGAATCGAGTCTCGTGGTCACCGAGCCCGCTGGTACGACCGGCACGACTAACTCTCTTTGGCCTGATTCGATATTACGAATCCGCTGGGAACACTCTCACTTTCATCTGCAAACTGCAGCGATCATTCGAGAGTTTCAATTCCAGGAGGACGTGACTAACGACACACAGAGTGTCACAGGCTGGGGCTTCAACTTCAGCGGTCGTGCTGAGACCACGGAGCGTGATACATCCTACTTTGAGATTACGTTTGGCGATGGTATCGGCGGGTTCCGAGGTGTCCCGGATGCCGGTCCCGACGCCTTTGGCGTCCTCGAGGCCTTGCCAGCGTTTGCTTGGAATGTTGCCTGGACCCACGATTGGTCTGATAGGTTTTCTTCCAATTTTATCTTCAGCAGGGCTGAACTGACCAACTCGGCTGGACAGGCGGGGTCAACGGAGAGCGGCTTCCAGTATCTTGCCACGAATATCATCTGGTCTGCTCGTGAACAAGTGGATGTTGGCCTGGAATACCTGTTTGGCAAAAGGGAAGATAAGGATGGATCGTCCGGCGAGGCTAATCGACTGCATCTTGGAATCTGGTTCTACTTGCCATAGCGGGACAGCCAAGACCCACGCCGAAACAGGCTATTACCCCGACGCCATTAGAGAGATACACGACATGGTTTCAAAGCACGAGAAAGTGTTGAATGCTGTTCGACTCCACCGGACGACCTTGGGTTTGGACAAAGATGGACTACTGCTAATCGCAAAGCATGCCAAGTTGGAAGAGATAGCAGCCGGTGACATTCTGCATCAGGCTGGCAAACCTGTGGAGAGTCTCGTGCTCGTTGTTAAGGGATCGCTCCGATTAGAAATCCCCAATGCTAACAAGAGGGCACAGGTGATCCACGTCCTATCACGAGGACTGCCATTCGGACTCTTGGGTCTCGGCAAGGATGTGCCCCTACCGGTAAGTCTCGTCGCGGCTGCAGACTCTCAGATTCTGCGAATCCCAACTGAAGCTGCCATCGATCTGATGAGACAACTGCCCCTCTGGGAGCGCCAGCTAGCGGACTCAATTGGAGGATGGCAGTCGGCAAAGCCTAGCGGCGATCGTCCCGGCTTACAGTTCGTAACTATGGTGCACATGTCGCCTGACTCGCGAATGATTACCCGAAGAATCACTGACGGACTTACTCAGTTAGGAGAAACGGTTTCCGTTTTCACTGACAACGCTGATTCCCTCCGCGGTGTAGCTGCCTCTGTCGATTCCGTAGTTGATCGAAATGGAGACCTTCAGGATGTCGAAGAGATCCGATCTCGCATAGCACAATGCCGAGACTTCGATCGCGTCTTGCTCAGTTTTTATGCCGAAAGTGCAGAACCCCATCTCGGTCTCTTGACGAATGCGTGCGACCGAACCTATTGGTTTGCCAAGCCACAACAGGCGGGGGAACTGGAGCAGCAGCTTGCAACAATCACAGCAGATAACGAAAGCCTCATCGAGAACATGCAATGCGTATGGTGTCTCGGTCCCGAAGAGCCAGTCGCACCACTTGCTCCAGGTGTGCTAAATCGGGTTAGCCGTGACATCAAGTGCCGTCTTTCTGAGAGCAGAACGAACGCAACACGCTTGGAAAAACGAGGGGTCGCGCATCTACTCCATGACTTGCGGGGAGTCCGGTTGGGCCTTGCTTTAAGCGGTGGAGCAGCACGTTGCATGGCCCACCTCGGCGTTCTCCAAGCCCTTGATAACGCGGGGATAGTAGTTGATGCGGTCAGCGGCACGAGCGCTGGGGCAATGGTAGGGACCTTCTATGCTGCTGGCGTGCCTCCGGAAGAGGCGTCCGAAGACTTTGCCCGTGATCTGCAACCCAGCCGAGTTGAGAGCAGGGTCCCGCGAGGCGACGTGTTGTACTTACTGAGAAAATACCGTCGCAATGAATGGGATGGGATGCTACGTCCGTACTTGCACGATTGGCAATTGCAGCAGCTTCTTACGCCAGTAACTACCGTATCGGTCGACTTGGTGTCTGGTAGTCAGCAAGCGAAAGATCGTGGCGATGCGATTCAGGCAATTCTTGAAAGCATTAACCTGCCTGGTCTTTCCCCGCCGATCTGTCGGGACGCAATGGCTCTGGTGGATGGGGGCGTTCTCAACAATGTTCCGGCAGACGTGCTTGTCAACCGGGGAGCGGACTTCGTCATTGCCGTCGATGTTGGATCGCAATTACCACACGAGTTTTCAAGGCTACGTGATGATACGCCCTCCAAGAAGGTGAGGCCGCCCAATGCATTCGAGACTCTCT
>JBPCXR010000204.1:0-6876 GCA_051027215.1 Pseudomonadales bacterium | reverse complement strand
GTATCGGCCAGGTTACGTCCAACCGGACTATCGAAGGCCATGCCGAACACGTGATTGCGGCACTTATCAATGACCGCATCGTAGTTCTCCTTAATCTCCTTTTCCCACTCTGGGGTCATGGGCTTCTGCACGGCTGGCATGATGAAATTGGGCGTGCGTTGGAATACCGTCACGTTCGCCGCAGTTTTAGCCATGACTGGCAGCATCTGCACGGTTGTAGCGCCGCTGCCAATAATACCGACCCGCTTGCCAGCGTAATCCAAGCCTTCCTCGGGCCATCGAGCGGAGTGCAGACACGGGCCTTTGAACGCACCTAGGCCTTTGAAGTGCGGTATCACCGGCTCGGAGATCATGCCCATGGCGCTAATAAAATACTTGCAGGTGAACTCGTCCCCACCTGCAGTTTTGATCAACCACACGCCCGCGTCTTCCTGAAAATCAGCACTAGCGATTTCCGTATTCAACTGAATGTGCGGCCACATATCGCACTTGTCTGCGACGAAATGCATATAGCGCAGGTTTTCTTCCCAGCCCGGGTAACGTACCGACCAACTCCAGTCTTGTAGCAATTCCTTGGAGAAAGTCAGGCAATAGTAGTAGCACTCGCTATCACTCGCGGCTCCGGGATAGCGGTTCCAGGTCCAAGTTCCGCCAACATCGGACGCCTTATCGAACACTCGGATCGACAACCCAGCCTCGCGTACGTAGTGAATTAGACCCAGCCCCGCAAAGCCAGCGCCAATGGCGATTACGTCGTAGTCTGGTTGCTGCTGCGAAGCCATCATCGTTCTCCTATTCCTAATCCTCTAGAGTAACCGAAAAGGCGGGGTCGGAGTAAGGTGCTGACTCCGCCGCTGCTGCGCTCGATCTAGTCCAACTTCTGGCTTAATCTGGATCGCGACCATTCGCGGACATCTAGGGAATTCGATGAAACTGGCAATCGAAATCGGGCGCGTCGAGCCGGGAAATCTCGGATTGACAACACAATGGCTGCGATACGCCGAAACGTGGTACGGCGAGAGACGTGGAGCGCAGTGTCGATCTGCACCTCGCTGGTCATTGCTCCTGGGCGAGCGCTACTGCGCACGACCCACCGCACAACGAGTACTGAAGTGGTGAGTCCGGACAAAGCTAGCGGCGGCAGTGTTGGGGTCGGGGTAAAGTACGGGAGTACAACTACTCCGACAATTTACCCCGACTCCAGCGCTTCTGATTCCGGCTCTAGCCATCCCGCCTATCGCTGGTACGTGCTTGGCGTGTTGATGATCGTTTACGCGTTCAGCTTCATGGACCGCCAAATCGTCTCTATCCTCCTGGAAGATTTGCGTGCAGAGTTCCTTCTGACTGACACCCAACTGGGTTTGCTTTCAGGCATTGCCTTCGCCCTGTTTTACGCCACGCTCGGCGTGCCCATCGCACGCTTAGCCGATCGCAGCCACCGCGTGCGGATCGTCTCGATTGCCATCACCGTGTGGAGCGTCATGACAGCAGTCTGCGGCCTTGCTGGGTCTTTTTGGCAGCTATTCTTGGCGCGCATAGGAGTCGGCATCGGCGAAGCCGGTGGCGGCCCCCCTTCCCACTCCATCGTCTCGGACTACTTCGATGCCACCCAAAGGTCGGTGGCGATGTCCATCTACTCCATGGGACCGACGGTTGGGAGCTTCATTGGTCTAGCTGCCGGTGGTTGGATTGCCCAGGAGTATGGTTGGCGTTGGGCCTTCGCTGCAGTTGGGCTGCCCGGGCTGCTCTTGGCAATCATTCTCTATTCAACCGTACGCGAACCAGTTCGAGGCGCACTCGATGACAATCGTGAGCCAGCAAATCGAGAAGACTTTCTCGCAACCGTCCGTGTGCTGGTCAAGAACCGTCTTTGGTTCTGGAATATGTTGGGGCACACCTTCGCCATCTTCATTGGCTACGGGTTTTCATCGTGGAAACCGGCGCTCTATCTACGGCAATTCGAACTTTCCCAGGCAGAAGTCGGGACATTGCTCGGCACCATGGGTCTGGTCATCGGCATCCCTGGACTGCTCATCGGCGGCCTCATTGGCGATCGCCTGATTGCTCGATCACGCAGATTGGCTGTGCTTTGTATTGGCTACGCCACGCTACTCGTGATCCCTTTCTACGCGCTTGGGTTGATGGCGGAAGGATGGTTATTGACCACGGTGTTGTTAGGAACTGGGCTGATTTTCTATCAGCTGGGTTACGGCACCTCCATCTCGATCGGCATGTCGGCGGTGGCCCCACACCAAAGAGCGCTTGCGGCTTCATTCGGTTTCCTCACCGCCAACATGCTGGGCTTGGGCCTCGGCCCACTCCTGGTCGGCGCAATCAGCGATGCAGCAGAGCGTAGTTTTGGCGATCGGTCACTGGCGTTTGCTTTGGGCGTTTGCCTACTCTCGCTAGTCCTCGCATTCATATGCTACATGGCAGCGGCGCGAGCAATCAGTCGAGAAGCGTGAACCATGGGGTCGAGGTAAAGTGCCCCACTACTCGCTACCCTCACTCATCATCGCCAAACACCTGAAGCATTAGTCGAATACCCAAGGCAACGGTAAGCAGCGTCCACCAGCGCTTGCCCGCGTTCGTTCATCAAGATGCCTGGCCCCATTTTATTCATGGCATAACCAAAACTCATGCCAGCTGTTGGGTCGGCGAATCCAACGCTGCCTCCGGCACCGACGTGGCCGAATGCAGCGCCACTGAATATTGCGCTGCTTTTGTCTACTGCGTGCTCGCGCCGGTTGTCCATGGATTTCATGAATCCCAGTGCAAATCGGGTTGGAATCATCAACGTGGCGTCCTCGTGGGTGGCAACCGCCACTTCGCCCATCGCTGCCAGGGTGTCCGCATCGACAAAGCGTCGGCCATTAAGCTCTCCGCCGCAAGCGAAGGGCGTATAGATTCTCGCCAGGCCCCTGCCGTTGGCGACAGCTCCTGCACCGCCGATTTCAGCCGCTCTACAGCTGCGACTATTGGGGCTGAATCCCCCTTGATTGAAGAACGCCAGGGAGGGAATGGATCCAGCGTCGCTCATCAGCGCTTGGGTAAAGGCACCGACGGGAGCTCCCCGTACTGGCTTAAACGGGATCATGGGTGCAACTTTCGGCTCCTCGCCCTCAGGCAGACCAATCCAACATTCCGCATCGGTCGGTGCAGCGATCGCTTCGCGAAAGTAAGCGCCTAGAGATTTCCCGGAAGTTCGTCGCACCAACTCTCCGACGGTCCAGCCGAAGTTGGCCATGTGGTAACCGTTGCGGGTGCCAGGCTTCCAGAATGGCGCTTCTTGCTCCAAGCGCTCAACCATGTATTCCCAATCGCAACAGCCTTTGTCCTTGAGCTTCTCCCGCATGGCCGGCACACCGACGGAATGGTCCAACATCATCCGCACCGTAGCCTCTTCTTTGCCATTGGTTGCGAACTCGGGCCAGTAGCGTTTAACCAGCGCGTCGATCTCGAGCTCTCCACTGGCGACCAAGGTGTGGGCCGCCAGTGCGACCGCGCCTTTGGTGCTGGAAAACACCACACACATTGTGTCGTCCTGCCACGGGGTCTGTTCTTTCACACACTTTGTACCGC
Organism: Pseudomonadales bacterium; assembly: GCA_051027215.1. Classification (GTDB taxonomy): domain Bacteria; phylum Pseudomonadota; class Gammaproteobacteria; order Pseudomonadales; family Azotimanducaceae; genus CALHVX01. The sequence goes on along the minus strand of JBPCXR010000204.1, from coordinate 3,294 downwards.
CCCACAGGTCAACTACTGTTTCGCCTTGCAAAGTGATGCAAATCGATGCCCCAACCTCGCCTTGTTCTTCGAAATTGCGAACAAAGGCTTCGGCCACCGGCTCGAAGCTCGGCGCATAGCGTCCACTTAAGGGACCGGCGGAAGTGTCTTTGTGAAATTCGTTCATGTCTCTCCTAGTTCGACGAAACGAGCCCGCTGCTCGGGAACGGCCTGGATGCTCTCAGGAAACCACGGATACTGTAGGACGCGACACTGGCATCAAAATCACTGCCCAGAAAATTCTATAAACGCTCAGACGGATTAACCCCAAACCAGCGCTTAAACGTTCGCCTAAAACTAGACGTATCAGCAAAACCCAGTGAGATCGCGGCCGCTTCGACTGTCATAGCGTCCAAATAGATCATAGCCTGTCGCTTTAGTATATCGTCGCGTAGCGACTGATAGGACGTTCCCGCTTCTTTTAGCCTGCGGATCAGTGTTCGAGAGCTGACAGCAAACAGGGGCGCAATCTCACCTACTGTCCAAAGCTTTCCCGGATTCTCCAACAGGAAGTTCTCTACGTTGCCTGTTGTATCACGATGTTGGCGCCCATGAATCTGGCCTCTGCAGCGCACCACACTCTCTGCGTAGATCGCCTGATCAGCTTCAGGTGAAGGCAACGACAGCAGTTCTGCATCAAAAGATATACGCATCTGTTTGCACCCAAATTCAATTTCATCGCCAAATGCATCGAAATAGCGGCGCCAGTACTGCGGCTTGGCGTAGTTCAGGCGGTACCCGAGCCGGTTGTCGCTTCGGCCTGAGTAAAACGCCACACAGTGCGCAATGGTGAAACAGATCGATTCGCTGAAGAACGGAATCAGGTCACTCGGCAAATCGTGGATAGTGATCTCTACCTGCGCCATCTGGCCTTGTCGCGTTAGCGCAAGGGAGTAGAAGCTTGCGCGAGCTGCAACCAGCTGGGCAAACGCCGATATAGCGGCGTGTAGATCGGTCGCGCTTTGCATTGCCGTACCCAGCGCACCGTGCGCTGCGATCTGCAACTGCTGTCCACTTTGCAGACCCAACCCAGGCGGCGAATGTACCAGGGCGTTTTGACAGAATCGCATCTGCGCCTGAAACGGCATCTGGAAATCTGCCCGCATCAGATCGGCTTCCGAACAGCCAGTGTTCTGGAATAACTGGTCAGAGGTCAGTCGCTCGGCCTGCAACAAACGATAGAGCAGCCGAACATAACCCGTTGCGAAATAGCGCTCTAGCATCCGCCCATACTAGACGGCATTTACCTGCTTGTCACCAAATGTCCCCCTGTTGGCACAGCATGTCCTTCTCAGAATTTCTCCCAGCGCCACAATACTTGAGTGGATAGATAAGGGAGAACGGCTATGACGCCGAAACAGAAAAGCTTGCTCGTTTTGAACGGCGTTGGCCTACTAATCAGCGCCGCAGTGTCGGGTTGGCTGCACTTTTTTCAATTGCTAGGCGAAATCGATCTTTGGCCCATCATCAACCACGTCGAAGCACAGGTTCCGGGTGAACCCAGAGCTTGGATCATGGCGCACCTAGAGGGCATCACCAACGGCCTACTGCTCATGGCGATCGCCTGCATTGCCAGCTTTCTGGAGTTAAGCCGCCGTCAGTTCCAGTGGTTGTTCTACAGCTCGCTAACGTTCGCGTGGCTGTTCACCCTCCCAGCCATCGCCAACGCCTGGTTCGGAACCCGAGGCCTAGCGTTCGGCGGCGGGCCCTTCGGTGATAGCCTGGCCAACAACGTGATCTATCTGTTCGGTTGGCCGCCGATAACGGCAGTACACATCGCCTTTGCGCTAATGGCCTATGGCGCCTGGAAACACTACCGCGCTATCGGGGAGAACTAGGTCATGGCACACAGCATTGAGATTCGCAAAATCCCATTCGAATTTGCAGAGGGCGTACCACCCATCTGGAACCCGGCACGGCATGAATGGAGTCACATGGTGAATGGCGCGTCGTTAACCATGCCGCACCTCGAGCCGTTTTTGAACCGAACGATGCGCGAGGCTCAGAAACACATCGACGACCCACAGCTGCTGGCAGACATCAAGGGTTTCATCGGTCAGGAGGCGCAACACTACACAAACCACCGACGCATGAATGATATGCTCAAGGCGCAGGGCTACCCAGAGTTGGCAGCGGTGGAAGAATCTTTCGAAGCAGACTACAAGCGTCTGGCCAAGCGTTCTTTAGCGGCCCGGCTCGCCTACTGCGCCGGCTTCGAAACCATGACCATGGGCATCACCGAGTGGCTAATCAACGATCGGGGCCCCCTGTTTCAAGACGCCGACCCAACGGTTTCGTCCTTGGTACTGTGGCACATGGTGGAAGAAACCGAACACAAGACGGTGGCATATGATGTCTACCAGAGTGTGTCTGGCGCTTACTGGCTGCGACTATATGGCCTGCTCCACGGCTCCTTCCACGTTGGCTTTATGTCGAGGCGCGCATATAGAACCATGTTGAAAAAAGACGGCCTCTGGTGGAGCCCGGCAAGTCGTTTACGCTTGTGGAAAATGGTCGGCCGCTTTTTCTTGAAGGCAGGCGCTGCCATGCTTGACTCAATGCGCCCCGGATACCACCCCTCCAACAGGGCTGATCCGATTTGGATCGATCAGTGGCACCACGCGTACGCTGGCAATAACGAGGGCTTTGTGCCGATGCTGGATACCGCTGATGATAATATCGCGCCTGTTGTGTAAGGAAGATCATCGATAGAACTGCGATTATGAGCCACGCATGGCGGTAAGATTGACAAAACAATGGACGCCGGCAGGCGACGTTTTGGCTTGTTTGAAAGGCAATCTGGGCGTATTTCAATTGGCGAACGCAAAACAGGAGGTCGTGTTCATCGGCTATGCCGGTGGCAAGAGTCAATTTGGCTTGAAAGGCGAAGTAGCCGCAGCACTAGAAGTACACACAGGCATTGCGTTCGTGCGGTTTGAGGTCACAACCGCCTATCATACGCGCTACCGGGAGTTGCTAATGGCGCACAAGGCGGACCATGGTGAACTGCCCCGGTTTAACGAGCCAATCACACTTGGAAGGTTAAGCCCGGCATGAACCTCGACCAGAGCGAAGAACAAGACCTGATTGTAGGCATGGTACGCCGATTCGTGCGTGAGGAAGTGCTGCCTTTAGAGCTTGATCTCGATCCGGATGCCGACGAACTGGCAGCTGAGGACCGCGCCCGATTGGTGGAGAAAACCCAGGCAATGGGTTTGTACGGTCTCGGCATTCCGCCTGAGTACGGTGGCCCTG
>JBPCXR010000203.1:0-2659 GCA_051027215.1 Pseudomonadales bacterium | reverse complement strand
CGCGAGCGCGCGCTGCGAGCATGAAGCTCCACGCTGCGGGAATAATGGATCCAAACATCGATGCTTGCCCCAGAAGGTCGCCCGCACCTGGCATGTCCGTTCTTCCGACCACACAAGGGATCATTAGAACCGGTGCGCGCCCAATGTTTGCCGCCAGATATTCAGCTGAGCCCGTGGAGCGCTCTTGACTTGATTCGAGTTTCTGATCACCCGTTCCTCGGTGCAGATGATGAATGGCGAACGGCATCGTCTTGTATTCACTCCACACCTGCGCGTAGTACTCACCAATCTTCGCTTTCTTGTCCTTATCGGTGACGAACATGAACTGCCAACCCTGCGCATTGGACCCTGTAGGCGCTTGGACTGCCAGTTCAAGACACTCACGCAACACGCTTTCGTCGATCGAGCGATCAAAATCCAATCGCTTGCGCACTGCGCGCGTCGTGCGCAGCAGTTCATCGTTGGAAAGCTCCAGTTGGGGGTGATTGGCCATGAGAAATACCTAGTAATGGGGTCGGAGTAAAGTGCCAGGGTAAACCGAACGGCGTCGCGCCTTTACCCTCATACGCTTACGTCGAGCGCATCACCATGCCGCATTTGCGGTGCGAGCGCTAGCCTGCTGGCCACGAGCCGTGCTCGATCTAACGCGTCGGATGAGCCTCCTGTCGTGCTCTTTACTCTCTGCCAGGTCTGACTCGAGCCACCGGAAGCCAATAGCGTTTCTCCGCCTCCCTTACCTCAACGCCCGTCATTGAATCGCCACCCGCGAAGGGCACTCGGCCCTCTGGATCAAGCCCAGACACCGGTTCCCGCACACGCCAGAGTGGTTCCCAACATCCATGGGTTTCGAGCCGCGTGCGCACAAGTTGCTGCTGGGACTCAGACAACTCAGCAAAGTGACGCCGCAACTCCTCCAGACACCAGACGCGATAGCGCGACGTGCGAATGCAACGATACGGAGCGCCTTCGATGTCGACATCATATTGGCTCTCACCGGCTTTCCACGCATTGGCGTTGGCACAAAGATAAGGTAGAAAAGCCGATCCAATCGAATCGAGAATCGGCCCCCAATCATCCGGCAACTGCTCCAACAGCGCACCTCCGGTCTTACTGGCGCGCGCGTTCCATATCCGGGCAGTCCACTCATACACTGCCGGCGCCGTTTCACGCATGATGCGTGCACTGGTGGGGTCCTGGGCGAAGTGGCGAAACATTGGTCCAAAGAAGCCGAAATCAGCCAGACTCGGTCGCGTTCCAAGCAAAAAGGGGCGTGTTTCGAGAATCTTAGTAAGATGCGCCAGCGAATCGTGATAGATCTTCTCTACATGATTCCAGGTAGCGGAAGTCACTCCATCACCTTTGATATAAACCGCTCGCTGGCGGTTGATCACGAGGTATCGCTTGATGAACCCTGGAATAGGAATGTCGCGGGCATTTTCATCGACCAACACGCGGCCTAAGTGTTTAGCACTCTCAGTGTAGTTCCAGCGATAGTGCATGGCTGGCCGCCACAGCCACTCATCAGCATAGTCCTCGAGCAGTCTGCTGTAGAACGCGAGTACAGGATCATTTGGTGTGACCGCAGTGTCAGGAAAGTGCTCATCCAACCAAGCGATGATGGGGGTTGTGTCGGTTAGCCAGCGACCGTCGGCGAGCTGCAACGCCGGTACCTGATAAATCCCCGTTGCCCGGGCAGCATCTCCGGTAGGTCCTCCGGGTAAGCGCTTGTACGGCAGCTCCATGTAACGAATTACGCCTTCCAGCTTACCGGTGAAGTATGAGAACTCGGCGCCATAGAGGGTCAATGGCAAAGTGGACGTCATCTACGTTTCTCCCCAAACTGACTTCGATTACCAGAAACCGTACCACAGGATGCGTAACTAGGATTATCAGCTAAGTGTTGCTAACGTGGCCAGGAGGTACTCAGCGCCACTGCAGGTAGAAAACGCTTTAGACGAGGACAGGCTGATGGACGATTTCGGCGGCAAATTGGCGGTCATCACCGGCGGCGGCACCGGTATGGGTCGTGCCCTCGCACTACAGTTGGTCGCCGAGGGCTGCGACATCGCCATGTGTGACGTGTCACGCGACAACTTGGCCGAATGCAGTGCGTTGTGCGCTGCCCAAGCCCCACAGGGCGTACGCGTTACAACGCACATCGTCGACGTCGCAAACCGCGAAGACGTCGCACGATTTCACGACGAAGTAATCGAACAGCACCACTGCGAGTCGATTAATTTGCTATTCAACAATGCTGGTGTCGGCGGTGGTGGTAGCTTCTTGACCGATCCGATTGAACAGTGGGAGCGCACTTACAATATTTGCTGGGGCGGCGTTTACCACTGCTCACGGGCCTTTATGCCGCTGCTGGTTGCCGCGGATGAAGCGCACTTGATCAATACCAGCAGCATCAACGGATTCTGGGCCAGTATGGGACCCGGCCGACCTCACACCGCCTACTCCGCAGCCAAGTTTGCGGTCAAGGGTTTTACTGAGGCCTTAGTCAATGACCTGCGCACTCACGCACCCCATGTCGGCGTGTCGGTCGTTATGCCGGGCCATGTCGGCACGTCCATTCTGATCAACTCCGCAAAGCTGCTGGGCCGTGACGATCCTCTCAATATGGCCGGTCAAGCCGAACTCAACGAAGAAGAACAGA
>JBPCXR010000202.1:0-2617 GCA_051027215.1 Pseudomonadales bacterium | reverse complement strand
CCATGATCTTGTCTTTGAGGATATCTACTTTGTCATCAAGAAGTTCGATGTCATCAAGCAGTTTCGGGTCGCGACTCCGCAGAGCGGGGCCGATCTCGTGCACCATCTGTGAGGCGATCTGTCCCAGACGGTGACCCTCGAAAAGCGCCGCCTGCATCGCAAGCGACGGCGTCGCTAGCAAGTCGCCATCCAGAAACTTCGGCGAGATAATCTCCTTAGTCTCTTCGATACGCTCGGGCACCAGCTTCTCAACGATGCGAGCAATCACTCCTGTAAAAAAGATGAAGACCATGGTGTTAGCGACGTTGAATATGGTGTGGGCGTTCGCGATCTGGCGCGGTACTTCCTCGGCCATGCGGGCTGCGCCGATGAGTTCTGGGTGAGACGGAGACGCTGCGGTTGCGAGCTGAGCGAGCAGGCCAATAATCGGCAGCCAGACAATGACACCGAGAATATTAAAAAGCACGTGTGCCGCTGCTGCGCGCTTTGCCGTTACGGGTTTACCCAGTGCTGCGAGCAAGGCGGTTGCGCAGGTGCCGATGTTGGCGCCGAGTGCTAGTGCAATACCTGCGGGCAAGGACATCAAACCTTCTGCCGCCATGACGATTGCTATTCCTGTAGTTGCCGCAGAGGATTGCACCAGTGCGGTAAATCCAGCGCCGATCAGAATGCCGAGCAGCGGATTTTCCATCTGCGACATGAGCTCGAGGAAAGGCTCGAATGAGCGTAAGGGGTACATTGAATCGCTCATGACCCCCATGCCGCCAAACAGTAGGCCGAGGCCGAACAGCATTGCGCCGGAGTGCTTTGTGACTTCGTTCTTAGCAAAAAAGATCATGCCGAAGCCGATGGCAATCGGCAGCATGGCGTATTGCGTGACATTGAATGCAACGATTTGCGCTGTCATCGTACTACCAATGTTGGCGCCCATGATGACCCCCACCGATTGTTGCAGCGTCATGATGCCGGCCGTCGTGAATCCGACTACGAGCACGGTCGTCACCGATGAAGAGTTGAGCAGGGCGGTCACAAATGCGCCCGTAGTAGCGCCCAAGAAGCGGTTGCGGGTCATGCTGCCCAGAAGCGCCGCCATGCGATTGCCGGCAACGGCCTTCAGGCCATCTGACATCTGGTCGATACCGAAAAGAAACAGCGCGAGGCCCCCGAATAGCCCCATGATGAGCTGGAACATATCGATGGGCTTCGCTCCTGTCGTCTCAGCGGCGAAGGCCAGAGTCGCGAAGCACAGGAGGATAAGTACAGCCATACCGAACACGGAGAATCCTGCACGATACTTGGTGTTAAGAAAACTCATCGTGACCGCTCCCATCGTCCCAATCAGGTTTGTCGCTATGCGGCAGGTCATGCCGGCGACGTTGCGTAGTCTCTTAGCTTACTAGATTCGCGCCGGCTACCGCTGAATGCTGCCAATTTGTTTAGGTGTCGCTGAGCGCTTTTTGAAGGCTAGAATAGCCATCCTGGTACGCTGTAATAGAAACCGTTGTGGGAAATATTCTTCTGAAGCTGGCCATGCTGTTTGCAACCTGCCTATCCGCTGTGTCCCCGCGCTGATGGTTTGTGATTCCGGAATGCGCCTCCTTAACCTCATCGTGCTGGTGGCGTTACTCGGTGCGTGTACCGAACAGCCGCACAAGCACCGTCTGGTGGTGACTGGTTTGGAGGCCAATCGCGATATTGCCCGTGCGCTGGCTGCACAATCCCATCGGCTCGAAGGGCTTTCCATTGAGTTGGTCGAGCAGGATGGGCAGGCCCTGGATATGTTGCTTGCAGGACAGGCCGATCTCGCCCTGATTGAAAACACTTCGGAATACCGTGAAGGAATCGCCAGCCTGTTGCCGATCTATACCGGAGTGCTGCATATTTTGACCCGCGGTGGTGATGTTCTTGACCTTGCGAATAATGCCGCTCCAGCCCGGGTTGTCGCCGGAGCCGAAGGCTCCCTGTCGCATATGCTCATGCACCGTTTTCTGGCTTATTCCGGCATGCTCGAGCGCGGCGCACGATTGATTTCTGCTGAGGCTGAAGTGTCGGCTAAACAACTGCTGGAAAACGAGAAACCCGATCTCATCGCCTTGTTCACCCCGGTTTCGCCCGATCGGGTACCGGTGCTTGAAGGCTACAGCTTGTACAGTATCTCTAGCCCACAGGAACTGGGATTGGGTTCGCGCGCAGACGGCTTACAGCAGCTATTTCCCCAGCTTCGGCCCTATGTGATTCCGCTGGGCGTGTATCCGACGCTGGCGAATAAGCCAGTGGTGACCCTTGCCGTCGATATGATTCTCGTTGGACGCAGCGATCTGGAAGCGGCGGTTGTGTATGACTTGATCGAGGGCTTGCTGGCTAGCCGCCCAGCATTGGCGGCCAGGTATCCTTCACTGTTCGTTGGAATGCAGGCCGATTTTACCCCCGGAGTTATGAACTTCCCGATTCATCCAGGGGCGCAGCGCTTTTTGGATCGAAACGAGCCAAGCGTTTATGAGCGTTTTGCCGACGTGGTAGATGCGGGGGTCACGGTTTTTTTGGCATTGCTTAGCGGCGGATTTGCGTTGATGCGCTATCTGAGCGTGCGCCGGAAAAACCGGATCGATGGGTTTTA
>JBPCXR010000201.1:0-2637 GCA_051027215.1 Pseudomonadales bacterium | reverse complement strand
TGCATCGCGGGCATATCCGTCACGCGTTAGCAGCGTGTTTAACGCAATACCACCAAGCCCTAGCCCGCAATCTCGCAGAAACCAGCGGCGAGTTATGTCATTTGGATCGCACATGGTGAGCTATCTTATGCATTCAGGATTTCGTGACCATTTCATCAAGATTGAGCAAAATGCGGCAGACGATTGTCCAAGCGGCAATATCGTTGGGTGTTGCATTTGGCGGTAGCCGTTCGATCTTTGTGTGATCGCTAAAGGCAATGTCCGTCGCCTTGAGATCGCCGTTTTGCAGCCGATCTCGCTGCTCTTTCAGCAAACTCATCACGACTTCCAGCTCCTCGGAACGAATACTTCGACCCGTGCAAAGCTGGTACGCATAATCCGCGCGCGCGGCATCATCGCCTCCCCCCTCACGCCAGATACGTTGGGCCATTGCCTGTGCCGCTTCCACAAACACGGTCTCATTTAACGTGACCAATGCGGCTAGGGGAGTGTTGGACCGCGCGCGGCGGGCGACCGAAAAATCTCCAACGGGGGAATCAAGCGTGCAAAGTGCTGGATCGGGCATGGAGCGTTTTCTAAATACATAAAGGGCGCGCCGATAACGTTGTGGTTCTGCAGGAGCGACCCAGTATTTCGGTTTGACATAATTGGTGTCCAGCACGCTCTGTGGAACCGGAGGAAAGATACTAGGACCACCGACTTTCTCCTGCAGCAAGCCGGCAACTCTCAAAGCGGTATCCCGGAGCACTTCTGCATCCAGTCGAAAGCGGGGTCCGCGAGCAAGCAGGTCGTTTTTCGGGTCGAGTTCGAGTAATCTCTCGCTCACTCGTGAGTCCTGCTGGTACGTTGAGCTGGTGAGAATCGTACGAATCAGATGTTTACGACTCCAACCCTGCTCCATGAAGTCGACGGCCAACCAGTCGAGTAGTTCTCGGTGTATCGGCACGGCAGAGCGAGTACCGAAATCTTCCGGAGTTTGCACAAGCCCCACGCCGAAGATTGATTGCCAAATGCGGTTCACGGCGACGCGGGCGGTCAGTGGTGAGCGCTTGTCTACCAGCCAGTGGGCGAAGTCAAGTCGACTCGGATCACCAGCTTTTATCGGATGCAGAATCGCAGGTGTGTGACGCGACACAAGATGTTTGGGCTTACTCCATTCACCGCGATCGAGCAGGAATGTGGGGCGAACAAGCTTGCCTTCACGCTCAGCTAGATTCAGGACGGTCGTCCGCGCTTTGGGATACTCTTTCCACGCGGCGGCGATCTGCTCGTTGACTGGTTGGGCGTCGCTCAGGGTTTTTCGCCAGGCAGAAAAAATGGCGTCCTGTTGTATCGGCGTGCGGTGTTCAGGTGGTATTTGCATCGCAAGCATGGCAGCGTGGTCGATGGGCTTGACCGTGGGGCTGGGGGCTTTGGTTAGGCTGATTCGGCAGCAACCGAGCATCAAGTTCGCGCGATTTTTCGATCCCTCGCCGCCATGCTTCATAAAGATCTGCACGCGAAGCTTTGTCTCTGGCGGAAGCTTTATGGGCTCGACAAATTGTACGACCGCGACGCTTTCCTGATTTCGAATACCTGGACCACGATCCGAACGCCATCCGGTAGCTTCATCACCGTCAATAAGGAATGAGACCGGGCCACGAACTCGCGTCTCCGGTGAATCGGGACTTTTCCGCCACTCTTCTTCCAGAATCGCTTCGGGTTCTGAGAAATCTGCGGTGGCGTCGGAGAGTTGAAGCGTCTCCCATTGGTCGGTCGAGGGCTCTTGGTAGGCTACTTTGATCTCACTAACAACCCAAGTTCCGTAGGGACTACGACCTGGGCCGCTGAACGGCAGGTCTTTGTGCGTCAATGCTTCGAGCCGAAGGCCTGTGACCCCTTGAAGATTCGGAGTTGCAATGATGTAGATTTCCGCCGAAGTTGTGGGGTGGCCAAGGGTCAGAATCGATCCGTCGGGCTCAGTTGCTGGATGATTCAGCCCCGAGATACTACCCATCTCCGTTGGCTCAATCACGGTCCAATCCAACTGGCTATCGAGTACACTTTTTTCCCACTCTTTCGTTTCGTGCTGCCAGTTTGGGTGCTCTTCCTTCAGACGAAACTCTGCCTGGCGAATATTTGCTTTAATTTGCTTGATCTGGTCAAGTTGTTCCGGAGTGTATACAGGCGATTGTGCTTCGTATGCGTTGTTGAGGAAAGCGAAGATGCCATAGTATTCATCTTGGGTAAACGGATCGAACTTATGCGAATGGCAACGAACACATTGCAGTGAAAGGCCAAGTACCGCTTTACCGAGGCAGTCCATCCGATCGAACATTTCCTCCATGCGAAATTCTTCGGGGACAATTGCTCCTTCTTCGTTGATCATGCTATTGCGAAGAAAGGCGGTTGCCACGATTTGATCCTGTGTGGCTGCAGGCAGCAGGTCGCCCGCAATTTGTTCGATGAGAAACTGATCATAAGGCATATCGTTATTGAATGCCTGGATTACCCAGTCCCGCCAAGCCCATTGCTCACGCGGTAAGTCTTTCTCGTAACCGTTGCTATCCGAGTACCGTGCCACATCGAGCCAGTGTTGCGTCCACTTCTCACCGAAACTTGGCTTAGCCATGAGTTTGGTTATCAATGCTTCAACAG
>JBPCXR010000200.1:0-7364 GCA_051027215.1 Pseudomonadales bacterium | reverse complement strand
CGCGCTCGGGCATTGCAGAGCAGCGAAGTGGCCCTGCTGTTCCACACCCATTTCCAAGTAGTCAAATAGACAGGGGTCGAACTTCCATGTCCAACCGCCGGGCACCTCTTTTAAGCTGTGCTCGGCGAGGTGCGACAATATGTCGGGGTGATAAACCGGTTGTTCCGGGACGAGCCGAAAGCGACCTAGCGCCTCGCTGCGTTTCGGATACGTGCGCATCTTGCGCTTCGGCTGCACGCCTTCCCGCTCTACGCGCAAACCCCACTCAACATATTGTTCTGGTGCAGCAACCGTGAAGTCCATGAAGATGACGCCGCCCATCTGCTCGCCGAATTGACGCGCGGTCTCAAGCGCCACGTAGCCGCCAAAACTGTGCCCAACCACAATCGGGCGTTCACCGAGATCCGCAGCCTCGCACACGGCCCAGACCTCGCGGCCCAATTGGCCACCATCGTAGCGCTCGCGCCAATCGCTGTTGCCGTGGCCGCTGAGATCCAGCGCCGCTACTCGGAACTGATCCGCCAACATCGGGGCGACGAATCGCCACCACTCAAGGTGTGCGTTACTGCCATGGATCAACACGAGTCCCTGGGTAGGCAGCTCGGGATCCGTTTGATCCCAAACTTCGTAGGCGATGCGTGCCCCTTCGACGCTGACTTGGTGGGTGCTGGAGGGAGTATTCAGGGCGCGTTTGAACCAATGAGGCTGGGTCTCTTGCGGTGCTTTGTTCATGTAGGGCTGTACTGCTCAGGACTGATTGTCGGACGCCGAACTTTAGCATGTTGGGTTTTGTCGCTAGTATCTCGGCGGTCTGAACAGTCGGCGCATATGCCGATCACAGGGAATGGCCGATGCAGCTACGAGCGGATTATGACGAGACGGTGTGGGACTACGGCCCAAATCAGGACGATGCGACCTGGCATCCGTCGCCGCTACCCGGCGTTGAACGCTACTTGCTCGATCGAGATGGCGATGAGGTGGCGGTGGCAACGAGCCTGGTGCGCTATGCCCCAAACAGCCATTTCGACCCTCATAGCCACGCCCTTGGCGAAGAGTATCTGGTGCTAGAGGGAGAATTTGCCGATGAGCATGGCCGCTATGGCCCCGGCACCTATGTTCGTAACCCCGCGGGCACGGCGCACACGCCGTTCAGCGATCCAGGCTGCGTGATCTGGGTGAAGCTGCGGCAATTTCACCCAGCGGACCAGGAGCAGTGCGTGTTGTGCCCGGAGCTTGCGGAACTGGAACGGGGTACGGAAGTGACGCAGCTGCATCGGTTCGCGGCGCCCGATGATTCTGACGGGGCGAAGCGCGAGCGCGTGGCGCTGCTTCGATTGGCAAACAACGAGTCGTTGGAACTACCTGCCGCCTATGGCATGCAGGAGCTGTTCGTGATCAGTGGTGCGCTGTTATGGCAGGACGAGCAAACCCACACCTTTGGTTCACGTGCCTGGCTACGCCTAGGACCAGGCCGTCCGCTGCGGATTCAAGCAACTGCGGCCAGCAGCGTACTTTGGAAAGAACGGCCGCTGTGGGAGCGCGACTAGGCTGACGGGATCATCGATTCCACAGTCGCTGCATTTGCAGGAAGGTGAAGGAAGCCGACCAGGTGATCAGACCCAGCCCGGTAAGGGCTTCGGCGCTCACCACGATGCGCAAGGGGCCGGTCGCAATCTGATCGCCGAAGCCCACGGTGGTATAGACCATGGCGGAGAAGTAGATGGCATCGAACCAGTGGCTAAGTGAAGGTTCAATGGTGCCCAGGCCAAACCAGGTAACGCCGCTCCAGTAGCCGAAGCCAAAAACACAGATGGCAATGGTGTGGGCCGTCAGCAGGCCAAACATGGTAAAGAGGACCCCCTGCCGATGGGTGCTATAGCCATCAAAGCGCCTGTACATCAGCTGTAAGGACTCATAGTGCATGGTCACGCAGATGCCTACGAGTAAGAGGGCAAGGACAGTAGCAATGAGGTCGTTCATCGGCGAATTCGGGCAGCGCGGTGGTGGAATGCTAGCTCGCCTGGTGCCAGAGCGATAGCGGCTGAAGCTTTTGGCCGAGGCGCGTTGACAGCCCCCAGCCACGCAGTAAGATACGCACCCTTGCCAGATTGCCTGGGAAATGGGTGTTTAGCTCAGTTGGGAGAGCGACGGCCTTACAAGCCGTAGGTCGCAGGTTCGACCCCTGCAACACCCACCACTTCTTCTGCTTCTATATAGAGGGAGGGGTTCGCCAGGCTACACCGTCGGAGCGGTAGTTCAGCTGGTTAGAATACCGGCCTGTCACGCCGGGGGTCGCGGGTTCGAGTCCCGTCCGCTCCGCCATTTCATTCGGGTGCTGCCCGGACAATACCCGACTGAGGTTGATCTTACGCCGTCCGATGCAGATCCGGCCGCTGGTACTCAGGGCAAGGACCTCACCCGTCGCATCGCTGCACACTTTCTAGATCTTCAGAACGGATCCCGCGTCTTTCAGCAACAACGGGATGCCACACAAGGGGGAATGTGCTGATACGCGGGGATTTTCGAAGCGTTCGGGATAGAGTTCGTTAAGTGCGTTTATGCTTGGATTGGCGAGTTCGATAGCCGCCTTGGCTGCTTCAGCAAGCTGCGCTGGGGACAGCTGTTGCTTGGCAACCATCTTTGCCAATGCGGTTGCGTCCAGCGTGCTGTATTCCCTAGCCGTTATCATTCTGGAACGCCGATTCCATGGCTCGCGCTACCCTAACCCATGAGACGTTGTGAAGAATCGATCGGATTGGCCAAATGGTTGGCTCGTTGGGCCGACACCATGGGCCTGGGTTATCGATGCGATCTGGGTTGCTTTACCTGCTCGCTCACCATTTTCGCCAGCAACTGATCGACGTACTATTACTTCGTGGCCAAACCCAGGAGCAACGATTTGCTGACCTATGAAAAACACACCGACGTAGCGCTGCTGAGCATTGACGATGGCAAGGCGAATGCTGTCGGGTATGAGTTTATGGAAGCCGTCAACGGCGGACTAGATCGCGCGTTGGCAGAGGCCAAAGCCGTGGTGATCGTCGGCCGACCGGGGGTGCTGTCCGGCGGCTTCGATCTGCAAGAGATTCGCAAAGGACTGGATGCGGCCACGGCGCTCGTCGATCAAGGTGCGCGATTGATGCTGCGGCTGTTCAGCCATCCGCAACCGGTGGTGATTGGTTGCTCCGGTCATGCGGTGGCGGCGGGCGCCTTTCTACTGTTGTCGTCAGACACCCGCGTTGGCGTTGGCGGCGATTTCCGAATCGGCCTGAATGAAACGGCCATCGGCATGACGCTGCCCATTTTCGGGCTGACGTTGGCACGCGAACGGTTGTCCAAACGGCATCTGTCGGCCGCGGTTATTCAGGCGCAGATGTTCGATCCGCACGGAGCGAGAGACGCGGGTTTTCTGGATGAAGTGGTGAGCGCAGACGACCTGCGTGCACGCGCACTGGCGCGCGCCTCGGAGCTGGCGCAGCTGCCGGGGGAAGCGTACGCGAGCAACAAGTTGGGCGCGCGCCAGGTGGCCATCGACACCATTCGTGCGAGCCTAGACTGATCGTGATAGATCTGTATACCGCCCCCACGCCGAACGGCTGGAAAGTATCGATGGCGCTGGAAGAGATGGCGCTGCCGTACCAGGTCCATCTCGTGAATCTGTCGAAGGGGGAACAGCACAGTGCCGACTTTCGGCAATTGAACCCCAACAGTCGCATCCCGGTAATCGTCGATCGGGCCGCGGATGTGACCGTATTCGAGTCCGGTGCCATTCTCCTATATCTCGCGGAACAATCCGGGCGGCTACTCCCCAGTGACCCAAAGGGACGCTTCGAAGTGATGCAATGGCTGATGTTCCAGATGGCCGGCATAGGGCCTATGCAAGGCCAGGCGGTGTCCTTCGTGCGTTATTTTCCCGAAACCGTGCAACCCGCCATTGACCGCTACATCAACGAAACGCGACGCTTGTATGAAGTGCTAGATGATCACCTTGCGCAGCGCGAGTATCTGGCCGTGGACTACAGCATTGCAGACATCGCCAACTACTCGTGGATCCGCAGCCACAAGTGGGCTCGCGTGCCCGTGGACGGACTCGAACATCTGCAGCGCTGGATGGACGCCATGGCCGCCAAACCGGGCATTCAGCGCGGCGCGCAGGTGCCGCCTTCGCCAGGCAAGGCCGATCTTGTTAAGGCTGGCGGTGCTGCCATCACCACGCGGTAGGGAAGGGTGGGGTCGGAGTAAAGGGCCGGGGTAAACCTTGATGTTTTACGTTAGGTTGAAGGCCGTAAGGATTTACCCCGGCACTTTACTCCGACCCCTGCGCTAACGCCGAGTGACTCTAAGTCGGCAAGCCGTCGAACTTCGGTAAATCATCATTCATGTCGACCGTACGTTCCGCATAAAACACGTGCATGGTCCCTTTGTGCTCAACACCTTCCACGTTGTTGAGGTAGACATCGGTCAGGTCCATGCCGGGATGCTCAGAGAACAGATGGCCACCGCACTCAGTGCAAAACTTGCGATGGCTTTGCTCGGTCTTGGCAAATGAGCCTAGCTTGTCAGCCCCGCTGGTGACCTTGACCGCATCTGGTGCCCACAAACTGAACGCGTTGATCGGCGCACCCGCCCAACTGGCGCAGTCCGTGCAATGGCAATAGCCCATCATGTTCGGCGTGCCAGTCACCTCAAAGGTCACCGCGCCGCAAAAACAGCTGCCTTTGTATGTATCGCTCATCGTCTCTCCCTTCTTCCTTTCAAATTGAGTTGTTAAGAGTCACCATATTTGGTGCACGCGACGCCCGCACCAGCCCGTCTATGCAGATCTCGCAGTGGTGCGTCACAGATCCTTAATCCGCATTGGACAAACGAGCTATACAAGAAACGTACTCTGGTCCTTTATGCGAAGCAAATGCCGAATACGGGGGTGCAGGTCTGACGCCTGAGCAGAATCAAGTACTTGCCCGTACAATGGCGGATATCAGCGCGTTGCCGCCTGAGATCGGCTAATTCGCAGCTATAGAGATAGGCAACAAAGGAATCCGAGGGGCAGCACCCGGCGGTAGGTATATCGCAGACGACCACAACTGAGAGGCTCTAGGACTTGCGATTGCCCGTTTCACCCCACTACCGTTGGCTTATTGTTGCCACAACGCTGGTCAACCAGGCGTTCAGTGTCGGTATTCTGATTTATAGCTTTGCGCTTTTTGTGGTGCCGTGGCTTGAAGAGTTTAGCGTCAACCGTGGTCAGATGATGCTGGCCATTTTTGCGCTACAAGTCTGTGTTGGGTTGGTGAGCCCCTTGTTGGGCCGACTTTTAGACAGCCGGTCATTGCGCTTGCTGGTGATCCTTGGTGCTATCTGCACCAGCTCCGGTTTACTGCTGCTGTCACAGGCCACCGCGTTCTGGCAAGTGGTGTTGATTCACGCCACCCTGTTGCCGATTGGAATGGTGCTTTGCGGTACATTGGCCGCTCAAACGTTGGTTAACAAGTGGTTTACGACAAATCGTGGGTTAGCCATTGGCCTTTCGGCCATGGGAACTTCTATTGGCGGGTTCGCCTTTCCTCTGGTTACATCCTATTTGATTGCTACGTTCGCCTGGCAAGGGACGTTGATGTTCCACGCCGCGCTGTGCTTTTTTGTGTTGCTACCGCTCAACTACCTGGTGTTGTCCGTCGAGCCTCCAATTCGTCAGCTTGATCTGGGCGACGAAGTGTCATTGGACAATCGAGTTTGGGCGACGCGAGAAATTTTGACGACCAGGATGTTCTGGCTACCTGTTATTGGTCTGGTGCCGATTAACGCAGCGTTTGGCGGTGTGCAGTTCAATCTTGGTGCTTACGTCTCCGATTTGGGTATGTCACAAGGCTTTGCAGCCCAACTGATTTCAGTCACCTCGGTTAGTATGATTGTTGGAAAATTCCTGTTCGGATCACTGGGTGACCGAATGGATCATCGCCGCTTGTACTGGTTGATGTTTTTGCTCCTGTCGTTGGCACTGGTAATGTATATGGGCGGGCCCAGTAGCATGGAATTGCTTGTGGCCGCCGCCTTGCAAGGCATGGCAACCGGTGGCGTGCTACCGATGATGGGCATTGTCTATGCGAGCAGATTTGGCTCATTGTCGTTTGGCCGGGTAGTTGGACTGGTTAATCTTTTCCTGATGTCCGGTAGCTTAGGCTCGCTTGTTTCGGGTTGGATTTTTGATGCGACAGGCAACTATGACGTAGCGTTTCAGTTATTCGCGGTTTGTCTTATTCCCGCAGCGATTGCTATTTACTGGTTGCCACCGCCACCGCCCGTTAAGCCAGCCAAGTGAATCGGCGCCAAAGCGCTGGACGTCAAGAAGGCAATGACACTAGGCTGTAGCATCGGTCAAACAATTGGGGCGAGAAGCTAAATGACTAAGAGTCCTTTTTTGTTGGATGGTGATGTGGCCGTTGTCACGGGCGCAGGCAGCGGTATCGGTGAGGGCACCGCCCATGTTCTGGCCCAAGCGGGTGCGCGCATTGTCTGCGCGGGTCGGCGTGAAGCGGAAATTGAGCGTGTCGCCAGCGACATCCGCAGCGCAGGCGGCGAAGCCATCGCCGTACGTACCGATGTGACCGTGGACGACGATGTTGAACGACTGATGCAGGCGGCCATCAATGAATGGGGTCGGCTCGATATTCTGGTCAACAATGCGGGTGGATCGCCTGTCCAGGCACCACTTGTGGATCTTGCCCGTGACGAGTGGGATCGCACGCTTTCGCTCAACCTTACCGCCGTTTGGAATTGTACGCGTGTTGCCGCCAGGCTAATGGGTGAAGGTGGGCGCGTGGTTAACGTGTCATCCATCGCTGCTGCGCGGATCGTACCCGGCAGTGGTCATTACAGCGCCGCGAAACGGGGAGTCAATTCACTCACCGAGTCGTTCGCGTACGAACTTGCACCACGCATCCGGGTCAACGCCGTGTTGCCCGGTCTGGTACCCACCGATATCGTTATGGAATCCCTCAAGCTGACAGCAGACGATCTGCCCGCTTTGGAGGAATCGCTGAAGATACCCGCCGGGCGTCTGGGTCGACCCGAAGACCTGGGCAACGCAATTCTCTATTTCGTCTCCCCTGCCTCCGAGTGGGTAACCGGGGAATGCATCAGTATCTCAGGCGGGGGCAATCTGGCTGGTTCGGTCTAGAGAAACCACAGAGAAACGTAACCTGCGCAACACCATAGACTGTAAAAGAGGAGAGCCCCATGGGCGCAATCGATGAGTTTTTCGCCAACAACCAGATCTATGCAAAAGGTTTCGGTAAAGGCGCTCTACCCATGCCGCCCGCCAAGCAGATTGCGGTAGTTGCCTGTATGGACGCACGTCTGGAAAC
>JBPCXR010000199.1:0-16754 GCA_051027215.1 Pseudomonadales bacterium | reverse complement strand
CGGTGCGCCAAACTCAGCCTGAGCAGGTGCTCCGGGGACTGCAGGAGCAGCGGCAGGGGCACTTTGCGTGTTGGCTACAGCCCCACGAAATTCCGGCGCGGACGAGAGTTGATGGGCAAAAAACCCGCCTCCGAATCCTTGATTGACCTGCATGACGCGACTTCCATTGGCGTTGGCGTTGCAGAGGGTATCGACCGGCGCTGGAGAACCTTTAGTGCCCAGTTAACAGTTTTGTCCAACCTTAAAGGTCGTAACCCCGCTCGTTGTGCAGCACTAGATCCAACCCTTCCTGCTCCTGCTCGTCAGTCACTCGATGCCGCAGCAGCGCTCCTACCAGCAACAGAATGACGTAGGTCACCACCGCGGTGTAGATCAACGTGGCGCCAGCCCCAAGGGCTTGGGTTAAGAACTGCTCAGAGATGACTATTTCATGTTGTCCACTGAACACCCCAAGAGCATTGCTGGCAAAAACGCCAGTTAACAGCGTGCCAAGCAGCCCGCCGACCCCATGCACGGGAAATACGTCCAGCGAGTCGTCGATTTTCAGCCGCTGTTTCATGAAATTGGTGGCAAAGAAACAAACACACCCGGCGGCCATGCCGATCACCAGGGCGCCTGCCGGCCCGACATAGCCGGAAGCTGGGGTAATGGTCCCTAATCCCGCAACCATGCCAGTCACAGCACCCAGCGCAGACGGTTTACCGTACTTGACCCACTCGATGCTCATCCACACGAAGGCACCCGCGGCAGCGGAAATATGTGTGACCAGCATCGCCATGGCCGCATCCCCGTTTGCTGCCAATGCACTGCCACCATTGAATCCAAACCATCCAACCCAAAGCATGCCTGCGCCGGTGACCGTCAACGTCATGTTGTGCGGCGGCAAGGGTTGCTGGGGGAAGCCTTGACGGCTACCCAGCACCAGTGCGGCAACCAAGGCAGCGGTACCGGCGGTGATATGCACCACTGAGCCACCGGCAAAGTCCATGAACCCAAGCTCGCTTAGCCAGCCGCCGCCCCAAACCCAGTGACATACGGGCAGATACACTGCAAACAGCCACAGCACACTAAACAGCAGCATGGCGGAGAAGCGCATGCGCTCCGCAAAGCCGCCAACGATCAGCGCTGGCGTAATGATCGCGAAGGTCATCTGAAACAGTGCGAACGCAGATTCCGGTATGTCACCACTGAGGCTTTCTTCAGTGACGTTGGCGAAGAGGAAATTGCTGAAACCACCGATGAAGCCGTTGCCTTCGCTAAACGCCAGGCTGTAGCCGGCCAGCAGCCAAAGCATAGACACAACGCAGGTGATCACGAAACACTGCATGAGCACGCTCAGCACATTCTTGCTGCGCACCAGGCCGCCGTAAAACAGCGACAGCCCCGGGATCGTCATGAAAAGGACCAAGGCAGTGGAAGTCAGAATCCAAGCGGTGTTGCCCGAGTTCAGAGTGTCTTCTGCTGCCGCAGTGCTGGATAACGCTAGCAGCCCCAATGTGACCAACACGCGCCAGGTACCTATGGATTGCCCCACTCGCTTCCCCCTTTAATTAGTTTGGCGGGCTCGTTTTGGATTAAGTTTGCACCAAAATAGTGCAATCATTAAAGAGCATCGCCATGTTCTTGGCAGCGCACCAAGAAAGTGCGGAGCATTATGGTATTTCTTACCGAGGCTGACAACGGCAGATACCGCATAGGCATCGCTACAGCTGCGACAGCCGCCGTACAAGTGCTGGCCCTTCGTAAATAAAGCCACTGTAAATCTGCAATAGCTCCGCACCAGCCTCCAACATTGCCCTACCAGCAGTGACCGAGTCGATGCCGCCGACGCCGATGATGGGTATCCGTCCACGTAGCGAGTCAGAGAATCTGGACACAGCTACAAGCGCCATAGGTTGCAGCGGCGCGCCACTTAATCCGCCGGCTTCCGCTGCCAGCGCAGCGGAGATGCCAGGCCGGGTGACTGTGGTGTTGGTGGCGATCAAACCGTCGATTTCAAAAGCCAGCAGTTGCTCGGCGATCGCCTCAACCTCATCCTCATCGAGATCTGGCGCAACCTTAACGGTCAGCGGCGTGTACTTGCCATCGCGCTGGTGCAACGCTTGCTGTTGCTCCTTCAACGGACCGAGTAGCGTTTTCAGCGCAGCAGCTGACTGCAACGCGCGCAAGCCTGGGGTATTCGGCGAGGACAGATTGACGGTCACGTAATCCGCATAGGCAGATACTGCAGCAAAACAATGTCGGTAGTCGTCTCCGGCACGAGCGTTGTCGGTATCTTTGTTCTTGCCAATGTTCACGCCCAACCGCGTCTGTTGCAGGCGTCCGTCCTGGCGCAGCCGGCGCAAACGCTGCAGCATCGCGTCCAGACCCTGATTATTGAACCCCATGCGATTGATGAGCGCTTTCTGCGCTGGCGCACGAAACAATCGCGGCCGGGGATTTCCGGCTTGCGGCCGGGGGGTGACAGTACCCACTTCGACGAAGCCAAAACCTAGCCTGGCCAAGCCCAGAACCGCAACCGCGTCTTTGTCCAAGCCCGCTGCGAGTCCGATCGGATTGCTGAACTGCAAGCCCATCACTTCCCGGGGCGTTCCAGCGATTGGACGTATCGGTCCTGGACAGCGACCGAACCCGGCCAGCCCTGTCATGCTCAGATGATGTGATGCTTCGGGATCGAGCGCGAACAGCGCGGTGCGGGCCAAGGAATACATAGCGGCTATGGTAACCCGCAAAGTGGTTAGAGACGCTGGAATCGCCGCATTCGATAATCGGCGTCTGTCTCTAACACAAAACTGCCGTGTACACCGTCGTGCTCAACGAATGGCCGCAGCCAATGAGCGGGAAACTGCAAACGCGTCCCACAACGGCCAAGTGCCAACACTTTTCGCGCACTGCCGCCGTAGAAACGTGCAAGTTCTGTGTCGCTGATGCTCAAATCGAGGGTATAGGTTGGCACCAAAGGCTCCGCAGCACCGCCAACGGCGGCATACTTTCCTGTAACCCTAGCCCAGGAGCGGCAAGTGCCAAGTAATAGCCCTTACCAGTCAACGTGGACGCCCCGAGCCGGCTGGTTACAATACCGCCCCGATCCAACGCTCATCACTTAGAATCAAGGCATTTATGGAAGCTCAAAGCACCACGCTGCAGGACAAAGTCGTCGCCATAACCGAGTGGCTGCGTGGCCGTATCATCGGCCAGGAATCGCTCCTGGAACGGTTGCTGATGACCCTGCTTTGCGGCGGCCATCTGCTGGTCGAAGGCGCGCCTGGACTTGCCAAAACCCGGGCAGTCAAAGAACTGGCAAGCGCCGTAGATGGCGACTTTCACCGCATTCAGTTTACTCCGGACCTGCTACCGAGCGACGTCACCGGCACCGAAATCTATCGACCTCAGGACGGCTCATTCCACTTCCAGAAGGGACCGGTTTTCCACAATTTGGTACTCGCCGACGAGATTAATCGGGCCCCAGCGAAGGTGCAGTCAGCGCTGCTGGAAGCAATGGCAGAACACCAGGTGAGTATCGGCCGGGAAACCTATGCCCTGCCCAATCTGTTTATGGTCATGGCAACCCAGAACCCCATTGAGCAGGAAGGCACCTACCCTCTGCCGGAAGCTCAGTTGGACCGGTTTCTGATGCAGGTCAACGTCGGTTATCCGGATCGCGCAGCAGAAGCGAAAATATTGCGGCTGGTACGAAGCGAAGGCACCCGCAGCGCCAGCACGGCGCGACCACCGGCGCGGCTAACCGAAGCGGACGTATTCGCCGCACGAGATGCGCTGGTAGATCTGCACATGTCCGAACCCGTGGAACGCTACATTGTGGAACTGGTCATGGCCTCCCGAGAGCGCAACGATGAACTCAATCGGATATTGGAGTTCGGCGCATCACCGCGCGCAACTATCGCCTTGGACCTGTGTTCACGGGCCTATGCCTGGCTCCATGGTCGCGACTTCGTCACGCCTGAAGATGTCCAAGAAGTCGCCCCTGACTGTCTTCGGCATCGCCTAATTCTCACCTTCGAAGGTGAAGCGGAAGGCTTCACCAGCGATGCCGTGATCACGCGCCTACTTGCGCTCGTTCCTGCGCCTTGAGCGTCGAGCTGCTGCAACAACTCCCCGGCAGCACACTCAGCGGTGCCTACGTCGTGCTGGAAGAGTTATTAGCGCTGCGTTTGCGAACTGCGCGCAAGCCCTCGCGACAAACTCGACGACGTAATCCCAGCAGCGGACAACGAGTATCACGCATTCGCGGTCGTGGGGTCGACTTCGCGGAAGTCCGCGCCTACCAACCTGGCGATGACGTCCGCAGCATCGACTGGCGGGTAACGGCGCGTAAAAACGAACCCCACACCAAGGTATTTCGCGAAGAGCGCGAACGCCCGACCTTGGTGTGCGTAGATCAGACCCGCAGCATGTTTTTTGGCAGCCAGGTGCGATTAAAGTCTGTGGCCGCCGCCGAGCTTGCTGCTCGTTGCGCGTGGCAGGCGCTGGCAAATGGCGACCGAGTTGGCGGCCTGATCATCGGTAGTGGCGATAGCACCTTGGCGAAGCCGAAGCGCAGCGCTCGCGCTGTTGCTCGATTTCTGGGGCACCTGTGCGAACACAACCATGCTTTGAATCGCAACGCCCCGACTAGCAGCGCCAAACAGGTCACTTCAGAACTGCAACATCTGCGGCGCTTGGCGCAGACCAACCATCGAATCGTCGTCATTACCGACTTTTTACCCCAGGGACCATTCTGGTTAGACACCCTCCGGGCATTGGCCCGACACAACGACGTTGTCGCAGTACACATCATGGACCCCATGGAGCAAGAGATCTCCATCGCTGAGCAGTTCATGGTCAGCAACGGCAAGTCACGTGTAATTTTCGACGCGGCAGACTCGAGCGTGCGTAACAGCTACGCCCGCCGATTCGAGCTGGAACAGGAACAGCTCAAGACGGCGCTTACCCAATCTCGAGTACGCTACATACAAGCTAGCACCAATCAGTCACTGGAAGCCTTAGGGGTTTGGCGCTGATGCAGGCTGATCCGCTACAACAGCTCAAAGATGTACACCTGCCACCGGATCCTTCCTGGTGGCCTCCAGCACCAGGTTGGTGGCTGTTGGCTACGATGGCAGTAGTTACTATCGCCTGGCTTACGCGCGTGCTCCGGAAACGTTACCGCGAGCGGCAACCGTTCGCGTCAGGGCTGCGCCTGCACAAACAGCTACGCCTGGCTTTGAATAATGGCGAGATCAGCATCGTGGATTATCTACACAGCGCCAACAGCCTACTTAAACGAGTTTTTATACATGGCCAGCACGACCGCAGCATTGCAGCGCTAACAGGGGAGCGCTGGTTGCAACATCTAGACAGTTTTGTCATTGGCGCACCCTTTAGCGAGGGTCCCGGCGCGCTCCTAAGCGAACGTCGCTTTGCCACAAAGCTACTGGATTCAGATGCTGCAGAACTCAATGCCCTGCAACGGGCCATAGACGATGTGCTGCAAGCAGCCGGCAACCAGCGCCGAGATGACGATGCGAGGCTGAGCCATGATTGAGTGGTTGTGGCCATGGGTGTTCGCACTGCTGCCAGTGCCCGCCATCGCTCGACATCTATGGCCAGCGGCTGACAGCCAGGATCCCGCCCTGGTTGTTCCCGATCTCAACCGCTTCAGCACACCAGAGCATGGAGAAGTGAGCAGTTTGCGGCAAAAACGCATGGTCCGTCTGGCGCTGTTGTGGCTGGCATGGATTGCGTTACTGGCCTCGGTAGCAAGGCCCCAGTGGACTGGCGAAGAAGTTGCGCTCCCCGCAAGCGGGCGTGACCTGATGCTGGCAGTGGATATCTCCGGGTCCATGGGCACTGAAGACATGCAACTTGGTGACCAGTTTGTTAACCGGCTGCTGGTCGTCAAAGACGTGGTAAACCGCTTCTTGGAGGTGCGCAACGGCGATCGCGTTGGTCTAATCCTGTTTGGGACGCGCGCCTACCTGCAAGCGCCACTGACCTTCGATCTCAACAGTGTGCAACTCTTGCTGCAAGATGCGCCGGTTGGTATCGCCGGAGGCAAAACAGCCATTGGTGATGCAATCGGACTGGCGGTCAAGCGCTTGCGCAAGAAAACCGAAGGCGACAGGGTATTGATACTACTCACGGACGGCGCCAACAACGTGGGCGAAGTGGCGCCGATCAAAGCGGCGGAACTGGCAGCTCGAGAAGAGATCAAAATCTACACCATTGGTGTCGGCGCGGATGAGATGCAGTTGAAAATGCCGGGACTATTCGGCGCGCTGGGCTCCCGCATCGTCAACCCTTCCACCGAGCTCGACGAGGAAACCCTTACCCGCATTGCTGAGTTGACTGCAGGACAATACTTCAGAGCGCGCAATACCGAAAAGCTGAAGGAGATCTACGCGACTATCGACGACATGGAACCGGTTAGCCAAGAGGCAGAGAGCTTCCGCCCGATTAGAGCGCTGTACTACTGGCCTCTGGGTCTAGCGACGCTTATCCTGCTGCTGCTCATCGTCTGGCAAGTGGGCAGCCGCCGTCTTGCCAGCGGCGCACGCAGCAACCAGGCACAAGCCCATGCTTGAATCGTTTCACTTCTTGCGACCGTTATGGCTATTGGTACTACCACCGACTCTCGCCCTGCTTTGGTATTGGGCGCAACGGCAGCGCAGCGGAGGTCAGTTTGAAGGCCGCATCGATCCAACGCTGTTAGCCGTACTGCTTGATCGCGACGCCAATACTCGGCACAACATCACCCCACTGCTGCTCGCAGCGGGTATGTGCTTAGCGCTATTGGCCTTAGCGGGTCCCACCTGGGAACGGCTGCCGCAACCAGTGGAACGAGACGCCGACGGCCTGGTCATCGTTTTGGATTTATCACTGTCTATGTACGTCAAAGATGTCTCACCGTCGAGGCTCGTTAGAGCTCGACAAAAGGTTACAGACACTCTGCGATTGCGGCGTCAGGGCTTCACCGGGTTGATTGCTTACGCTGGCGATGCTCACGCTGTAGCACCGTTAACTGACGATACGGATACGATCGCCAACCTGTTAGCAGCGCTCTCTCCCGAAATGATGCCAGTGCTTGGCAGCGATGCCGGGGCCGCCATCGAGCTGGCCCAGGAATTGCTGCAAAGCGCGGGGATGCAGCAAGGCCGAATCCTGTTAGTCACCGATGGCATCGATCGCCTCGCAGACGTCACCAGCCAGCGCTCCAGGGATTACCCGCTTTCGGTTCTCGGCGTCGGTACGGCTGAGGGAGCTCCGATCCCGTTAGACTTCGCCAATCAACCCGGTCGAGTTCTACAGACACAGCAAGGTGACATCATTCGCGCTCGACTAGACGAAGATCGTTTGCGCGAAGTCGCCGAGCTCGGCTACGGTCAGTATCGAACCGCTGAACTCGGTGACGCAGACATCCAGGCTCTGCTTAGCACTCAGCTGCCTGGTGACACAGCCAGCATAGACAGCGAGCGGCGCTTCGATCAGTGGGCCGATAGAGGTTATTGGCTCGCGCTGTTGCTTTTGCCACTATTGGCAGCAGGATTCCGCAAAGGCACCTTTGTTGGACTCCCACCTGTTCTAGCAACTCCGCTAGTGGCCGGAGCAATTTTGTCTTTGCTACCCACCCCTGCCCATGCGGGCTGGTGGCAGGACTTATGGCAACGCACGGATCAACAGGCGCACCAAGCCCTTATTGAAGGCTCACCGGAACGCGCCGCCACGCTGTTCGAAGATCGCGACTGGCGTGGGATCGCCAACTACCGCAGCGGCGAGTACCAAGCTGCGAGCGAGGCATTTAGCGCCGCAATCGAAAACCGCCAAACGTCAGAGGGCACTGCAGAAAATGCACCGCTTCCGGTAACGGAAACCTACAATCTCGGCAACGCCCAGGCCCGGCTCGGCCAATTCCAAGCCGCCATCGATGCCTACGACAAAGTGCTAAACGCCACGCCTGAGCACGAAGATGCCACCTTCAATAAAGCACTGGTAGAAAAGCTTTTGCAGCAGCAACAAGGCAACGAAGAAAGCAACCCTGAAGATCAACAGGACCAAGGCCAGCAGGGCGAGCAGCCACAGGACAACAACAGCTCCAACAACGATCCCCAAGGGCAACCTGAAGATCCGAACAACGAGCAAGAGTCCCAATCTGCCGACAACGACAGCAAGCAGCAGGAACAGCAACCCCAACAACCGGAAGATGAACCCCAGGAGCAAGAGCAGCAAGAAGCCCAAGCCAGTCGGGATGAAAATACCGAGGCGATGGAACAGTGGCTACGTCGCGTGCCGGACGATCCAGGGGGGCTACTGCGCCGCAAGTTCCAATACGAAACAAATCAGCGCCTACGTAACGGCGAAGCTCGACGCCAAGACGATCAGAAAATCTGGTGAAACTACCTAAACATGCAATCGCCGTTCGGTGCTATTTGACATTACTGTGTCTGTTCAGCGCCGCAGCCGTTGCCGATGTGCGCACCTTTATCGACCCGAAAGTCTTAGATGAAACCGAGACATTGCGATTAACCCTGCGCCTTGACGGCGCGCAGCGGGCTGACGCTCCGGAGCTTGCGCCCTTAGAGGCGGATTTCGAGGTGCTGGGTAGCAGCTCGTCAAGCCAGTACCGCAGCATCAATGGCCAGGTGCAAGCCTGGGTTGAGTACCAGATCAATTTGCGACCGCGTCGTTCCGGCACGCTAACCATACCCGCGCTGGCGTTTGGTGGTGAGTACAGTGATCCGACCGAGGTTGAAGTACGGGCTTTAGACCCTGTTCTGCGCCAAGAAATTGACCGTATGGTCTTCTTCGAAACCGAAGTCACCCCAAATCCTGTTTACGTTCAGGCCGAGATCAAAGTGGTGCGTCGACTGTTCTACGCCACCAGCGGCGGCGTGCAGATGTACAGTGAACTTCCTGGTGCGCCGGAAATCGCCGACGCGGTTGTGATACCGCTATCTAACGCAGAATCACTACGAACACGCCGCAACGGCATTGATTACAACATCGTTGAGCAACGCTTCGCCGTCTACCCTGAGCGCAGCGGCTCGATCACAATTCCCGCGGTTTCACTGACGAGCAGCGTGCGAGTGCTGAAAGATGGCCGCATGCGCCGCAGCGGAATCCGGGTTAGCTCCCAGGCGCACACCGTCACGGTATTGCCCATCCCCGCTGAGTACCCATCTGCTGCTCCTTGGTTGCCGGCCACCGCTGTCGAACTCAGCCAGACGATCAGCCCGCAGACCGGGCTGGAAACCGGCACGCCGCTGACGCGGACATTGCGGGCCCGGGTGACGGGCAACGTATCTTCAGCCATTGCCCCCATCGTCGCCTCGACTGCCACGGCCAATGCCCCGGCTGATGGTTTCTTTCGAGAATATCCCCAGGCACCCGAGACCACCGATGTGGTGCACGAAAGCACCAACGTTGGTAGCCGCCAGGAACTCAGCTCATTATTGCCAATACAACCCGGAATCGTGGAGATTCCCGCACAGACGCTAACCTGGTGGGATACCAGCAACGCTCGGGTACAAGTCGCTCGTGCCAACGCCGTCACCTTGAATATCGCTGGCGAGCGCATAGCGACCAACACCACAGGAGCGGTGGACTCCGAGCCGAACAGCGAATCAGTAAGCACACAAGACTCTCAAACTGTTGCTGAACCTGCCCTGGTGACCCGAGTTAACCCATTGCGACATTGGCGTTGGCTGGCGCTGGCCGCCGCACTGATCGCAGCTGGGCTCTTGCTGTTCAGATGGGTCAGAAGACATCCGCAGAGGCGCCGAAGCGCATGGCTCGCCAGTCGCAGTAGAGCCGCTAAGAAATTAAACGTCGTATTGCTGCGAAGGCAGCTTCAGCAGCAGCTCGAGAATCATCCGGAGCAGGCCAGTGCACGCCGTGTAGCACTACTGCGCGCTGTAGCAGCCGCACGGCATGGTCACAGCGCCGATGCTGCAAAGGCCCTGAACGCCGATACCACCAGCGCACCTGTATTACAGGCTTTGGATGCGCTCTGTTACGCCGCCCAGCCCAACGCCCTGAACCCGTCCGACGAACAGATCCTGATCGCCTTCGACGCTAGCGTGCCAAAGCACAAGCGGCGACCAGCCTCCGTGCTGCCGCCGCTGTATCCCAGCCGCAGCTAGGACTTGAATCAGTCAGCCAGGCTCTTGCTGACGATCTCAAAAACATCCTTCGATAGATTCCCGGCATCGCTGAGACCCTGTAAAGCCTCCCGCATCGGTACGCTCTGGGCCGGTACGAAGCGCCGCCATTTCGACAGTGGTAACGCCAAGCGCGCGGCAAGTTGGGGGTTGGCTTGGTCCAGGCCTGTGATTTTCGTAGCCAGGTATGTGTAGCCACCGCCATCGGCCTTATGGAAATTGCGTGCATTGTGTTGCGCAAAAGCGCCAATCAGGCTCCGTACTTTGTTGGGATTCCGCGCATCAAACCCTGGATGTCCCTCCAACGCCTCGACCGCGCGAGCGTTGGTACCTGGCGCGCTGGCTTGCAGTTGCAGCCACAGGTTTACCACCAGCGCTTCGTTGTGCCAGCGCTCATAGAACTCTGTGAACAGCTCACCACGCTCCTCCTGGCTGAACAAGTCACTGTTGATGATGGCCGCCAATGCGCCGCGTCGATCGGTGAGGTTGTCCGCCTGCTGCAATTGCTGCAATGCACAGGTGCGCGCAACACGCTGCGGCTCTGGATCCGTAGCGGTGCACAGGTACTGCAGGCTGAGGTTTTTCAGCTGGCGCGACGCCATTGCTGTGGGCGTAGGTTCATAGCCACCCTGATCTTGGTGCGCTTGGTAGAGCGCAAGCCACTGGGGCTGCAAAGCGTTCGCCAGTCGTTGCAGTATCTCATCACGAGTACTGACAATACCATGCACGTCCACCCTGGACGCCTGCTCGAACAGGTAGTTTTCGCTGGGCACAGTGAGCATATTTGCCAATAGCGACAAAGGCTCCGCGCTGGGCTTGCAGTCCAATGCCTCGCTAATCAAATCTCCGAACAAGGCAACTGTACCGGTCGCAACGCCCCCAGAATCGGACGCGACAGGTGAGCGCTGCTTGGCAACCAACTCGAACAGCTGATCGACAACTAATGTCTGCAGAGCATCCCAGCGAGCGAAACCATCCTCATCGTGTCGAGCGAGAAACTCCAAACTCTGCGGCGAGCGTGGGTAATTGACGCGTACGGGGGCGGAAAATCCTCGCAGAAAACTGACTTCGGGCGGAGCAGCCAGCCCAGAAATTCGCACCTCATCTGTTACTCGCTGCAGATGCACCAACAGCGAACGATCATCTTGACGCAGCTCTACCGTGGCGCTGCCGTCAATCTGTCCCGGTTGAAAACGGATGGCTTGACCTTGCGGGTCGAGCAGGCCAAGGGTCACCGGGACATGCATGGGTTGCTTATTGCTTTGTTTCGGCGTGTCCGGAGTTTCTTGATTCAGCTGTAAGGTCAACGTGTTGTTGCCGAATTTGCTGGCAACGTTAATCACCGGCGTTCCAGCCTGGCTATACCAGAGCCTAAACTGCGCAAGGTTTACGCTGTTCGCCTCTTCCATGGCGGCAACAAAGTCCTCCGTGGTGGCCGCCTGGCCATCAAAGCGCTCGAAATAGAGATCACTGCCGCGACGAAACCGCTCTGCCCCCAACAACGTGTGCAGCATGCCGACGACTTCCGCGCCTTTCTCATACACGGTAGAAGTATAAAAGTTCGATATTTCTATATAGGCATCTGGGCGTATGGGGTGGGCCAGTGGACCGGCGTCTTCGGCGAACTGCACGGAACGCAAAAGACTGACATCCTCTATCCGTTTAGCTGTGGCGCCATTCATGTCTGAGGAGAACTGAGCGTCGCGAAAAACGGTGAACCCTTCTTTCAAGCTCAGTTGAAACCAATCGCGGCAGGTGACGCGATTACCGGACCAGTTGTGGAAATACTCATGGGCGACAACGCCTTCAACACGCTGATAAGCGGCATCCGTTGCGGTATCCGGCGTAGCCAGCACACAGGAGGTATTAAAAATATTGAGACCCTTGTTCTCCATCGCACCCATATTGAAATCATCGACCGCCACGATCATGAAGATATCTAGATCGTACTCTCGACCGTAGACCTCTTCGTCCCAACGCATGGAGCGCTTTAACGCGTCCATGGCATAGCCACATTGATCAATATTATGTGGCTCTGAGTAGATCTCTAGGGCTACGCTGCGCCCAGAGCGAGTAACGAAGGTGTCTTCTATGCAAGCCAGGTCACCGGCTACCAGGGCGAACAAGTAGCTGGGCTTTGGAAAAGGGTCCTCCCAGGTCACTCGGCGCCGGCCGTTTACCAGTATTTCGTCGGCCACCTTGTTACCGTTAGCCAGCATTACTGGGTAGTGCTCGGCATCGGCAACGATGTGGGTCGTGAAGCGAGCCAGGACATCAGGCCGGTCCTGGTAGTAAGTAATCTTACGAAACCCCTCTGCTTCGCACTGAGTACAGTACATACCACCCGATTTGTAGAGCCCTTCCAGCGCCGTGTTCTGCTCGGGTCGAATACGGGTAACAACCCTTACGCTCGCTCGCTGGGGCACATCGAATAGCGTGAGCGTTTCAGCGTCGAGCCGGTACTCGTTATCGTGCAAAGCACGACCGTCAACAGCGACGCTGTCCAAGCGCAGGTCCTGACCGTGCAAGAGCAGATTCGCGGAAGCTTCTGAACCTTCTCGACGCTGCACCTGTTGTGTGCAAATCACCACGGTCTCGCCGTCGTAAATGTCGAACTCGAGCTCAGTCTGGGTGGTGGCATAGTCCGTTGGCTGGTAGTCGAGTAACCTGATAGGGGCAGGCGCGGCGGCGTCGATCATCATCTAAAAAATCTCCATTTGCTCGGACTCAGGCGCGTCATCGCCTGGACCACTGGCATAGCTCACTGCAAAGGCCGTGTGGCGGCGTACGTTTAGCACACCGTCTTCGAATAACAGGTACTGCCCTTTCACCCCTAGCAGGGTGGACTCGAACAGCGGCGACTTTTCGAGATTGATGGTTTTTACCGGGCCGTAGCGCGAGATCGGATAGTTGATTTCAATCGGCCTGGGGATAACGGCCTGGGCGCCTTCGGGAAGCGCACCCAAGCGTTTGAGCGCCTGGTCTGCAAGATCCGGGAGGTCCAACGCTGGCGCATCGCCACTGAGCAATTTGCGCCAGTGAGTTCGATCGCTGATGTGCTCGGCTAACGCCGCTTCCAGCGTACCGGCCAGCTGCCGCGTCGCACAGTGCAGTAAGACCAAGGCCTGCGCGGCGCCCTGATCGACCCAGCGAGTAGGCTCCCGCCCTGATCCAGTAATACCCACCTTCAAGCCACTTGAGTTGGCCAGGTAAACACTGTGGGGCGCAAAACAAAAACCCTGAGCCCACTCAGGCTCGCGGCAAGTGCCCGCATCAAAGTGACAACGGGTCGGGCTCATGATGCATAGATCGCAGCGAGCCAGCTTCTTAAAGCAAGGATAACAATATCCCTGACTAAAGCTGCGTTTGCTGATTCGGCCGCAGTGACAACAGTGGATCTTACCGGCATAGGTAAAGCGCATCCGCTGTCCGATCCGCGAGCGCAGATTAATCGCAGTCTCTCCAACCAACAGCACCGGCTCGGGTTGGTAACGGTCGCTCGGTTTCTGCTCAAAGTCCCAACGCAACTTTGCCAGGGTGCCCTGGGCTTGTACCGGCGCCGTCATCGATCGAAGTCCGGGGGCGTATATCGCTGGCGCAACAGCCGGGCAAAAATCAATGCTAGTACGGCGCCGCTCAGCAGACCGCCCCAGTGGGCGCCGTTGGCAACACGCAAACCAAAGGGTTCGGTAATGCCAGTCGAAAACAGCACCAAAAAGATCAACAAGCCCACCGCCACTCCGTTGGGTAAGTGCCATAGCGGCTCGGCTGGAGACAGCTTGGAGCGCACCAAGACGAAACCGACGAAACCGTAGGCAACCCCCGACAACCCACCGAATCGCGGGTTACCGCCGATCCAATATTGTGCAAGGTTACTCGCTAGACTCAACAGCACTGCCAATACCAGCAGGCGCATACTGCCCTCCGCAGTTTCAATTCGTCTGCCGACCTCCCAGATCACCGCACAGTTGAACAGCAGATGCGGGATCGAGAAGTGCAACAGCGCCGGGGTAACCAGGCGCCACCATTCCAAGCGAGCAATCACCCCGTTCAAATCGTCGCCCAAACGCTGCAAATCGGTAAAGGCCAGCCAGTTGGACAACCCCACGTCCAGGCGCCCGCCGCCGGTAAAAAAATAGATTAGCGCGGCTAGACCGATCATGGCCATCACCACCGGCAACCGGCGCCATGGCGACGCTCGGAGCCTACTTTCTTGCTGGGGCACATCAGCCGGATGAACTAACGCCAAGGCGCCGCTGCGCCAGGCTTCGTAGTCTGCCTGAGCACGCTGGGCATCATCCGCTCGGGCCAGCTCCAAAATCTGCCGACCAGACTCCTCGTAGACCCGGTGGGCTATGCGTTGTACCCACAAATGCCGTGAAAATGGCGCCAAGTCATCGTCAATTGCTACATCGAGAAGGCGCATGCTACTCACTCATGCCGAGATCCAAGGAAGGGTATAATGGGTTTTCAGGCGCCGTAGTGTACACACCTGCTACCAATAAGGAGTTCGAATAGTGCGTGCCGTCGATCAAGAAGTACTCGGACAATTGCACCGCTGGTTGCAGGCTGGTAAACGCTGCTGGTTGGCAACAGTTGTGGCAACTTGGGGTTCTTCACCGCGCCCCGCGGGCTCGCTCTTAGCCTGCAACGCCGATGGTCAAATGACTGGCTCTCTGTCTGGCGGCTGCGTTGAAGATGACCTGCTGGAACAGTTGCTCGAAGGTAAGCTGGCGGCGCAGACACCAACCCTGTTCGAATATGGGGTCACTGCGGAAGAGACGGAACGCCTTGGACTACCCTGTGGCGGCCACCTCAGCGTTTTTTTGGAACCGCTGGACCCGCAGCACAATTCAGAGGTCAAACAACAGATCAGTAGCATCGTCGAAGCTCTGGAGCAGCGCCGCTCAATTACTCGCAATGTAACTACCAACAATGGCCAAAGTACGTCGACGATCGCAGCGACCACTAACTATCAGCCGCTGGTTTGGGATGCTGAGCAGCAGCGCTTAACCCAGACCTTCGGCCCGCAGCAGCAGCTGTTCATCATTGGCGCGGGCATGGTGTCCCAGTACCTGGCCGAGATGGCGCAGATGCTGGACTTCGAAGTTACGGTTTGCGATCCACGCCAGCACCTGATCGATGACTTCCCCAATCGTTCTGTGCGACTCATTTGCGACATGCCCGACGATGCCGTGGCTCGCCATGCCAGCGACGCCGCCTCTGCCATCGTGGCCCTAACTCACGACCCGCGCATCGACGATATGGGCCTAATGCAAGCGCTCGGTACCGAGGCGTTCTATATCGGCGCAATGGGTTCAAGTCGAACGTCAGCCAGCCGCAGGCAACGGCTCCAGGCATTGGATTTAAGCGATGCTGAGATCGATCGTCTGCACGCCCCCATTGGTCTACCCATCGGCAGCAAAACACCCCCAGAAATTGCCATCGCGGTGCTCGCCGAGATCATCGCGGTGCGTAAGGGTGTTCTGACAGCTCAACGCACGGCACTTGAAGCCCTCGTAAGCTCAGGGTGAGTGGCGCTACGCTGCTCCTGGCAGCGGGTGCTGGAACCCGCTTTGGCAGCGACAAACGCCTAGCCCTGACGAGTACTGGCTTACCGCTACTGGCCGCGACCATCGCTCGCTACGCGTGCCTCGGCTGGCCGATTTACATTGTCATTCGCCCCGAAGACAGTGACCTCCCCGAGCGCATCCGGCGCGATCTACACGGCACTACCGAGGCCGCTCGGCTGCATTGGGTCGTGGCTGTAGATGCACACCTCGGCATGGGCCATTCATTGCGCGCCGGGGTCGACGCTCTGCTGGACGACGGCTTCACCGAAGCGCTGGTCGGTCTTGGCGATATGCCCTACGTACGTGCTGCAACGCTACGCAGTCTGCAGCTGCTGTTGCTTGAATCCGCCAGCGCCGATTTGCTCGCGCGTCCGCGTCACCAAAGCAGGCCCGGCAATCCAGTGGGCTTCAGCCACACCCAGCTACGCAAGCTGGTGCACCTGAGTGGTGATGTCGGAGCACGGCAATTGCTGCAACAACAGCATTCGCATGTTACCTGGTTAGAAGTAGATGATCCCGGCGTGCTGCAGGATGTCGACCGGCCTGAAGATCTCCTCGGCCACTAGCCTGCTACTGCCCCCCGAGACGGCTCGCCCAATCGAGCTTGCTCCGGCAGGATTCGTAAAAGCTATGATCCAGCGGGTACAGCAGCTTCAACGCATGAGGGTACTTGGCCACGTGCAATTCATCACCCACCGCGAACGGCTGGTGGACCTGGGAATCGCAGCTTGCCTGGGCAGAAGGGTGCCCATGCTCACCGATCACGATGCGTAGTTCGCTGTCTCCGCCTAATACCAACGGTCGAGAAGTTAGCGTATGCGGGAACATGGGCACGATGACTAAGGCGTTGAGACTCGGATGCATGATCGGTCCTCCTGCCGATAGCGCGTACGCCGTGGATCCAGTGGGCGACGCTATGATCAATCCGTCAGAGCGTTGGTTGTAAACGTACTCATCGTTCACCCACAGTGAAAACTCCATCATGCGAGCCATGGACCCGGGATGCACAACCACGTCATTGAGC
>JBPCXR010000198.1:0-3324 GCA_051027215.1 Pseudomonadales bacterium | reverse complement strand
ACCCAGGGACATGCGCTTTTGCTTGCCCAGCCAGTAGTATCGGAAGATCCACGACTTGCCGCCTGCGGCAGAGACCATCAGGCCCAGGCAGTCGTTATCGGAGAGGGTGTAGCGCTTGCCGGTGGTTCTTGCCTGCCGGACTGTCAGATCAGAGAGTGCCATTTCGAGGCTCCTAAGTTATGACTTAGGCCTAATGCTCGTCATGGTTCCCGCTCAGCCCCAGCAACTATCCGGTAGCCGTCCCAACCGTATTCTTGTGCCTCAATTGGTCACTCAAAAACGGTAGCTGTGGGTGGATTTCCGTGGCGCTCGCTGGAATGAAAAAAGGGGCCAAAGCCCCTCTTTTCAACGACTTACAGACGTCAGTAGAAGTCTGTAGATCACTATCTGGAGCGGGTAACGAGGCTCGAACTCGTGACCTCGACCTTGGCAAGGTCGCGCTCTACCAGCTGAGCTACACCCGCTTAGGTGGCGAATTGTATAGTAGGGGCCAAGGCTGTCAATGAAGTCCATTCCGGGATTGCCAACGGCCCTGAAAAACGGAGCTTTTATGCGCTGGTGGCAAAGACTGTTGCTGTTTCTGGTGGCCGTATCCCTCATTCTTGCTGGCTTCCTGCTGTATTCGATTCGTCACCTCGAAGTCGAAACGCTCAGCGACGACCTGCATGTGCTGCGGGGTCTTGGCGGCAACACCGCGGTGCTGCGCACGGACGCCGGCGCAGTCGTGGTCGACACCATGACCCTACCCATGCAAGGCGCTCGCATACGCGAGCTTACCCGGGCCCTGACCGGGGCAGAGACCATACTGCTGATCAACACCCACTATCACCTGGACCACACCCACGGAAACCCCGCTTTTGAGCCAGGTACCCGGGTCATCAGCACCAGCCGTACCCTGTCGCACCTCAAAGCGCTGGACGCGGATTTCTGGACCGGTGCAGCGGCGAAGTTGCTGCCTGGAGAAACGTTCGAACGCAGCCAAATTCTCTCGATTGGCAATAAGACTCTGGAACTCGTGCACCCTGGACCGGGCCACACAGACGGCGATCTGGTGGTGGTCTTTCGCGAAGAGTCCGCGGTCCATATGGGAGATCTGCTCTTCAACGGCCACTATCCCAACATCGACCTGGAGGCAGGAGGCACCGTGCAGGGCTGGCCTTCGACCTTGGATAGCGTCACCGCCCTGAATTTCGAGCGGGTGATTCCTGGCCATGGGCCAACCACCGATCGAGAGGGTATCGCTAGGTTTCGCGCTTTCATGGCTCAGCTCGGGGCCATTGGCCAGCAAGCGGCCACCACGAACCAGACGCTGGAAGGGTTATTGCAGGACCCACCGCTTACAGCAGATGCTGAGTTCGTGCCTTTGAAAATGATCGTACCGGTCGGGCTGGATAGAGAATTCGTGTTGCGCAGAACCTGGGAGGAAGCCACGGGTAACTTTGTGCTGGAGAATCCTTAGCAGCCAGCTACCCAGCGATTAGCGTAGGGAGTCAGACTCTTTAATACCGCCGATGGAACCGGCTACCGGCAAATGTTTACTCACGGCGCGCCAGGCACGGCGCAACGTCGGCATGCGTTGTTGGTCCCGATAGGATTTCAGCAAAGAAGTCACATCCGAGCGCGACATGGATTCCATCTTTCGAGCGAGCGGTCCCACGGCGGGGTCATCCTGAAATCGACGGATCGCGATCCTCGGATCTTCCTCGCTCTCCAGCTGGGCCAGCCGACTGATCAATAGCGACGCCGAGAGCTCAGCATCAAAGGCATCCGCGTAGGGTCCAACCGCAATGCCTTCGCGGGTCTTAAAATACCAGCCAGAGTCCTTTTTGAAGAAGCGCTCAGAGCGTACCGGAGCACGCTCCGATTGCTTGCTAGCTTGCTTGTCTTCCTTGCGAAAACGCATCCGCTCCAACTCCTATGCGTCTGCTTGTTCACGACCGATATTCGTCAGGCCGCACCAGATTATTTTGGCATCGACGTGGCGTCCTTATGGTGACAAAGGTGGCACTTTCGGCGGCCGATGGGCTGAGTGCTATGAGGCCACAAATGCCACCCAGCGTGTGTGACCAAGCGCACAGCAGCAGTGTGACTCACAAACTGCTAACGATTCAGTGCCGGTGATCGGGCGCAGCATTTAGCAGTCGCCAGCCCGGATTCCCGCGAGCACCTCACCAGCTCACGGACCGTCGCTAACCAAGCCCGCAGCGACGTCAGCAGCGTGCAACGACGCTGAACGCTGTTCAATCGGACCGATCCCGCCACCGCCCGGGGTCTGCAGCCGCAGCCGCGCGCCTGCAGGCACTTGATCGACCCCTTTGCCAGCTAGCAGTCGTGCATCTCCGTCCTGCAGCAGCGCCACCACACCCGGCGCGCCGGACTCGCCGCCATCCCGACCCGCGGCCGGATGCTGCAGGCGATCAAACATTTTAGAGATCGTGAAGGCTTGATCGTGACGATGTGCTATTTCTAGCGTTTGCCCGAGCCCACCACGCAAGCGGCCTCTACCCGCAGAATCTACCGCATATTCTCGCTGCCAGAACACCAGCGGTGCGGTGACTTCGTTAATTTCGGTGGAAGTGGTACGAACCCCGGAGGGAAATGCTGTGGTCGACAAACCATCTTTACCTGGACGTGCGCCAGTGCCGCCGTTGAAGATCGGGTTGATCACGAAATCCGGTCCACGCAGAACGGGATTCCAGATGCAAGAGGCCCCTTCTGCAGGCACAGCCTCAGGCAGAAACTGGGCAACACAACCTAGCACCAGATCAGGCAACATCTGGCCGACTGCGTGACGTGCTGATACTGCACTGGGTGGCAATGCGGCCAGCAAGCTGCCTTCCGCTGCTTGCACCCGAATTGGCGCCAAAGATCCAGCGTTGTTGGGGATTTCACCGCCAACAATGCAACGCACGCCAAAACTTGCATACGCTTGGGTGTAAGGTAGTGGGACGTTGATGCCGTAGGCGGACGCAGCTGGTGATCCGGCAAAGTCGATATTGATCGAGCTCTGGGTCACGGTTAATCCGCAGCGCAGCGTCAGTGGCTGATCGTAGCCGTCAATCACGGTGCTGTGGTGGTACTGTCCTTCTGGCAGCTCTTGTATCGCGGCTTCCATCGCGCGCCGAGAGACTTCTACGATGTGTTCCCCAAGCTGGGTAACATCGCCTTGCCCAAACTCTTGCAAGGTTTGGCGCAAGCGCACGCTTCCCGCATCGTTACAGGCTGCCAGCGAATACAGATCGCCCTCTGCAACCACCGGGTCACGTACATTCGCGCGAATGATTTCCATTAGCTGAGCGTTCAGCACACCACGCTGGAATAAGC
>JBPCXR010000197.1:0-30339 GCA_051027215.1 Pseudomonadales bacterium | reverse complement strand
GCGCAGTGCTCTCAGTCAGTGAGTCTCGCATTAGCCAAATCATGAGCCAGGCTACATTGCGGCTGCGGGCCCGCTTGCTCTCAGAAGAAGGTCAATCAGACCCTCAGGAGCAGCTCTGACATGGCCTTGCGCTTGGATCTGCTGTCCATTTTCGGGATCGTCCTTGGCATAGCCGCAGTAGTGCTGGGCAACTTGTTGGAAGGTGGCAGCATCAGCATGCTACTGAACAAACCAGCGGCGCTCATTGTCTTCGGTGGAACGCTGGGGGCAATCATACTGCAAACACCTGCTCATGAGCTTAGGCGTGCGCTATCGCTGGCCACCTGGGTTCTCTGGCCCCCGAACTCCATTGCCAGCGGTGCAGTCGATAACATCGTCCACTGGGCCCGACGCACTCGCAAAGATGGCCTGATGGGTCTGGAAAAAGAGCTGGATACCCAGCCTGAAGAGTTCGTTCGAAAGGGCCTCGAGTTAATCATCGACGGTGGTGATCCAGTAGGAATTCGCCGAGCCATGGAAATGGACCTTTCGACGCAGCTGGATGCCGACCTTGCTGCAGCCGCAGTGTTTCGCAATATGGGTGGCTATTCGCCAACGATCGGCATCATTGGAGCTGTGCTGGGCCTTATGCAGGTGATGAGCAATTTGGCCGACCCCTCTGAGCTTGGACCGGGTATCGCCACGGCATTTGTCGCAACCATTTACGGTGTTGGCTTTGCGAATCTATTGTTGCTACCCATGGCGGACCGCATACGAGCCATGGTCGTTCAACAGAGCCACGCCAAAATGTTATGGCTCGAAGGGCTAATGGCCATCGCCGAAGGTGAGCATCCTACGGCGATCAAAATCCGTCTCTCTGCGTTGGGGAACCCATAATGGTTAACCAACCAAGA
This sequence comes from Pseudomonadales bacterium, assembly GCA_051027215.1. Lineage (GTDB taxonomy): Bacteria > Pseudomonadota > Gammaproteobacteria > Pseudomonadales > Azotimanducaceae > CALHVX01. The sequence goes on along the minus strand of JBPCXR010000197.1, from coordinate 29,446 downwards.
GATCAGGGAGCGATTTTACGAGACAAGCTGTTGAACGCAGCGACAGATCAGCCTACGGATGGTAAAGACCGGTGGATGGTCTCTTATGCCGATTTCATGACTTTGCTGTTCGCTTTCTTTGTGGTGATGTACTCCATTTCTTCAGTAAACTCAGAAAAATACCGAGTACTCAGTGCAACGTTGGAACAGGCCTTTGCAACCCCGTCCCGTTCAATTGAAGAAATCCAAATTGGCGAACCAACCTTAGCCGCGTCGCCCAACGTGGTAGATGTTAGTGCGGTAGCGGGGTTTGAAGACCCGGAGGAGGGCGACACAGAGATTCGCTCCGATGCGCAGGACATCGCTCAAGGCCTGTCGGGTTTCGTGGACAGCGACATGATCGATGTCGAGAGCAACAAAGACTGGTTGGAGATCTCACTGAACGGCAACATTGGCTTTACTGCGGGAACAGCCCAGTTAACGTCGCAGGCGCAGCTAGCACTGAACGCACTGTCTGACTATCTTCAAGGCTTTTCGGAACCCATTACGTTGGAAGGCTATACCGACAACGTGCCTATTCGCTCATCGCAATATGACTCAAATTGGTTGCTATCCAGCGCCCGAGCATCTGCGGTTGCCACTTTCCTCGAATCTGCTGGCATAGATCGGCAACGCATGTCTGCTGTGGGCTATGGCGAAAACCACTCGCTGCGCAGCAACGCAACTCCAGCCGGTAGAGCGGCCAATCGACGGGTAGTGGTGGTGGTTGCCAGGCACGGCAACCTCGCCAGAAATCTCAACGCAACGCCGTTCGGCTCTGCCTTCGCCTTTGTTCGACGAGAAGACGAGCAAAAGGACCTGGGCGAAGTCGAACAAAGACGTACTGCCTCAGGTGGATTGCTTTTTAGCAATTAACCTGTGAGCCAACTAAAGAGGATGATGCCATGACGCAATCTCTACTCTTTCCACTGCTAATCGCTGTAGGCACGGGTTGTGCACTGCTAGGGACTGTGTGTTACGTACACTACCGCTTGCTGAAGCTCGGTGAAGTCGTCGATCGTACAGCGCAGCAAATGGAGGCATTCTCTGAGGCCTCCATCGCCGTTGGGGACGCAGTCCAAGCCCATATGAACCGCAAAGGCGTGGGCACAGTGGGCACAAAGGCTCAGGCTGCGGGCAGTAGCCGTCGATTGCTGTTACAACAGGCACGGTCACTATTGGAGCAGGGGGTACCCACGGAAGAGGTGGCCCAGACCTGTGGACTCGTTCAGGATGAGGTCAGAATCTTGAACTGCCTGCGCGGGCAGAAGTACTCGCTACAGGTTTGAATGGTTACTCGCAAACATCACCGCTAGCAGCAGCGGCAAGTTGCTGAATCTTTGCGATCATGGCCTTCAGCCCGTTGCCCCGTGAGGGGCTGAGATGGCCAAGCAGGTCGAGCGCTTCGAACAACGCCTCCGGGTCGGTTTGTTTGATCTCATTCGGGCTGCGCCCAGACAATGCGGCAATCAGTATGGCCGCTAGCCCGCGAACGATGTGCGCATCACTGTCGATGGCTAGATAAAATCGGTCTTCGTTAGGATCATAAGCGGTTTGCAGCCAAACCTGGCTTTGGCAGCCTTTCACTAACGAAGCGTCGTTGCGATCCCCAGGGAGCAAGGGTGCCAGATCTTTGCCTAGATCGATCACGTATCGATACCGGTCTTCCCAGTCGTCAAAAAAGCCGAAAGTTTCTTCAATCTCTGCAATGCTGGGCAGTTTGCTGCGAGCGTTGAGATCCGCAATGTTCCCGACTGGGCTGCAACAAACGGTCACTAGAAAATTCCCAGTTCGAGCTGTGCTTCTTCAGTCATCATGTCTCGAGACCAAGGTGGGTCGAATACCAAGTCGACGACAACGCTTGTGACGTAAGGCACTTGCTGAACCCGCTCTTCAACGTCGTTTACCAGTACCGGACCCATGCCACAGCCGGGAGCGGTCAGGGTCATCTGAACTTCCACCGCACCTTGGGCAGATACCGTACGCCCGTAGATCAGTCCGAGATCTTTGACGTTTACCGGAATCTCGGGGTCATAGACGCTCGCAAGCGCCTCATCAATCTGGTCGAGACAGACTCTGCCGTCCTTTGGAGCATCGAACGACAGAGACATGGGCTCAAAGCCAATGGCGTCTGCATCAGCGCCATCAATGCGTGCCATGTTGCCGTTGACGATGACGGTGTAGGCGCCGCCGAGTGTCTGCGTTAACGTGACAAAGGAGTCTTTGGCGATCTGGATTTCATCTCCAGTGGGCACCAAGCGTGCAGGGCAGTCGCGCTGCACGCTGATCAGGCGGCGTTCCAACTCGATTATCCGATGGAGAAGCTTTCGCCGCAGCCACAATGGCTTTCGGCGTTGGGGTTCTTGAACTTGAGGCTGCGATTGAGGCCTTCGACCTCCACGATCACCTCGGTGCCGTTGACCAATGGCAGGTCTGCTTGCCGCACGTAAAGGTGCCAATTTCCGGCGCCGCCCATGGGCTGATCGTCAGCACTGGGTTCGGCGATGAAGTCGAGACGGTACTTGTAGCCATTGCAGCCGCTTTCTTCGACGCCGAGTCGGATGTGCTGCTGACCGGCTTTGGCGATCTGAGCTTCAATATGCGTCTTCGCCGACTCGCTCAGCTTGATCTCTACCTCATCCGCCGACAAGGTCGTTGGGTCAAACGATTCAACGCTCATGCTGGTCACTTCGAAGTTGTGGGGTGGTGTTGGTCATTGCGCTTTAAAATGGCTCCGATCACAGGAATGTCAACGCTTTGCTAAGGCCGCTGAGCAGCATCTGTGCGTCGGATTGGTCATTATATAGACCAAAAGACGCACGAATAGTGCCCGGTAGCCCAAGCCGCGACATAAGTGGCATGGCACAGTGATGGCCAGTTCGAACGGCAATACCCTGCTGGTCTAGAAGGGTTCCGACATCGTCGGGCTGTCCTTGATCAGTGACGAAGGATATGGCTCCAGAACGTACACGTGGATCACCAATTAGCCGCACACCGGGCATTTGTTTGAGCTGACTGACAGTCCAGTGGACAATCTTGGCTTCGGCCGCTCGAAGTGCTTCCAAAGGTAGCTGCTGCAAATAGTCAATGGCGGCGCCAAAACCGATGGCACCCGCAATGTTCGGGGTGCCAGCTTCAAACTTGTAAGGCGCGCGATTGTAGGTGGAGGACTCGATGCTGACCGTTTCGATCATCTCGCCGCCGCCTTGCCAGGGCGGCATTGACGCCAATTGCTCGGCGCGTCCATAGAGCGCGCCAACTCCGGTGGGACCGAAACACTTATGCGCGGAAATCGCATAAAAATCGCAGTCCAGATCAACCACGTCGATGCCCAGGTGCTGTGGTGCTTGGGCACCATCGATAAGCGTCAGCGCGCCTACTCGCTGAGCGGCCAGAATCATGTCCTTGACGGGATTGACGGTGCCCAGAGCGTTTGAGACATGTCCCACTGCCAACAACTTAGTCTTAGCGCTCAACTTGCGATGAAAATCCTCGATGTCCAGATCACCATGGTCATCTACATCTACCGCCTTGATGACTGCCCCCGTTCGCTGCGCCAACAGCTGCCAAGGGACGATGTTGGAGTGGTGCTCGAGCACGGTAATGAGTAATTCGTCGCCGGATTCAATGCGCTGCGTCAAGCCGTAGGCGACCAGATTTATCGCCTCGGTCGTCCCGCGGGTGAAGACCACGGTGTCGGGGTTGGGGGCACCTAGCAGGTCAGCGACTTTCGCCCGCGCAGCTTCCAGGTGGGACGTGGCTTCGTTGGCTAAGTAGTGCGCGGCGCGATGCACGTTGGCGTTGTAGCGCTGGTAGTAGTCGCTGACGCTGTCGATCACCGCCTGGGGTTTCTGGGTGGTCGCTGCGCTATCGAGGTAAACCAGGGGTTGCTCGCGCACCGTACGCGAGAGAATCGGAAAATCGGCGCGAATACTGGGCTCCGCTGATACTTCTAGATTGCTCATGCGATCAACTGCTCGATGGCAGTGAATGCCGCATCTGCGTTGGGGCCTTCGACGCATTGCTTGAGAAACCCTATGGTCAAAAGCCTGCGAGCCATGGCTTCGGGAATCCCCCGTGAGCGGCTATAGAACAGCGCATCTGCATCCAATTGCCCGACTGTTGCGCCGTGGGCACAGCGGACGTCGTCGTTGTAGATTTCCAACTCGGGCTTGGTGTTGAGCTGGGCATCGTCGGCCAATGCCAGGTTGCGGTTGTTTAGCTCGGCCAGGGTTTGCTGCGCTCCGGGATGAATGTGAATGCGGCCATTAAAGTTTGATTGACTGCGTGCCAACCCGACGCAGTGAAAGCGCTGGTGACTGGTGGCGTCTCGCGTGTCGTGCTCGACGGTGAATTGCTGGTCCAGGCGGCAACCCTCGCCGGCGATGCTGGCACCGAGTAAATTGGCGCGAGATTGTGCTCCCGCCATCAACACATGGGTTTCCAGTCGGTGATTGCCAAGCCCGGCGAAATACTGACGCAGCTTCAAGCTGGCATTCTCCGCCAAGCGCACGCGGGTCAACAGCCAACACAGCCCTTCTGCGGAGAGCGCGGTAGTGTCTAGGGTTAGCGATGCGCCTGGCTGCAGATCGATCAGCAGCGCCGCGAGTGCATGGTTTTGGCTATTCAAATTCAATTCGATCTGTGCCTTTGCCATTGGCGCTAGGGAGACAAGACCGTAGCCTTGACCATCGCCAAGACTAATCTGAGCGTTTATCTGCGAGCCCTCATCGACTCGCAGTTGCCAACCCTCAGCACAGCTGAACAGACCATCGGCCAAGGGATACTTCGACCAATCCAACGCAGGGCCAAGCAACACCTCAGCGGCGCTCGCTTCGGTAGAGGCTCCTGAGGGCACGGTCACGAGGGACTTAGCAGCCAGACTGGTGCGAATTTGCAGGGCATTTTTGCCCCCCATGGTCTGCTGGAGTGCTTCGGCGAATTGGCGGAGGCGGGTGTATTTCCAATGCTCTTTCAGCGTCGATCCCGGTAACGCCGGATCAAATGCTGCATAGCGTTCAGCGGCAGAGCTGTGGGCTAGAGCGCTCATCACGCGGCCAACCAGCCGTAGCCTTTGGCTTCCAACTCTCTGGCGAGATCCGCATCTCCGGATTTGACGATCTTGCCTTCGGCGAGCACGTGGACGAAATCAGGGACGATGTGATCCAACAGTCGTTGATAGTGAGTAATCAGCAGCACGCCGTTGTTGGCAGTGCGATAGCGATTCACGCCCTCTGCGACTACCTGCAAAGCATCTATGTCTAGGCCAGAATCCGTCTCATCTAAAACCGCAAGCTTCGGTGCCAGGAGCAGCAACTGCAGAATCTCGTTGCGCTTTTTCTCGCCGCCCGAGAATCCTTCGTTTACGCCGCGTTTTAGGAACTCTGGGTTTAAATCGAGGCTACCAGCGATCTGTCGAACCTGTTTGATGAATGCACCAGTAGTCGGGGGTTCTTGACCATTGGCTTGAGCCTGATGGTCCATTGCTGCTTTGAGAAACTCCATGTTACTCACCCCGGGAATCTCGATGGGGTATTGGAACGCAAGAAAAAGCCCTTGCTGTGCTCGCTGTTCTGGTTCCAGCGCTAACAGGTCCTGCTGGTGATAGGTTACAGTTCCACCGGTCACGTCATACCCGGGGCGCCCGGCCAGAACGTTGGCTAAGGTACTCTTGCCCGACCCATTCGGCCCCATGATCGCGTGTACTTCTCCCGCTTGGATGGTCAGGCTCAAGCCATTGAGAATCGCTTTGTCTTGAACGCTGGCACTCAAGTCGTCAATTTGAATTAGCGCGCTCATCCAACGGCTCCCTCTAGGCTGACTTCCAACAGCTTTCCGGCTTCTACGGCAAACTCCATGGGCAACTCCCGAAACACTTCCTTGCAGAAGCCGTTAACGATCATCGCCACCGCCTTTTCTGGGTCGATTCCGCGCTGTTGGCAGAGAAACAGCTGGTCGTCACTGACTTTCGAGGTGGTCGCTTCGTGCTCCACCGTAGTGACTGGATTTTTGCTTTCGATATACGGGAAGGTATGGGCACCACAGGTATCACCGATTAACAGCGAATCGCATTGGGTGTAGTTCCGAGCGCCAGTAGCCGTGGGGCCGGTTCGGACCAAGCCACGGTAGCTGTTCTGGCTGCGGCCAGCGCTGATGCCCTTGGAAATGATCGTGCTGCGGGTATCGCGCCCTAAGTGGATCATTTTCGTACCCGTGTCAGCTTGCTGCCGATTGTTCGTTAACGCGACCGAGTAGAATTCACCCACACTTTCGTCACCGCGCAATACTACGCTGGGATATTTCCAAGTTATTGCGGAACCCGTTTCGACTTGGGTCCAAGAAATTTTGGACCGAGCGCCCTTGCACATGCCGCGTTTAGTGACGAAGTTGTAGATGCCGCCTTTGCCCTCGGCGTCGCCTGGGTACCAATTTTGGACCGTGGAGTATTTGATCTGCGCATCGCGCATGGCCACCAGCTCCACTACTGCAGCATGCAGCTGGTTTTCATCTCGCATGGGTGCGGTGCAGCCTTCAAGGTAGCTCACATAGGCGTCGTCATCGGCGATGATGAGCGTGCGCTCGAACTGACCAGTGTTCTGCGCATTGATGCGAAAATAGGTCGACAGCTCCATCGGCGAGCGCACGCCTTTGGGAATGTAGACAAAAGAGCCATCGCTGAACACCGCCGAATTGAGCGCCGCGTAGTAGTTGTCTTTCTGGGGCACGACGCTGCCAAGATAGGCCTTAACCAAGTCGCCATGAGTGTGGACCGCTTCGGATATCGGGCAGAACACTACGCCCGCGTCGGCCAGCTTTTCTTTGAATGTTGTCGCGATAGATACGCTGTCGAAGACGGCGTCGACGGCCACATTGGGCCGATTCGGATTGACTACGCCGGCGAGCATTTCCTGCTCGTGCAGCGGGATTCCCAGCTTGTTATAGGTGGACAACAGCTCCGGATCCACTTCATCCAGCGATTTGGGTCCATCAGCCTGGCTCTTAGGCGCCGAATAGTAGGAAATCGCTTGGTAGTCGATGGGTGGAAAATCGACATGCGCCCAGCGTGGAGGGGTCATCGCCTGCCACGCTTCAAAAGCCTGCAAGCGCCACTGGGTGAGCCACTCCGGTTCGCCCTTCTTCGCAGAAATGAAGCGCACCACGTCCGCATCCAACCCTGGAGGCAAGGTCTCGCTTTCAACGTCGGTCACGAATCCCGCAGCGTAGTCACGGTTGACCAGGTCTTCGAGACTCTGCTGGTCACCGGCAGGAGGGGTCATGGTGTCACTCAAAAGGCAAACTCGGTAGTCATTCAAGGTGTGCTGGCATTTTACCGGTGGCGGCAGTATGAATACCAGACCAATTTGGTGGGTTATTGCCCAGGCCCACCTTCGCTGCAGAAAGCGCTGGCGAACTACGGCCATTGCATTAATATGCGCCGCTTTCATGACAGCAACCCCCTGGAAATCCACGCAATGCCCAAGCTGATCGAGCACGAGAATGACCATCTGGAAGATGCCTACGGGGTAGTCCTCCCGGAAAAGAAGTACCCACCGCTGAAGAAGCTGAAAAAGAAGTACGAGCCATCCGCCCATGGCCACAAGACCTGGAACTCCAGCTATAACATCATGGATTACCTGCTATACCACCCCATGCCGAGGGGTTCCCGAGTGCTGGAGATCGGCTGTGGCTGGGGACCAGCATCCGTGTTCTGTGCTAGGAAGTTTGGCGCAAAAGTCACCGGGCTCGACATCGATCCGAATGTTTTCCCGTTTCTGGACCTGGTCGCCGGTTTAAACGATGTCAAAGTGGCTCATCTGGTGTCGAACTACAAAAAGCTGACCCGTGAACAACTACAGGAGTTCGACATCATCATAGGGTCTGACGTCTGTTTTTGGGATAAGCTTGTAAAACCTTTAGCAGATCTGTCGCAGCGGGCGTTAGACGCCGGTGTTAAGCGCGTGATTGTTGCAGACCCTGGTCGGCCGACTTTCTATAGCATGGTCGAGCGGATGAGAAAAAAAGCAAAGGTTGAGCTGCACGACTGGTACGCTATGGACCCTGACTTTTTCCAGGGTGACGTCGTAGAATTTCGCAGCAAATAATATCGTGGCGGCTAACAGCTAGCTGAATTACATACACCGGCCACACACAGCATAGGTAGGCGATTCGCCATGGCAGCAGCACACCCCTCAAGATATCTGTTGTTCAATCCGCGCAAACGGTCTGAAAACAAGAAGGCAGCGTTAAAGATCGCCGCGCACTATTTGGCAGGCGAGCCTGCTGATGAACAAACGGTAGCAACATCGGCCCATGGCCAAGTGCATGTAGCGGCCTATACCGACGCTGACGGCGCTATGATCCGAACGGCCGCCGACCCGGAGGCCTTTGGCGATGTCGATTGGCACCAACTGGGTCAGATCGCCATGGTCCGGGAAATCCCATCAAAAGCTGGGGGCGAAGCCCGCTGCGTCATTTACCTGTGCGAAATCGCCAAGCTGTTTGATCGCATAACCATCGGCAAAGCAGGGGTTTCTTGGAAAGACGTCGCCTTATCCACGGTGGAAAAGCCTCAAATTATGATGAGTGCGACGGTCGCCGATGAGGTGGGGCTATAGCGCCCAGAGTTTGCTTTACGCGCCGTCGAGCAAAAAGCTTTTGAGCTGTTGCCCGAGACTGGTACAGGCAGATTGTTTCACTCTAGCGATCATGGGTATGGGGATCACAATCGCTGGCATATAACTGGTGCCGTTGGCATCGGAGCTGACTCTGCCAGCTTGGCGTCCGGTTTGCACATCCCAGATCTGCGCCTCGTATCTCGAGTCGTTTTCCCAGGTTAGAAAGCCAAAACAACCAGCGCCCGCTGTGGTTACGCTACAACTCATCGAGCCTGCAGATTCGGTACGCTGGGTAGAGCCCTCAACCCATATCACATAGCGCAGGCCTATGGCCTCAAGCCTGGCGGCGAGCACCGGCTGGGAAATCAGTTCCGGTAGGTCTGAAGCATCGCCTGGCGCAGTGCGTGGTTCAAACCAAGGAAAAACAGCGTCTCTGAATTCTGCTTCGTCCATGACCGACAGGCCATCGCCGCCCGCACCGACCTTGCGATGCACGCAGTTAACGAAATTAAATTCTGTCTCGTTGCTGTTCGGTCGAGAGCGACGGCCGAGCACAACCAATGAATCGTTTCCCACCATCCCGGTGTTGGCTTCCCGTACCGCTTGCACAGTTGCCGTCACGCAGCCGCTGCTTGCAAGCACGAGCCAAAGCAAAATCGAGGAAAATAAACCTTTATAAATCATATGTTTGGCCCTGATATCTTGGCATCAAGCCAAGTTTTGACAGCCGGGATCCTCTGAAACTCTACCGCGAAATAAGCCATGGCGTCGCGGCAGGCCGAAAACGCTGCAGCTTGCAGCGCCGGGGAAGTGGAGGAAAGGCCATAGTTTTGAACATTGGCTTTGCCATATGCGGTAATTGGCCACTCGCCCAGCAGTGTTCCATTGTCGTAGAGCTTTATCTGATAGCGAATCCAGACTTCAAAATAGTCACTGCGAGTCTGATTGGGCGTGGAAAACTGCAACTCCGCAATGCTTGGGTGTAACACTCCCTGGAGATCGCTACTTTGATCCTCAGCGGTAACGGAGGCAACTTCCTGGTAGCGACTAAACATGCCGGTAAACAGATTGTTGAACATGGTTGGCTGGGCACCACCGATGCTAATGCGCCATTTGCCGGCTTCTGGCAGTTCCTCCTCATGCACGTAGCTGGTGAGCGCTTCGTCGAGCACCAGGCCCACCGCTACGGGAAGCGGATCGAGCAGCGGCACGGGAAACTCCGTCGGCACTTCGATCTCCGCGCCGAGGCAGCCGCTGAGCAGCGTTAACAAGCCCAGCAAAACGCCGCTGCGCCATTGGCGAACGCGTTTCCTGATCGAGGCTCGTTGTTGCGCCACCATACCAAGCTACTCTGAATTAGTGCGGGGTAGGGCGCCCCAGCGCGAATTGTTAGCTCGTCTGAGCTTACTCATTTTCGGACAAGCCTACAAAAGTACCGTCGTTTCTAAACGCCAATTCCCGCATCAGCGCGGCAAAACGAAAGACTCGCCCCGTTTGGCTCAGCAGATGCACAGGAAAACCCACGGCATGGATCCGAACTCGACGCTGTCCTGATTCGTCAGCGACGTTAATCGCATCTACCCGGTCAACGATTTCCTCAACGGAGTTACCGGTGAAGTCGTCGCCGAAAACGTAAATGCTGATACGTTTATCGGGATCGTAGAAAGTCTCAATCGCGCGTTGAATGCCTTCTACCGGGCTCGAGTTGCTGAATGGGTTCCAGCTTTGCAAGCGGCTGATAATGGCGTCGCGGCGAGCCTGGGAGTCAGGAATCCACTGCCCGGCGAATCCGGAAAACATATAGTCACCCATGTCGTTCATGACCTGTATGCCTTTGACCTGGGGATAGATGGCGAGGGTTTCGCGGACTTTGCGTAAAACTTGAGGCCAGGCGCCGTTGAACATGCTGCCAGAGGTGTCGATAACAAAAATGATGTACTCGGAGTCAACGGTGATGCCGCCGACCAGTTCAGTGTTGCGACGGAAGCCAACTCCAAGCAAACGCTGCATCTCGTCGGTCAAGGATTGTTTCGCCGCAGCCAACTTCAGGTTTAACTCCGAGCGTTTGCGTTTCTCGGCGCTACTGGCGGTATAGCTATTGGTAATCTGGCTCAGCGCGATTTGGAGTCTGGCAAGCTGATCTAGATCTTGGTCGAGTTGATCCGTGCTGTCGGCAAGCTGCCGCTGCACTTCTCTGATCTCACCCCGAATTTCAAACAACGCATTTTCCCGGGCGGCAATCTGGCCATCTAGATCCTGACTGGATTTTTCCAGCAAGATTGGCTGCACGGTTTTGGTGATCATCAACAGCAGGATGATGGCGCCAAAACCGCAACAGATCACGTCCAGAAAGGAGACGCTGAATTCTGCAACACCCCGGCGCTGTGCGGCACGCGAGGCCATCAGGGCCAATCCCTAGATGGCGAAATGTAGCTACCCCCGGTGGTGCGAGCGACGTTCCAAAACGCCGCGGCAGCTTGAGGATCTCCTTCCATAGGAAACATGATCACGTTCAGGGGTACTTGTTTCGGTAGCTTGCGCAACGCCTCACGAAACAGATTCATGCGATCTCGGCCGCTGACGGTCTTTTTGCGGGGCGCTCGAGCGCCTTGGGTCGGCAACGAATCGATGACGAGATAAACATTGTCTGGCAAGGGATTCATGCTTCCAATAGTCTCGAACAGCCCGATCACGCTGGTGCCGTCTGTGGGTATCATCGTTTTTAGCTCGTTGATCGCCTTCTCCAACTTAGCGGCATCGCTCACTGCATGCCAATCTCCGCTTGTGTCAGACAATAACGACCGAGTTTCCGTATTGAACGCAAGAAACTCAAACTCTGCATCAAGCGGTAATTGAGCCGCAATCCACTCGGCAGTGCGAACCACCCGTTGCCATTTGGGCGCCTTGCGCTTGCGCTCATCAGACATGTTTCGACGTCGCAGGACATTGACGATGGTGTCGTCCAGCATGCTAGCCGAGGTGTCTATGGCAATAACAATGTTTTTACCGCCGATGCGCAGGCCGGTGAGGTATTGCCGATCACCCTCGCCAATAAAGGTGCGCGCACGCTCTCCTTCACTGGAATCTCTGGTCGCCTGCAAGCGCTTCAACTCCTCCTCTCGAGACTCTACGTCGGACTGTAGCTCGTCCAAGCTCTTCCGTTCAGCCAGACTCTTCTCGCTGAGATCATCGAGCTGTTCGCGATTCTGCTCAACATCTTGCTCGAGGCTCGCCAAGTTTAGCTCTGCGTCTGCCAGATTCTGCAAAATGTCTTCTAGCTCAGTCTTGAGTTGCAGCAGGTCCTTTTCCCCTTGTTGAACCTGATAGTCCAATAGCCGTACTTCCGACAGCTGGTCTTGATTGATGAGTTTTGCGTCTTCGCTGGATTCGTGGTTGATGATGAGGAAGATCAGAATGACCGCGCCAAATCCACAGGACATCACGTCGAGAAATGACAGTGAAAACACATTGAGTTGTCGGCGTGCCACAGCTACTCAAGGGCCGTTAACGGCTATCAGTTGGTATTCGTCGCTTTGCCAGCGAAAGCTGAGTCCAGTTGGCAAAACATCTCCTACCTGCAGCTGGTCGCCACTGCGGTCGAGCAAGGGCGATTCACTGGGCATCACCCGAAAGCTATTCGCTGAGCGCGCAATCGGTAGTTGGGTGTCGAGCAGGCATTCGTCAATGGGGCGCGCTAAGCCGTTTTTGAGTAGATGAGTAGCTAGTACCTGGCTGGTGACAGCCGGGCTAGCTTCAGCAGGCATAACCGGAGGACTGCTTGGCCGGCTCTCGGCTACTGGCGTTGCGGGGCTGCTCGTATCTTCGTGGAGTGGCCGAACGTCCAATTCGACCAGCATGCGAACCGAATCGCTGGTGCTGAACAGCTCCGGATGTACTGCAAGAGCGTGGTTCACGTGTTCGTCAGTCAGTTGCTGTACCTGCTGCTGTCGTTGCTGCAGATGTTCCCACAACCCAGGCAACGCTTGCGCGAGTGGGGATAAGACCACGTGCTCCGACGGACTCAAGGCCTCATCAAGCACAGCAAGCCGCTGGGCGGTCTTTTGTAGCAGGTGGGCTTCGTTGATGAGTGCACGCCGGCTCTCGCTGCCCAAATCGATGTCGATGGCCAGCTCACCGTTTTGTGATGAACGATTTGCTGCCGGCGCAGCGAGGCCAAAGCGCCACTGATTTAGTTGGTTGTAGAGCTGCTGCTCGCTACTGGCGCTGTGTAGCGGATCAAAGCGTGTGGCCTGCACGAATCGGTCGGCAACCACGTTGATCCAGCCATCGACAATACCCTGGGCCCCAGCGCCAAGCACCACTTGTTGGTCCAGGCGTCGTACCTGCGTGTCGTGCTCTAGGCGGGTGAGGGTGAGCTGCTGCGCCTGAACGTCCAAGTAAGTGATTTTGCCTTGGCTGGGGAGTGCAGACGCGGCAAGGACAGCGCTATCCACAAAGGCACTAATTTGCAGCCGTGCTTCTTTGGCGATGCCAAGTAAGATCGCCAGTTGGTCGCGATTGAAGCTTGCCGAAACTCCCAAACAAACTGGCAACTCACCAGTAAGCTCAACCAAGCCCAGTAAATGTTGGTAAACAAGATCAGCGTAGTTGCGGGCATCCCCCAGCGGGCGCGGCAGGGGTTCGGTGCTCAGCGTATTTAGATAGCTACTGTTGCTGTCTAGCGGATGCAGGCGACTGGCGCTGGAGGCTTCGTCTCCGAACACCAAGCCGCGCTCCTTGGTGTATAGCGCTTGCGCGGGCTGGTTGTACAGCAATTGATTCTGGCTGCGCAGGGTCAATGCCACGTCGTTGATTGACAAGAGGTACATCAGTCACGCACCTGCAGGTGTCGCAACAGCCGTTGATCGCAGTAGGTCTGCGAATCGAGAACCAAGCGCTCTTGGATCAGCTGCAACTGATGCATAAAGAACATCAAAACAATGCTGATGACCAATGCGATAAAAGTCGAATTGAACGCCACCCCGAGGCTGGTGGTGACGCCAGCAATGTCGCCTTCAACTGCGCGGTAGGCTTGTCCTAGGGCTTCACCGATACCTCGTACCGTGCCGATAAAGCCGATAGAGGGTATCGCCCAAGCAATGTAGCGAACCATGGACAGCTCACTGTCGAGGCGATCGGACTCCGACTCGCAGACGGACTTCACGGCTTCTGAGACGTCTTGGACATTGCGGGTCGAGGCAAACCGGTGTAACGCCGTGAGCAACGCCCGTGGCAGCAAATACTGTTGTGTTTCTTCAGGTAGCGCTTGTAGCGGCCGCGTGTACTCCCGAGTGTCTTCGGGTAAGACGCTCATGCCATCGCTGACTCGGACAATGTCTTGTTGCAATAACCTACGCTCGCGCAATGCGTTGCGACCTTTGTAGCCCATGATAGCCATAGCCCAGAGCATCAGGATGAAGCAGGACTCTTGTTCGTAGTCCCGTAGAACCACAAACAGCGACCGGTCCTGTACGTAGGGCTCACCGCTGGCTGCCAACTCCGCTTGCTCCTGCAGAATGGCATCTGCATTCGGTCGAACCACCGTGGCGTAGACCAGGTGAACGATAACGATCGCTAGGATTAGGGCGCTAATTTGGTAGACCAATTCGAATGGAAGCTGTCTTTTCACGAGTCCTCAGATATCCACAGGAAATGAAACGGCAAAGTCTTCGGATATTTCTTCTGACGGCAGGAAGACGCCATCAGTTCCTTTTTTCTCTTTGCCTTGAGTCGATTCTTTTTTTGCTTCAGTGCTTGTCTGCCGTTTGTTCTCGTCGCTATCTTCAGCATCAGATTCTGCGGCCCAGAGCGAAGCGCTCAGAGTTAGCAGCATTAGCCCAGCAAGCACTACTCGAAGCTTCAATTTCATCGGTCTGTGTTGCTAGTAGTCATCACTTCTCGGCATAGCGGGCAATCCGAAAACCCACATCTTGGCGCCCATCGGTTCCATAGTCGCGGTAGGAAAGCCGCAGATCCGTGATCGTGCCATGCATCCAGCTTGCCCCTTTAATGACATGGTACTCGCCTTCTGTCGGTCCGACTGGATTGTGCTGCTCGGTGGCATCTGGAATTTCATAGAAATCATGCATCCACTCTGCCACGTTGCCTCCCAGGTCGAACAGTCCCAGGGCATTCGGCTTGTAGGTGCCAACAGGCGCACTGACGATGTAGTTGTCGTTGTATCCGAAGATGATGCGTCCGACCAGATGCGAAGCGGAACGATCAGCATAGTTGCCATGGCGATCAGGCGGTGGCAACCGTGGTCCCCAAGGAAAGCGCTGTGGTGCTTCGACGTCCTCAACCTGGCGCGCGGCATAACCCCATTCTGCCTCGGTGGGTAGGCGATAGCCGGTGGCTCGCGGGTTGATGCCTTCGAGAACGCCCTGCTTAATGCGGTAGAACTCTGGTAAATCGTCCTTTTGCGACAGCCAGTTGCAGTACAGAGCTGCATCTAGCCAGGTGACGCTCACTGCTGGCTGCTCGTCTTTGCCAAGTTTTTGTTCCTCATAGGCTCCGGAATCATGATTTTCAGTGAACTGCCGATATTGCGCGTTAGTGACCTCGTGGGTACCCAGATAGAACAACCGATCTAAGGTGACTGTGCGCAGCGGCTCATTGGCACGACGACCCGGCTCACGCCGCGAAGCACCCAAGCTTATCGGTTGCTCTGGTTGGATTAACACCAACTGCTGACCGCTGCTGGCGGTAGTCTTCGGCTGCAATGCCGCCAAGCGGGCTTCCGCCTCAGTCAGCAATTTGACTCGCAGTTCCTGGCTTAACCCTGCCTTCGGCACAACTGTCGTGCTATAGCCGGCGTAACCCTCGAGCTTGACTTCTATCCGCTGTGGGCGCGTTGGAAGTTGAACCGTGGTAATGCCAATATCGCCATCAGCTTGATCACCGGTACGGGGAGTGCCATTGATAAGCACTTTGGCGTTGGCCGGCTGCGTACGCACAACCAGTGTGCCGATTAGCGGTTTTAGACGCAGTGCCACGGTGCGCTCTTCACCAGGCGACAGGGTGAGCTGACGAGTAACATCGCCGTAGCCAGCTTTGAAGGCCCGTAGCCGGTAGGGCACCTCAGATTTCATTGCAATAGACAGCGGAGATTGGCCTTGAAAAGCCCCGTTCAGGACGATACCGACTCCAATTGGCTTGGCGTCGATTTTGAGCCTGGCATCCGCACGGTTGAGCTTGATGCCGTCAATGCTCATGGGTTCTTGTGCGGCAGTAACAATCCTCCGGCGAAACGTCTCGAAGCCTGAAAGCAGCAGTTTCACTTCGTGCTCGCCGGTTAATACCTCTACCGTGCCTGGAGTGCGTACATCCGTCGGTTCGTCATCAATGAAGATCTGCGCACCTGCTGGTTCACTGGCAACGCTAACCTCCGCCCAATCCGGCGCTAGAACAAATTGCTCTGCCTGACGGGCCTGCTTGCCGACCACCTGTATAGTCGCTGTCGCATCCTGATAGCGCGGCTTTTGCAATCCAATTTGCACTTCTCCCGCTGGTAGTGACGCATCGATCAGAGGAGTTTGCCCAAGCAGTTCATTGTTCCAGTAAACGTTGACAGCACTCGGCTGCGAATCGATGCTCACCAAGCCGGGTAGGGGCCGCAGCTCAATCGGGATCACCTGACTGCGAGCGCTGCCTATCTCGATCTGCTCGCTGTATGGCTCATAGCCAGAAGCCGTTGCATTTACCCGGTATTGACCACTGCGCAGCAGGTAGACACCGCGAAACTGAAATTGCAGTCCGCCTTCGACCTCGACGGCACCCGGCTCGGGTCCGATAGCGAACGTCACAGAGCG
This sequence comes from Pseudomonadales bacterium, assembly GCA_051027215.1. Lineage (GTDB taxonomy): Bacteria > Pseudomonadota > Gammaproteobacteria > Pseudomonadales > Azotimanducaceae > CALHVX01. The sequence continues at coordinate 13,002 of JBPCXR010000197.1, read as the reverse complement.
AGCGCTGAACAGGAACCAAACTACCGCTAGTGCGAGTAGCGCGAATGCGGCCAGCAGGGCCAGCAACAGCTTGCGGCGACCGTGATCTTGCTGTTCGGCGCTGGAAGGTTTGAAGACGGCAGGCTCGATGACCGCGTCCAACGACGCCGCAGATTGGCGCTGCTCGTCTGCTGAATCCAGGTTCGTGTTCACCGACCGAGTTCTTCTTCGCAGCGTATATCTACCGGCCCCATACCGGGCGCGACAATTACCGTGCGGCGAACGTCTCGACAGCCGTTGCGGCTGCCCAAAAGCACATACTCTCCCGGTCGCAGACTCAATTCCCGTGCGCTAAACGCCCCAAGCTTGCCCACCGTAGAAACCAGCACATCGGTTTGATTATCCGAGGTTAGCTGCACGGCAACCGGTTGTGCATAAGCTTTGAGCAATGCCGCACTCTGTTCGATAAGGGCGCGGAGTTTGGGACCTTGGGGTTGCAATGCTCGAGCCCTCGACAGCTGCGCGCGTCCGTCTTCGAGCAGTTGAGCCGAAGACAGCTTGTTTGGTTGCGCAACGATTCCGCCAAGGACGTTAGCTGCCCGCAGCTGTGCTTTGGCACCGCGAATGCCGGCTTTGGCAAACTGTATGTTTGGATCCAATTTAAGCGCTGACTCGTATGCTTGCACCGCGGCAGCCCAGTCTTCCCTCTCTACAGCCTGCTCGGCAGAGCGCTGCAGCGACGCGATGCGACTCAACTCGGTTCGGGCACTGACCTGTTGCAAACCTCCTAGAGCTATTTCGTTGCCTGGCTGCAGACGCAATGCCTCATTGAACGCGGTTTTTGCTTGAGTATATTGCCTGCGTTCCAGTGCCCGAAAACCATCAGAGAGGGTTTGCCGCAGCAGATCTCCGCCTACCGCTTGCTCTGCTTTCTGCAGCGATTCGGCGATGCCCTTGGTGGCGCTATCTAGTGCCAGAATGGCCTGATAGTCCTTTACCGCTGCTTCCCATTGCCCAGCAAGCTCGTTATTGCGCGCCTGTAGCGCTAAGCGGTTGATGTCCGGTAGTTGCTCGGCCCGCCTCAGACCGTCCTGTGCGGCTTGGGAATTGGCATCAATGGCTAACGCCTGCTCGAAAGCAGCGATCGCTCGCTGTTCGTCTCGCGCATCAAGCGCTAGCGCGCCTTCTTCCAGCGCGGCAGTTACCAACCCCTGACCGTCAGAGATGACTGCCGCGAGCAATTGGGTGGACTGGTCATACGCACCCTGTGCCTGCTCGAAGCGCTCATCGACAAAATGCTCATCGCCTTCCGCGGCCAACGCCATCGCCTGATCGAAGGCCGCTTGCCCCCATTCCCCAACCGACATTTGCTCTTCTAGGCGAATTTGTTGTTCCACAAACTTCGCCAACGCGACCTGTGCGCGCTCCCGTGCCAAGGCCTGTTGGGACTGGGCGAACGGCGGTAGCTGTTTGCTGGCTGTTACTGATCCAGGTGATGCGACGGGCTCCGCAGGCTTGGCCACATTCGTGCGCGATTTAGATGCCGGGCTGGTCTTTGGCTCACTGGCCCACCAGAGTACGCCCACAGCAAGTACGGCAAGCAGTCCTAGAGACACTGGCGCACGCCAATGGATTTTCGGGCGCGACTGGGGGTGTGCCGTATGCGCTAAATCGTCCGCCGTGCGCTTATGCGACAGAGGCACCTCTGCCGGCGCGATCTCAAAGCCGTCGTCGCTCATTCGGGCAACTGGTCGCCCGACGATACATCGCCCAGCGTTGGTGCGGGTGGAACAGGCAGGCCGAGGTCCTCAAAGTACAGACGCCGAAGGATCTCCCGTAGTTCGTTGTACTGTTCATCAACGGTCCCTTGCAGGCTTACGGTTCGATTTTCTAATTCGAGGGTATGAGGCACCACTTCAGCTTCCGCAGCCACACCCAGCTCCTGCAGTACCTCGGCATGAATTGCTGCTTCTGCGCGCTTGCCAATCGCGCTCTTGATGGTCATCGCACCACTCATCACGCTGACCACACCGCTGGCATCGACCGCAGAGTTGTCGCTTTCGTATATTGCCGCAACGCCACCAATGATCGCCATGGCACCGCCGATCGTGCGATTTCTCGCATCGGCCCGCAGTTGCTTCAGCGCAATGGCTTCAGCGTAGGTTGCCTTACGCCAATTTTGATAGGGTGTGTACATGCTGCGATGAAAGCTGTCGTAGTACTCATCTAGAGTGTCGATGAACAGATACTCACGCTCACGGATCTTGCGCACGCGGATTAACATCGGATCGTCTTGCGCGGGTAAGCGCGCTACCGTTAAGCGTTGGTTGCCCTCATTGTCGAGATGCTCGCCAAAGGCTTCAGGCGAAAAATTACGCGCGAACTTCATTTCCGCGACCGTGCGAATCTCTTGAATCTGCGCATCGCTGAGCTGCGAGCGATAGGCCAGCATATCGTTGGCTAGATCTTTGTAGATCCCTTGAAAAGGATCTACATCTGGCGGTACAGACTCTCCGTAACTGTATTTGCTTGCCAGCGCTTCGTAGGTTTTGCTGAACCAAGCTCGCCCGGTGGCATCCTGAACGGAGATCTCTACGGCCATGGATTCGCCATCGGAATGCAGAATCTTGCCGCTTACCGTGACATCAACGGCGTCGGTAGGACGCGGGATCACCCTCACCGCACCCCAGTTGCCAGTACTCTGTAGCAAGTTTTTGGCAAAGAAGGGCATGTAGTTCATTTCCGCCCGACGCACTTCTGGCTGAATCAGTTCCTTAATCCTTTCGTCGTAGTCTTCCGGGACGTTCGGATCGAACAAGGCGACGCCAACATCGAGTAGCAGCGCCTCCGCTTGCTCACCTTGAAACTGATCCGGCGGCGTCATATCAACAATTCGCACTTCCTGGGTAACGCAACCACCGAGCAACAGCGCGCAAACGAAAGTTAGCGTGCTAACCAGCGAGACTCTTGTAGGTGGCAGGTACTTCAGCATGGCGGCATCAGGAGTTCTTGTAACGACGATATTCTTCCCACAGTTTTTCCTTTAACACTGGGTCGGTCTCGGCCATAGCTGCCTCGCGCAACTGTCTGGCAATGATATCGTCATCTTTGGCATCCGGAATGTCTGCAGGCACCTGCGCGCGTCCACTGGGTACCGGTGGGGCATTGCGATTTTGCGGCCCGCGACTGCTACCACCAGTCTGCGCTGTGCTCTGGCCACCAGGCAGTCCGCCTGCTGTTGGATCACCCGTTGCAGCGCCTGTGCCAGCTCCGCTACCGGTTGGTAGAGAACCCGTGCCGGCCTGTTGATTCGCTCGATCGCGTATGACGTCCCGTTCTGCGAGAATTTCGCCGTCCATGTCTTCTAGGGCCTCATCTAGCGGATCGTCGCCGCCGCTACCAGTGCCTGCCTCACCCCCAGGCAACCCACCACCAGCCGTTTCTTCCTCACCATCGCCTGGTGCCGAACCGCCACCACCGGGAAGCTCGTTGCTGGTGTCCCAGCCATCATCGGCACCGGTACCACCACTACCATCGCCCTCAGAATCACCGGACTGGCCAGTTTGACTAGGGGCAGCGCCGCCGCCGCCGGGAATGCCGCCGCTACTGTCGCCGCCAGGTATGCCACCGGCGCTGCCGCCAGGCATCGGTGGGTAACTATCTGGGCTGCCGCCGCTTTCCCCACCGGCACCGCTGCTCCCGCCGGTTGCTTCCCCTGCGGGACCACCGCCTCCCGGCAGTCCACCACTGGCGCCGCCGCCAGCACTGCCTCCACCGGAACTTGCGCCTCCAGAGCTGCCGCCGCCTGCGGATCCGCCACCACCGGGTAAACCACCGCCACCGGATTGGCCACCACCGGACTGACCACCTCCACCGGACTGGCCACCGGATTGGCCGCCGCCACCGGATTGACCACCGGATTGACCACCGGATTGGCCACCGGATTGACCACCGCTGGAGGAGGGCGATGAGGGTCCCTGGGAGCCAGATGGGGAACTGATGGGCGCGACGCATGCAGTCAGTACCAAGGCGCAGGCCAACACGCTGGTGGCACGAATGGCAGAGCGCCACAAGCGCCTGCTAAAGATTTGCGATTGGTTTACTGAATTAGCCATGGCATTACATCCGCCTGATGGATCAATTTTCTCGTCTTAGTCATCGGCCGGAGCCAGCATAGCCGTATCGCTTTCTGCCTCCTTGCGCCCTGACTTTGACTGTGTTGGTGCGCTTTCGTTCTGAGACGGAAAATAGCTGAATTCATGGCGATAGGTCTGATCAGCGACCGCTATAAGCTGCCCCTCAATCAACGGTGGCCGAAAGCGCGCAGCGCGCATGCTTTTGCGCACGCGAAAGTCCATTAAGCCCTCGGGTTGGGATTCGAGGGTTTCTAGGTTTGTTACGGTGCCTCGGTCTGTCACGTCGTAGCTCAAAGTAACGTGACCGGTTTTGCGTTCGGGATTGAGTCGACTATCTGGTCGCTTCGGATTCTGCGGTTGGGGAAAGTGCAGCAACTCCGGATTGGCGAAGATAGCGGCTGAGGCTTGCTCGTGAGCTTCGGTTAGCAGCAGCAGGGCATGTTGATAAAGTTGTTCGGCCAACCGGTACTTTTCGAAGAGCAAATTCCAATCTGCTAGATCGATGATTGCCTCAGCCAGTTTTACCGGCTCGGCGTCCTTGTTTACCTCTCGAATGCGGACGATGCGCGTGAGGGCCTTTTCGCCGGCAGGAAAATTGTTCAGCGTCAGTGGCCGGGAACCTTCATAGAGATCTGGACGGCCACTTGATGCCAGCGATGAACTTGAAGATTGGGCTGAATAAAAGGGTGGGAAACGCTCGATGCGGTAGGTATATGCTAAGCCTTCGAGTGGCTTAATGAGATTAGGGCTCAGTTCGTCCTCGGTCGACTCCACGATCAATACAGCCTGACCGTAGAGCCTGCGTGCGCCAAAGACGTTGCTCGTACGACGATGCCAGTCCGCCAAGTGGTACAAGCCAGGCAAAATATCTGGGGAGTACGAACCGTAGTGCTTGCGCAGAATTGAGTAGGCATACTCTTCACGACGATTCGCTTCATCAATTTGGCCGATGCTCTTAAGCGCCGAAGCCTCCCGGTATACCGCTTGAATTTGATCAGGATGGTGTAGACCCGCATTCACACGTTGGACGTGCACAGCACGACTATAGTCATCCAACGCGCCGGGGAAGTCCTCGAGGGCAAAGCGGATGTCGCCGCGAATCATTAGTGGCTTTGCCAACTGCAGGTCGTATCGGTGGGAATCCCGCTCAATGCCATCGATCAGCTCTGCGACCTCATCCAACGTCGGCTCGTACTCCTGTAACTCAACCTGTCGTTCCAGGCGTTGATAGAGATCCTCTGGCGTTTCTTCAACCCCTAGGAGCACTGGCATCTCGTTTTCTAGCGGCTCGGTTGCAGCGGATTGCGACTCGGCGGCTGCAGGCTGCAGCGCCTCGAACTCTGGCTCCTCAAGCTGCGAGTCCATTTCGACAATCTCTGCTTCAGGTTCGGCAACCTGCTCCACCTCTGCAGGACCAGGAGGTGGGGCCGCCGGTGCCTGCTCGGCGGACCAGGCGTATGGGATCGTTAGAATGAGTGCAACAGCCACTCCCAATGACTGGGAGCACTTGCGCAATGGTGCCACTTGGTCTTTCGTGCAGCGTACGTCAGCCATCAAATTACTCTTCGAATTCCGGTCAATTTTTCCGGTCATCACATCCGTTAAAGCTGCGGGTTATTGCCTGCCGGTCGTCGCCACCACGGAGCGATCACAACGGGTGACCACAAACAGGCAACCGATCAGGTAGCTGGCGTATAGGTTGGACCATGAAAATCGGTTCAAGTTCGAGTGTGTAAGGCACCAGTTTGCAAGTCAAGGCGGTGAAGCGGACGTTAGGATCCCAGCGTGAACGGCGGATTTTGGCTACCATAAAGCCTGCCAACCGTAGAGCCTTAAATGCCGCCCAATCCCGCCCCAGATCAACGCCTCGATGCTCGCGGCTTGACCTGTCCAGAACCCTTGATGATGGTACGCCATGCCGTCCGTCGGTTGTCTTCCGGTCAGGTATTGTATGTTCAGGCTACCGACCCCTCCACGGTCAGGGATCTGCACAATTTTTGTCGCTTTCTCGGCCACTCTATGCTCGCGGAAAATGCGGATGAGAATGATTACGAATTCTGGATCCAGAAGGCCTAAATCGTGCTGAACGGATATTTTGCCTACGGCTCCAACATGAATCCGCAGAGGATGCAGCAACGAGGTTTACTAGTGCTGTCTGCCAATGGTGCAAGGTTGCCTGAGCACGCGCTTGTGTTCGACAAAATTGGCCCGGAACGAATCGGCGCTGGTCATGCCAACATCGTGCGCATGCCAGGCGCTGAGGTTCAGGGTGTGTTCTACGAACTAGGCCATATCGAAGAGATATTCAAGATGGACCCTTTCGAGCGCGCACCTATCAACTATGGCAGAGATGCCGTGCAGGTTTGGGTGCAGGGTAGGGCGCAATGGGCATGGACTTATTTCGCCAATCCTGCACGTCGCCGCACCGGGCTAAAGCCCACTGCGGACTACCTCGGGCATTTGCTAGCAGGATCGCACTTCTTAAGCACCGATTACTGCAAGGCACTCCGAGCGACCAGCTGCCTGATCGAATGATGATTACGGAGCAGTCATCGCAGCTCCACCATTGCCTGAGCAACCCGACTTTGGATCAACGTTTGGCGACGCTATTCGAGCAGTGCTTCTACCAGCACTACCAGACCCGCTGTCTCGGTGGCGCAGATGAACCCCTGTATCAACCCGCGGACGCCAACGGTATTGCTTGCCTAAGGTACCGCCAAGATTTTCCGGCCAGCGCATTACATGAGATCAGCCACTGGTGCTTGGCCGGAAAGCGACGGCTTCAGCTCCCGGACTTTGGATTCAGCTATGCAGCCGCACCGCGCTCGCTGTGCGCACAGGTTGAGTTTCTCGGCTTCGAAGTGCGGCCTCAAGCATTGGAGAGCCTATTTTGCCGCGCAGTAGGGTTGCCGTTTCGTTGCAGCTTCGATGATCTTGAAGATCGATTCATGGCTTTGCGCCCGGGCTTCGAGGCTGCGGTAGCAAGTGCCGAGCTAAATTTCATTCGCGCGGGCCTACCACCACGGGGCGGTCAATTCCTACAGGCGCTGCGCCGCGCGAATCACGTTGGTATGGCGTGAAGAACACGCGGGACGAGCTACGCGTTGGCCTGCTGATTAATCCAGTCGCTGGGCTGGGCGGCGCAGTTGGACTAAAGGGTAGCGATGGGGCGGAAATTCAGGCCCTCGCGCGCGCCAAAGGCGGGCAGGCCAGAGGCCAGGCGCGCGCGATTCGCTTCCTGCAGACCTGCTATCTAACAGCGCTTCCCGAATCTGCCGCCGAGCTATGCTGGTTTGGGTGGGGTGGTGAAATGGGCGCGGATGCCTTCGCGCGAGCGCAGCGCTCTTTCGGACCCGAAGGATTAACCGTGCTGGGCCAGCCCTCCGTACCTAGCAGCGCTGCGGATACTCAAAACGCAGCTAGAGCATTAGCCGCAGCTGGCATCGACTTGCTAGTGTTCGTTGGTGGTGATGGCACCGCGCGGGACCTATTCGATGTACTCGGTAGCGAGGTCTTGGTCCTCGGCGTGCCCGCGGGGGTGAAGATGCACTCCGGTGTGTTTGCGACAACACCGGAGTCTGCGGCAGCGGTGGTCCGTGGGCTGGCAACCGGTGGAATTGTTAGTGCGCGCATGGCGCCGGTGACAGATCTCGACGAGGCTATGCGGCTCAAGGGCGAACTGCAAACCCGCACCTACGGTGAAATGCGCATTCCTGAATCTGGGAGTTTCCTGCAGCACACCAAAGAAGGCGGTCGAGAAAACGAGTCGTTGGTCTTGGAAGAAATCGTCGCTTGGCTACAGGAACAATTGAGCGGCCAGGTGGTACTGGGACCTGGCAGTAGCTGTGCACGAGTTAAGGAGGCGTTAGGTATGCAGCCAACGCTTTTGGGCGTTGACGTTTGGGACGACGGTCGACAGAGCGGCACCGATGTCGATGCCCAGTGGCTAGCGCGCAATGCGCAAAATCCAACCGCACTGGTAGTCAGCTTTACTCGTGGCCAAGGCTTTTTGTTTGGGCGTGGTAATCAGCAATTTGTTGCCGAATGGCTGCGTGAGATACCCAGGGAGGCAATCCTCATCATTAGTAGCCGCAGCAAATTGACCGGGCTACAAGGTCGCCCATTGCTAGTCGACACAGATGATCCAGCGTTCAATCGCGTGCTGTCCGGGTTACATAGAGTCGTTGTGGGCTACGATGACGAGCTGTGGTATCGAATCGCTACCCACGGATAGTCGCTCTGGGGCTGTGGCCTAAATTGCCAGCCCTTTAGTCCGCGCTAGCAGACCCAGGCATTTGGCTCATGAGGTCCAACATGGCGCGCCGAATACGACTGGAGCTCTTACTTTTCAGCGCTTCTCTAAGCCGATGCAGATTGGTCTGGCGCTCGCTGCGCAAACTCTCTGGTTGCGCCGTCACATCGATGGGTTCCAGGTGCAAGGGCTGGCGGTTGAGCAGCAGCAGTGCGCGCGCGGTCAATACCGCCTGATCGATGGCTTCCTGTTTTATCGGCCCCTCAAAGCGCAGGTAACCCTCGTCGCCGAGCCAGATGAGTGTCGCAAAACATGCCAAGTGGCGCTTCGAGTGCATACCGAATTCGTCGGTTTCTTCCAGGCCGGAGATGTCTTCGACAAACACCGTTGCTGGTCGCGGAAAGGAGCTATACAGGCGCAGCAAGGTCAGCGCGCTGTCCCGATAAAAGTCATCGATGTTGATGTCAGCCAAACCGATCTCTCCGTCTGCAGAATGTCCTGCTAACTTTGTCGGTAGGTGGACAGAAACCGCTCAAGTGCGCCAATTCCCTGCTCCAAATCTTCGACATGAGGCAAGAACACAATGCGGAAATGGTCCGGCTCCGGCCAGCTGAAACCGCGACCATGCACCATCAGCACCTTCTCCTGCCGTAACAGGTCCAGCACAAACTGCTCGTCATCTCGAATGTTGAAACGCGCAATATCGAGCTTTGGAAACATGTACAGCGCACCAGCAGGCAAGGTACAACTAACCCCAGGAATCTGATTCAACAGCTCGTGCGCTCTGTTGCGCTGCTCGTAGAGCCGGCCGCCTGGAGCAACCAGATCGTTAATGCTCTGATAGCCACCCAGCGCGGTCTGAATGCCATGCTGGGTAGGTACGTTGGCGCACAGACGCAACGTGGAAAGAATGTTGAGTCCTTCAATGTATTCCGCGCCCAAACGCTTATCGCCACTGACGATCATCCACGCTGTGCGAAACCCTGCTGCGCGATAAGCCTTTGATAGCCCGTTGAAGGTCACCACCAAACCATCAGGATACAACGTCGCCATTGGCACGTACTCAGCATCGTCGTAGATGATCTTGTCGTAGATCTCATCGGCAAATAGCAACAGCCCGTGCTGGCGCGCGATCTCGGCCAGCTCAACCAGAATTTCGCGGCTATAAACTGCACCTGTAGGATTGTTTGGGTTGATCACGACTAAGGCTTTTGTGCGCGGAGTTATCTTGCCTCGAATGTCGTCGAGATCAGGAAACCAGTCAGCACCTTCATCGCATCTGTAGTGCACCGGTCGGCCTCCACAAAGGCTGGTTGCAGCACTCCATAGCGGAAAGTCAGGCGCCGGAATCAGTACTTCGTCATTGAGTTCGAGCAGCCCCTGCAGGCTCATCATCACCAACTCCGAAACACCGTTACCGATGTAAACATCGTCAACGTCCACACCTTCGATACCCAATTGCTGGGTATACTGCATAACTGCCTTGCGCGCTGAATACAGACCCTTCGAATCGCAGTAGCCGGTCGAATTCGGCAGGTTGTGAATCACATCCCTGACGATTTCTTCCGGCGTCTCAAACCCGAAAGGCGCGGGGTTGCCGACATTCAGCTTGAGCACCCGATGACCTTCTTCTTCCAGGCTATGGGCCTCGCTCAGCACGGGTCCGCGAATGTCGTAACAAACATCATCCAGCTTAGAGGATCGACCAAAGCGCATGGGTACCGCCGCCGCGGCCACCGGCGTCGCGGTGGCGAGAGTAGGGCGTGGCGATGTGGGCTTAGCGGAAGACATGCTGATGATCCGGTTATGTGCACTCGACTTGCGTCGATTCGATTGGGTTTGACATTGAGTTCAATGTAGCGCCATTTGTCTGCAATTCCAGTCATAGACAGGGCAGATTGGTACTACGGAAGGGTTATAGTAGATCTAAGCGGGTCTGTATACGAACGGAGCAGCAAAAGTCCGGCGATTGTGCTGCAATTGCACAATCGTAGGCCAAACGTTCGATACAGCGCCTTAGAAACCAAACCTTCGACACCAAATCTTCGACACCACACCTTCGATACGAGGGTAACAGGAGCAAGCATATGGCAGAACGTCACGACACTGAGGCGAGCGAAAGCGAGGCAAAATGGCGAGCTGAGCTAACTGAGCAGGAATATCAAGTAGCCCGCTGTGGTGGCACCGAGCAAGCATTTACCGGCGAGTATTGGGACACTAAAACTCCTGGTGTTTACCATTGTCGCTGCTGCGGCCAAGCCCTGTTCACGTCGAAGACGAAGTACGACTCCGGCTCCGGTTGGCCGAGTTTTTACGAGCCCATCGCAGAATCGGCGGTTGCTACTACCGAGGACGACAGTCTTGGCATGCGCCGCATCGAAGTGTTGTGCAGCGATTGCGATGCTCATTTGGGTCACGTGTTTCCAGATGGTCCAGCGCCCACAGGGCTACGCTTTTGTATGAACTCTGCGTCGCTCAAACTTGAAACAGAGGAGGGTTGAGCTTGCACCCCGGAATCGTTGCCGAAGTTACCCCAGACAAGACCGCCTATGTGATGGCAGCCAGCGGCGAGAGCGTGAGCTTCGCTGAATTGGAACAGGTGGCGAATCAGGCCGCCCATCTGTTTCGAGCGCTGGGTTTGCAGCGCGGCGATCATGTCGCCATTTTGCTGGAAAACCATCCGCGCTTTCTGCAGATTTGTTGGGCTGCTCAGCGTGCAGGCTTGTACTACACGGCAATCAGCTGGCGCCTCCAAGCTGAGGAAGTGACCTACATCGTGGCCAACTGTAACGCCCGCGTGTTCATTACCTCGGCGGCTCGGCAGGCGGTGGTGCAGCCGCTGCTTGAGGCACCAACCCAAGTACAGCACTGGTACATGCTCGATGGTGCCAGCCCTGGCTTTGAGGCCTTCGAAGCAGTCCTAGCAGAGCAGCCGAGCACGCCCATTGCCGATCCGTCGGAAGGGGCGCAAATGCTTTACTCATCAGGCACCACCGGATACCCGAAAGGGGTCAAAAAGCCTTTGCCGGAGCACGACTATGGCGCCGAGGATCAACCAAATCTGTTTGCGGCTTTGTACGGTATGGGTGAGGACAGCTTGTATCTAACCCCAGCGCCCCTTTACCACGCTGCGCCACTGACCTTCACCATGGCTGCTCTTCGCCATGGCATATCTGTGGTCGTCATGGAGCATTTTGACGCCGAGGAGGCGCTGCGGACGATTGAGCAGTACCGCGTCACTCATAGCCAGTGGGTGCCGACAATGTTCGTGCGCATGTTGAAGCTAGCAGAGGCCACCCGCAGTCAGTACGACGTCAGCTCTTTGCAATGTGCGATCCATGCTGCTGCACCGTGCCCGGTGCCGGTGAAGGAGGCGATGATCGATTGGTGGGGACCCGTGTTGTACGAATACTACGCGGGCACTGAGGGCAACGGCTTTGTGCAGTTGAACTCCGAAGAGTGGCTAGCGCACAAAGGATCCGTGGGGCGCCCATTAAATTGTGAGCTGCACATTTGTGACGACCAAGGCGAGGAACTTCCTCAGGGAGAATCCGGAACCGTCTACTTTGCCGGCGGTGGCGAGTTCGAGTACCACGACGATCCCGAGAAAACCCAACAGTCGACTCATGAGCGCGGTTGGACCACGCTGGGGGACGTCGGCTATTTGGATGTAGACGGCTACCTGTATCTAACCGATCGCAAGCACTTCATGATTATCTCTGGGGGCGTCAACATTTATCCCCAAGAGGCGGAGAACGTTTTGATCACTCACGATTCGGTCATCGATGTCGCTGTATTTGGCGTACCGAACCCGGATTTCGGTGAGGAAGTCAAAGCAGTGGTTCAGCCCCGAGAGGGCGTTATTGCCGGTCCCTTGCTTGAAGCAGAGCTCATGGACTATTGCCGAGACCGGTTGAGCCATGTGAAGTGCCCTCGTTCCATAGACTTTCGTGCCGAGCTGCCTCGTCACCCCACTGGCAAGCTCTATAAGCGGCTGCTCAAAGACGAATATTGGCAAGCGGCCAAACAAGTGGCCAAGTAGCTACGGGGCTTTGGCTCCCAGCTTAGCGTCGGCGGCTGCTCAAGATGTTCGCAGGAGAGTATTGATCGGTTAGAACCCGTGCGGTCGAATCCCAGTCCGGGTCGCTGAGAATGTCGGGTATCTCTGGCAGCAGCTCGATCTCATAGGGCCCCAGCAGAGGGTCCAGCTGTACTGCTGCAGCTTCTAACTGCATCGCTGTGGCCAGCGGAGCAGTCTCTTGTTCGTTGATCGCCAAGATCACTCTGTTGCCTGTCTGGGTCAGCCTATAGTTTAGAAACGCTCCGAATACTGACTCGTAAGTCGTTGATTCATGGTCATATAACCGGCTGATTGCGAAAGTGTTGGCGGCCAATACCCCGCCTGGCGCCATGATAGCGCGAGTCTCTTCTAGGTATTCCCGAGTCAGCAAATGCTCTGGGATGTAGTCACCGTTGAAAGCATCGAGCATGACCAGGTCGTATTGCGGCGCCCCCGCTGCAATACGCTGGATCTCGCGTTTCGTGAACACTCGCGCGTCTTGCACTACCAGCTCGGTGTGATCGCTGGGTTGATAGTGGAAGTAATTCCGAGCCACTTTGACCACCGCAGGATCG
>JBPCXR010000196.1:0-23904 GCA_051027215.1 Pseudomonadales bacterium | reverse complement strand
GTTCTATCTGGGCGTTGCCTGCAATTGGGTGTTGTTCGTCGATTTGAAACATTGGCATTTTGCGTTAGTGATCGCTTGTGCCCTGCTGCTACTCGGAATCGATATGCGTCCCTATGTTGTCACCGGCATTTTGTCCGCGTTGTTCATCTATGGCGTTGGCTGCATCCAAGGCTTGTCTTCCTGGCTCTGTGCGCGCCCGCTGATCTACCTGGGCAGCATCTCCTACAGCCTCTATCTCATTCATCCGGAAGTGGGTTGGAGCACCATATCGCTGCTGAAGCATTTTTTCGGCACAGCAAATTCAGTGTGGATTGGTGTGCTCTATTTCTTGATTGCCATAGCCGTGAGCATCGTAGCCGCGCACATACTTTGGCGTTTGGTCGAGCTTCCAAGCAACTTATTTGCCAAACGCTTTGGTGCTCGGTCTCGAGCTCCCGTACCAGCGCCATCGCAGTAGTTATCCGGCCAGTCACCACGACGGGAAAATCTCGATTACATGCACAGCACAGCGACACTCCTCCAGGTCTGCGACGATTCGTCAGGCCGGCACTGAGCTGATAATTGAGTGGTTCTTAACGGCAGTTCAGGGCGGAAAAGGTTAGCTTAACGATCGCATTCGAAAACACGCGGGTGCGCTAAACTCGCGATTCGACGAAGGGAAAATCAGCCAACTTGAGCTTTTCGCAGACCAACAATTCAGATGCGACCCAAGAGCTGGGGTCTTTAGACGTTTCCATCGTTGTACCCATGTATAACGAAGAGGACAACGTTGAACCGCTTCATGCCGCAGTAACCGCGGCGATGCCCGATCACATTCGCTATGAGCTGATCTGTGTGGACGATTGTAGCTCGGACGAAACCTTGTCTAGGTTGGCGAAGATCACGGCTGACGATGATCGGGTACGGGCCATATCCCTGGGGCATAACGCGGGTCAGACTCCGGCTATGGTTGCGGGCATTGACCATGCGCGTGGCGACATCATCGTGACGATGGATGGCGATCTGCAGAATGATCCCAGCGATATTCCCATGCTCCTCGAAGAGATCAAAGAAGGTTACGACATCGTCGTGGGTTACCGGCTAAAGCGCAAGGATCGGCTGATTACCCGAAAAATCCCTTCCTGGATCGCTAACCGAATTATTGCCCGGGTAACCGGCGTTGCGATTCGAGATAATGGCTGTTCGCTGAAAGCCTACCGAGCCAAGGTCATCCAGGGGGTCCCTCTGTATTCCGAGATGCATCGGTTTATCCCGGCGATGACATCGCTGGCTGGAACGCGAGTCAAACAGGTGCCGGTCAAGCACCACGCGAGGATTTATGGGGAGTCGAAATATGGTCTGTCGCGTACTTTTCGGGTCATTGGCGATCTGGTTGTGGTGCGTACCCTACTTTCGTCTCTTGTCCGACCATTGCGATTTTTCGCCCACTTAGCAGTATTCGGCACCTTTGCCGGGTTCGCCTATGGCGTAATCGGCGTGCGCAATTTGCTCGATGATAGCCAGTACTTCATGTATTTTGCCGGTATGCTGCTGTGGTTATCGCTTTCGCTATTCTTGGTATTTCTGGGAATCATCGTAGAGCTTTACGCTGATATGTCAGAAAACCGCAATGACGCGGTGATGCTGGCGAAGCTCACGCAGAACTTTGATGGCTGATTACTATGCCTACTTTAACGAAACATATTGATGATCCGCCTACAGTAGATTTGACTGCACTGATTGTGGTCACTGATCGCTATGAAGACCTTGGCGATCTCTACGATTCTTACTCTACAGGGCTCAGGGCGACAGGCCTCAGCTACGAGATTATCTATGTTATTGATGGCCAGTACCCGAACGTGCTGGAGGAGCTTCGCGCTCTAGCAGAGTCAGACGAAGCGGTTAAGGTGTTGAACCTGCCCCGTACCTACGGTGAGGCAACAAGCCTAGTGGCAGGTCACGAGTACGCCCAGGGCAAGTTGATCATTACATTACCGGCGTTCCATCAAATTGATGGGCGAGACATTCCTAAGCTTGTTGAGGAATCAGCCAAAGCAGATATCGTGGTCGCCAAGCGAGGTTCAAGGCAAGACAGTCTGTTCACTCGAATTCAGTCTAAAGTGTTCAGTTCTCTGGTTAACGCGATCTCAGGCCTGTCTCTGCAGGATGCGGGCTGTACGGCGCGGGTGTTTGATCGCAAGGTTTTCGAAGAGATCGAGCTGTACGGCGATTTTCATCGCTTTTTGCCTGTACTGGCGCATAAGCAAGGATTTACGGTTCGCGAAGTATCGGTTCGGCAAGATCGGGCCGATAAGAAGTTCAGGCTCTATTCTCCTGGCGTGTACTTGCGCCGACTACTAGATCTGCTCTCGGTTTACTTCATCTATCGCTTCACCCGAAAGCCTTTTCGCTTCTTTGGCCTGATCGGCGCAGCTGCGGTTATTCCGGGACTGATAATCACCACATGGCTAGTCATTGAACGCTTGTTTTTCGGCGTGGGTCTTGGCGATCGGCCAGTGTTTTTGTTCAGTACTCTGGCAATCGTCTTCGGAATTCAAATCGCCTGCGTCGGCCTAATTGGGGAGATGATCATATTCCGTAACGCCAAGAGCTTTAAGGAATACCGCATCCAGGAGATTATTCATCGCGGGCGCTCTGAGCAGGTAACTACCCCGCTGGATCCTTCGAGCCCCGTCGTCGCAGAGTTTCGAAAAGACCGAGCATAAATCCAGTGCCCAGCCCCATATGAACCGTCGCGATGAGCGCCGGCACGGTGTAAATCGCTGAGCCAGGCAGCCCCGACAAGCCGCGCAGAAGCGTGTCACCTACCAACACGCCAAAATAGCCCCCTAACCCAGCATAGCCCAGCCATCTAAGGCTGCCGCCCAAGGCGATAAGCAACACGGCGCCGATGACGCCGCATACCGCCAGCGCCGGAACTACTAGCTCGGGACGAAATCGCTCCGGGTGTTTCACTACGAACTTGGCTCGACCTCGTCCATAGCGCTGCAATTGCTTGAACAGCCCAGCGAAGGTACTGCGTGGATAGTACTTGACCGCAAACTTCGGCGAGATCAGACATTGGATGCCCGCTTTCTCGAGCCGATAGTTGAACTCCAGATCTTCTGCGGCGTCAAAGGCTTCATCAAAACTCCCTACTTCAGCGAATACCGACTTGTGGTACATGACAGCAACGCTGATTGGGCTGACCCACTGGGACTGTTCGCTGAAAATATGAGATTCGTTTGAGTGGGCGAGTCTTGACTGCCTGGCGTGATAAACCAGGTTTTGAAAGTCACTGTTGGCTGTTGGATTCAGCGGTTGTGGTCTTCCAAGACAGCGTGCCTGATGCTGTAAACATTGCTCTAGGCAATCTTCGAGCAGAGTCTGGGAAGGCAGTTCTACGTGTCCATCGACGATGAGGATGTAGTCGCCTTTAGCTTCTCGCGCGCCGAGATTGCGCGCGCCGCTGGACAGTCGAATGGGGTTGGTTAGTAATCGAATCTGGTGGCTGGGGTGCGCTTGGATGAAGCGCTGCACTAACACCGGGGTGTTGTCATCAGATTCGCCGTCAACGACTAGAACTTCAAAGCGCTCTGGCTCTAAGGATTGCTCGAGTAGTTGGCTGAGTGTTGCCTCGATATGCAATGCTTCATTGCGAATAGGTAGAACAACGCTTAGCGCTGTTTCAGACGACGACATTCTGATACACCTGCAGTAACAATTCGCTCTGGCGGTCGATGCCAAAACGTTCGATCAGCACTGTCTGTGCGGTTTGCGCGCGTTGGGCGCTTGCTTGAGGGTCGTCCAGAGCTTGAAGGATCGCGCGGGCCAGGTCTTGTGCATCTTCAGGCGCACACAATAATCCGCTACGAGCATCCTCCACAATCTCCGGTACGCCACCAACTCGTGTTGCCACGACTGGCAATGACCAGTAGTAGGATTCCAATATAACGTTTGGTAAACCTTCGCTTAGCGATGGCAGGACAAACAGCGCCGCCGTTTCATACAGTGGCTGCATGTTCTCAACGAAGCCGAGAAACTCGATGTTGTCGTCCACGCCCAGTGCTTTCGCCCTGCTTTCCAGCGAGGACCGCTCCATGCCTTCTCCGGCGATCTGCAGCTGACACCGGGGATGCTGTTTTAATACCTCGGCGAAAGCTTCTATCAAGTAGCGATGCCCTTTTTCTGGACTAAGCCTCCCCGCGCAAAGGAGTACCGATTGCGATGGCTCCGATTCCTGTTTTCGCACCGGAAGATTGTCGGTTAGGTAAGCATTGTGAACGACCTCGATTTTTTCGGCTGGCACGCCGCAATCGATGAGCCTTTGGCGTTGGCTGTGGCTCACAGCAATGATTCGTTGATGCAGCCTAATAAAATGTTTGTCCAACCACTCATAGAGTCGCACTTTCCAGTTCTCGCTGGTCCAGCCTCTGGAGAAGGCCACTGCCGGAGTGCCGCCATGATATTGCGCCAGCGCGGCGAGGATTGTGGCCTTGTAACCATGGGCCACGACGAGGTCTATTTGCTGCTGCCGCAAATATTCTCGTAGGGCGCGGAGATTGCCGATTGTTGCGCCGGCCTGGGGACTTAGGGCCAACGTAGATTGCGCCACGGTGGCGCCCGCGCCGAGAAAGCTCAAGCCACCTGGTTCGTCGAACGAAATGAGCCACACCTTGTGGCCTTGCTTCGATAGCGCCTGACAGTGACGAATGATCTGGTTTTCTGGGCCACCGACAAAATTGGTGGCGATGAAATGGGCAATGTTCACGATCGGGGCGTTTCGATCTGCATCGAACGTTCCATGCGATTGCCTAGGTATGCACACAAGGGAACGACTGTGAGTGCAAAAATAACCCAGCCCAGCCAGGCATGATCTTCGACCAGGGAGCTGCGCATCTCGGTTTCGTTACCGACGTGAATGATCCAGGCGATGCGGATGCCGTTGGCAAGGATGGCCGTGCAGGCTGCGCTGGCCACCAGTAGCAGGGATTTAGCGGTGTTCAGCTGCCCGGTCTTGGCATAGATCGTGGCGATCGCGATCGCGGAGCAAACATAGCGGAAGCCGCTACAGCCGAGGTCAACTAGGAATGTGCCGTTCGGGACGCTAACCACAAACCCTTCCTGCCACAGTGATAAGCCGCTGAGCTGCAACAAAGCCACGCTGATGCTGGTCGCTAAGTATTGCAGGATCGGGACGGCGACCATCCAAAAAGGAACGCCGCAGAACACCAGCGCAATGATCGCCCACATTTCGTCGGCACGACGAATTCCTGGCAATAGAAAATACAGTAGACAGATGCTGCACAGCGCATAACCCAACAACGTGACTGCCTGTACATCTGACTGCATGCCGGCAGCTATAGAGACGATGGCCAACGCGACAACAGCGATTATCCACGACGCGGGTGGCTGCGCAGCATTGCGGGGGTTGCGATAGATCCCAAGTCCCAGAGCAAGCAGTAAATAGATGAAGCCATCGAACGTGGTTTCATTCCAGGTGTGTAGCGCCAGTGGCATGCCAGCCAGCACACCGCCTGCGCTGGCGATTGCTCCGGCAATGGAAAGTTTCGTGTGTCCTTGCACCGTCAGTGTTTTCTCAGCGTTATGCTGGGCTGAGCAATCCCATTTCGCGCAAGGATGCCTCGACCGTGGTGAATTCGAAGTCTTGGAACAGACGCTTCAGGCGCGGCTCGCATTGATGCAAATTGTTGTAGTGGCGAAACTTCGAAAAGCCTTTTACTGCATGAACTGGCTGTTCTGGATCCACCTCCCAGGGATGGATGTAAAACATGATTGACCGTTCCAGAGACTGGATACGCCGCAGTAGCGTACGCGTTAGCCAGTAAGGAAACAGGCGAAAGTAGCCTCCTCCCGATACAGGAACCTTCAGTCCCAACAGCGGGGCTGTGGTCATCGGAAACTCAATGAGATCGTGATCTGGTAGCTTGCCAGGCGTCAGCGCTGCATCGGGTATGCCGTATACGTCGTGTCGCACAGGGAAGATGCTGCTGTCGTATTTGAACCCACACTCTGCCAGCGCATCGAGCGCCCACATCGAGTCGCCACGAATTGAGAAAGAAGCAGCCCGGTAGCCGAGTACAGGTTTGCCGCTGAGATCCTCAAGCAGTTTCTTCGAGCGCTCGGTTTGTTGGCGGAACACCTGCGGATCCTGCTCGAAAATCAGTTCGTGGGCCCAACCGTGGGATGCGACCTCATGCCCTGCTGATTCGATGGCCCGGACTAGCTCAGGATGCTTCTCCGCAATCCAACCAAGTATGAAAAACGTTCCTTTACTATTGGCGTCGTCCAGTAGTGCCATTAGCCGCTGAGTATTGGCGACGACTCTGGACTCCTGGGATTGCCAGCACTCGCGATTGATGACGGATGCCAGTGCTGACACCTGAAAAGCCTCTTCCACATCCACGCTGAATGCATGAACTGTCACCGGTGATATCCCCTTAACGACAACGCCTAGCCGCGAATCGTGGTGAAACGGCGGTTAGAGTCCCAGAACCATTTTCGACATGATATTTCGCTGGATTTCGTTCGACCCTGCGTAAATGCTCACTTTACGGGTATTGAAGTAGTTTTGTGCCACGCCGTTCGCATGACTGGGTCCAACAGGCGCGAAGTTGTCTCCCGCTTCTGGTGTTGACGTGTCTAAAGGCAGTGCGTATTGCCCGCTGATTTCGACCGCGAGTTCAGTCACCGCTTGTTGTAGCTCAGTGCCGCGAGTCTTGAGGATAGAAGACTCTGGACCAACATTCTGGCCCGCAGCCAAGGAACCCAATATGCGGAGTTCGGTGTATTCCATGGCCAGTATTTCGATTTCTACCATACGCATGCGAGCTTGAAAGCCTGGATCTTCCGCCATTGGTGTGCCGCTGCTACTCAGCTCGACCTCAGCCATGGTCTTGATTTGCGCCAGAGAGTGTTTCAATGCTGGTGAGTAGGCATTGCCACGCTCGAATTCGAGCAGGTATTTTGCGCAGGTCCAGCCCTTGCCTTCTTCGCCGACCAGATTTTCTTTAGGTACCTTGACGTCCTCCAGGTAAACCATATTGATTTCTTGGTGCGGTGGGGCTGGTTGATCCAGCGTAATAATGGGATTGACGGTGACACCGGGAGATTTCATATCGATCAACACAAAGCTGATGCCCAGTTGGCGAATTTCTTCGTTGCTGGTGCGTACTAAGCAGAACATCCAGTCAGCGTGCTGAGCCAACGTCGTCCAGGTCTTGACGCCATTGACCAGGTAATGATCTCCCTTGTCCTCCGCCTTTGTGCGTAGGGATGCTAAGTCGGAACCGGAGCCGGGCTCGGAATAACCCTGGCACCACCATTGATCCGAATTGAGAATTTTAGGAAGAAATTTGTCTTTTTGAGCTTGAGTGCCGAACTTCATAATGACCGGCGCCACCATGGTGATGCCGAAAGGCATGACATTTGGCGCACCGACCTGGGCGCGCTCTAAGTCAAAAATGTAGCTCTGGGTAGCGCTGAATCCTGCACCCCCGTATTCCTTCGGCCAATTGGTCGCTGCCCAGCCTTTTGCCGCCAGGTTTTTTTGCCAGGTCACATGGTCCTGCTTGGTCAACCCACCGCGGGCGCTGCGCGATTGGCGATCGCGAACTTCAGTGGGCCAAGCTTCGGCAAGCCAGGATCTGACCTCTTGTTGGAAGGTTTGATCTTCCGCAGTGAATTCGAGATCCATAAATGTACTCCTGAAGCCGCGAGGAGCCGCGGCGAAAAAGGCTGAGTGCGGGGACTGAATTGCGCGCTATTGTAGCAGCTTGATCTTAGCCAAGTGTATGAAACCCGTGAATTTATCAGCAGCGGAGGGGCCATGGGCGGCATAGCTTTTCGAGACATTCAAATGCGTCACAGACGATCCAGCAGCGCTAGGCTAATATCGACTTTTTTTGCAGGGCAGCGCCAATGACCTCATTGCAGATGGTGGTTCTCGCCGGTGGATCCGGTACCCGCCTGTGGCCTTTGTCCCGGGAACTCTATCCCAAACAATTTCTCAAGCTCACCGACAGCACCAGCCCGTTCCAGCAAACTTGTCTGCGAACGCAGAAATTGTGTCCATTGCCGCCCATAGTCGTTTGCAACCAGGAGCATCGATTCTTAGTGGTCGAGCAGTGTCGCCAAATCGATCAGGACTGGGCCGCGATCATCCTCGAACCCGAAGCCCGCAACACTGCGCCGGCCATCGCACTGGCAGCGCTGCAAAGCCTGGCCGCGGGCGCAGATGAAGAGCCGGTACTGTTGGTGCTGCCCAGCGATCATCATGTGCCAGACAAGCGAGCATTCGAGGACCTAGTTCAGCAAGCGCTGCCTGCAGCCTTAGACGGGCAACTGGTCACCTTCGGTATCACGCCCAACAAGCCGCATACCGGCTATGGCTATATTCGCCAGGGCGAACCTCGCGCAGATGGCAGCTTTCGCGTCGGTCGGTTTGAAGAGAAACCCAATCTGGAAAACGCCAAGGCTTACCTCAGTGCGGGGGATTACCTTTGGAACAGTGGTATTTTTTGCTTTAAGCCCAGCGTTTACCTACAGGAATTGGAGCGGCATCAGCCGCAGATGTACCAGGCTTGTCGACAAGCGGTTCAGGAAACAAAGAAGGACCTCGAATTTTTGCGGCCAGGGCCAAGCTTTCTGCGCTCGCCTGCCCAATCCATCGACTACGCCATAATGGAGGTAACTCAGGCAGCATGCGTCTTGCCGACGCCTATCGAATGGAATGACCTTGGCTCTTGGGACGCCTTATGGGAGGTCAGCGACAAAGACGAAGACAATAACGTCTTGCGCGGGGATGTATCGCAGCTCGATACCCACAACTGTTTCGTGCAGTCGGAAGATCGACTAGTGGCCGCAATCGGTTTGGATGATTTGATCGTAGTTGATACCAGCGACGCTCTGCTAGTCGCGGCGAAAGATCGTAGTGCTGACGTTTCGACGCTGGTCAAGCGTATGAAGTCGCAAAGTCGTAGTGAGCCGGTTTCACACACCCGGGTTTATCGGCCGTGGGGCAGTTACGAGAGCATCGACTCCGGCGGACGCTATCAGGTTAAGTTGATCACCGTTAATCCCGGCGCTTGCTTGTCACTACAAAAGCATTTTCATCGTGCCGAACATTGGATTGTGGTTCACGGCACAGCACTGGTTACCTGTGACGACAGCGAACAGCTGGTGTATGAGAACCAATCGACTTACATCCCGATCGGGTCTACCCATCGATTGGAGAACCCGGGAAAATTGCCGTTGGAGTTAATCGAAGTGCAGATCGGCTCTTATCTTGGTGAGGATGACATCGTTCGATTCGAAGACAACTACGGACGCAGTGAGTAGTTATGGCGCGTTCGGCAGCATGGCATCGGCGATTAACTCGTAACTGTGCAGGCGCGATTGAAAATCCGGGGTTATGCACACCAGCATGAGTTCCTGAGCGAGAGTTTCTTTGGCCAAGGTCTGCAGTTTTTCTGCGATCTGATCCGCGGTGCCAGCAATCATATGCTCACGACGCTCCGCTATGCGCGCTTGTTCCGCCGCCGAGAAACGATAGTCTTGTGCTTCAGCAAGTGTTGGAAATGGTGAGAACTCCCCTCTTTCCGCTCGGACGCGCCATAAATCTCGACAGCGAGCCAGCACCTGGGCTTCGGATTCGGTGTCTGCACAAATCACAAACACCCCAAGAGCAAGATAGGGTCTGCGTGTGCCGACCAGTCCCGATAGTTTGTCATTATTCCGGAAGCCGTCTAGGTAGCTGGCGCTAGCCGGCCGGGTGTTTTCCGGGCCGATGAAGTGTGCATGGCAGTACGGCAAGCCAAACTGCGCCGCAAGCTGCGCGCCATCCAAGGTCGATCCAAGCATCCATACCGGGGTCGGCCGAGCGGTCTGTGGCCTCGAGCGAACCGCTTGCAATGCTTCAGTGTGCGGGGTTCGACTTTCCAGAAACGCTGCCAGATCCGCTAGTTTGGCTGGAATGTACTCGGTGCCGATGCGTGATCCGTAAGCCAGCGCAGCAGCAGTCAGACTGTCACTGCCTGGCGCACGGCCTATGCCGAGATCGACCCGATCTGGAAACAGCGATTGCAGAACGTTGAACGTCTCGGCAATTTTCAGTGGGCTATAGTGCATGAGCATGACGCCACCGGAGCCAACGCGAATGCTTCGAGTTCGGGCTAACGCTTGCCCGATCATGACTTCGGGCGCACATCCGGCAAACGAATCGCTGCCGTGGTGCTCGGCAAACCAGTAGCGGTGGTAGCCACGGGCATCGGCGAACTCGGCGAGTTGCAACGATTGCTGTAGCGCCGCCTGGGCAGTGCTGCCGCTCATGATTGGCGACTGGTCTAAAATGCCTAAGCGCACTTGTGGCAGTTCCTTATATGGGGCAATGCGAGGCCGATGATAAACTTGCCGCCCGTATTACCTGTGTAAACCAATGGCAAACGAACAAGTAACCGCTACTCGCGAGTACTTTCTTGGGTTGCAAACCCAGATCTGTGAGGCAATCAGCGCGCTTGACGGCAGTGCTGAATTCAGCGTGGAACAGCTTCCGGGCAACGGCGGTGGGCTTGCTCAACCACGGGTTCTCGCGGATGGGCAACACATTGAAAAAGCCGCAGTACAGTTTACCCATAGCGTTGGTGCCGAGCTGCCAGCCGCTGCTACCGAGCGTAATCCAGAGCTGGCGGGTCTCGGCTTTCAAGCTGTAGCGATCTCGCTAATCGTACACCCGCGCAATCCTTACGCACCAACCACCCATATGAACCTGCGCTTTTTTCTAGTCGAAGCGGCCGAGCCGGTATGGTACTTCGGTGGAGGTTTCGACCTAACGCCCTACTACGGGTTCATAGAAGATGCGGAGCATTGGCACCGCCAGGCCCAGCTTGCAACCGGAGACCACTACCCGGCGCTCAAGCAGGCGTGCGATGAGTATTTCTTCCTGCCGCATCGGCAGGAGCCACGGGGGATCGGTGGCATATTTTTCGATGATTGGACTGAAGGTGGGTTTGCCACCAGCTTTGCGTTTGTGCAGCAGGTTGGTGATGCCTTTTTGCCGGCCTATCTGCCGATTCTCGAGCGCCGAGTATCCGCGCCATTCGGGCAGCCGCAAAGGGATTGGCAGCTGTACCGGCGCGGTCGCTACGCGGAGTTCAATCTGGTTTGGGATCGGGGCACGAAGTACGGGTTGCAGTCCGGGCGTCGGGTGGAATCCGTGTTGGCTTCTCTGCCCCCTTTGGTGGCCTGGCATTATCAGTACGAGCCTCTAGAGGGGACGGAAGAAGCCGCGCTTATGACAGATTACTTACCGCCTCGTGACTGGTTGAGTTGAGGGCTAGGGGCTGTGGATAAGTCTGGGGATTAATTCACAGCGCTAGAGGTGGCCATTGCTACAAACATGATTGTCAACGTGTTTAAGCATATTTATTTCATATATATCAATTAGATAGTGAGATTACTGTATTCGTAGTTGCGCTCGGATCCGAGCTTGTCAGGAATCCACAAATGTGAATAAACAACGTCCGCTTGCGCCTACGCCGAGAATCCGGTTGCTTGTTAGTCGTTCACCCGCGTCAGGTTTTCCACGCGCTCCACACCCTTGATGCCTGCTGCGAGCGCTGCCGCGTGCGTCCCTAGCGCTTCCGTTGGTACCGGTCCACGCAGCGTCACTACGCCCTGATGGACATCGACGTTGATCCGCAAGCCACTGACCTGACCGTCGGCGAGCAGTTTGCTCTTGACCTTGGTGCCGATGGCTAGGTCGTCTGTAACGTCACCGATGGTTCTTGCCTGAGGATCACGATATGCGCCAGTGCATGCGCTTATCACCAAGCTAATGCTGAACAGCAAAGCCACCATTGGCATTGCCGGGAGGCCATGGGGAGTGATTCCAAGATATTTCATTCCGCTGTTCTATCAGTTCGATGGTTGGATGCCAGGGAATATGTTTGTAACGGCTTAGAATCGCAAGCCAAGTGCGGCTCGTAGTACGATCCTTCGCGGACCCCACCTACTGTGCTGGAAAGAACTATGCCTCGAGCTGCACCGAAAATAACGACGATTGCCACTGGTCTGCGATTTCCGGAGGGTCCCATTGCTCTGCCGGATGGCGACGTGCTGGTAGTTGAAATCGCTCGAGGCAGTTTGTCTAGAGTCCGTCCCGATGGCTCTATTGAGGTGGTCGCGAATCTCGGCGGCGGGCCCAATGGTGCGGCGATTGGACCCGATGGTGCCTGCTATGTCTGCAATAACGGCGGCTTTCAATGGATCGAGCGCAACGATCGTCTGTATCCGGGGGATGAGCCGGAAAACTACGGTGGTGGGCGAATTGAGCGCGTTGATCTAGAGAGCGGGGAGATTAGCGTGCTTTACTCCAACTGTGAGGGGCAACCGCTCAGGGGCCCGAACGACCTGGTGTTCGATGATCAAGGCGGTTTCTGGTTTACCGACCACGGCAAGAATAGGGCCCGTGAGCGGGACATCACCGGTGTCTACTATGCCAAAGCGGATGGCTCGTTCATTACCGAAGCGTTGTTTCCGCTACAGGGCCCAAACGGGATTGGCTTATCGCCGGATGAGCGCGAGTTATACGTTGCTGAAACCCAGACAGCGCGTGTATGGGCCTATGCGTTGGAAGCACCGGGCGTCATCGCCAATGTTCGTCAGGACAAAGCCGATGGCGGGCGGTTGCTACCCGGGCGTGCTGGGTACTACATGTATGACTCGTTGGCGGTGGATGGCCAAGGCAATGTCTGTGTCGCCACGCTGATAGATGGTGGCATCACCATTCTAGCGCCCAAGGGTTCAGCTAAGCCTCGATTTGTGCCCATGCCAGATGTACTCACCACCAATATCTGCTTTGGTGGGAAGGATCTGCAGACCGCTTTTGTCACTCTATCCTCCACTGGGCAATTGGTGAGCATGCCCTGGAAAGAACCTGGACTGCCGCTAAATTTTTTGAACAAGTGAAGCTGCTTCACGTGAAACACTCTGAAGTACGATACCTTTCAAATTCAAATAGATAGCTGAATTTTCTAGTTCTGAAATGAAGTAAGCCACGGAACCGTCTGAAACCTGCGTCGGCGCTGAAAAAAATATATTCGGAATTTCCCGCCAAGCGGCCCGCGCTGTCTAGGCACCCTCGCGACCCCGCGTTAAGATATCGGCCCAATTGGTTCAGGGGGGTAGGACGTGCGGCGGATTTTCGGTCGAGGCAGAGATGAGGAGTCTGAAGAACAGATCAACCTCACGCCCATGTTGGACGTTGTGTTCATCATGCTCATTTTCTTCATTGTCACTGCGACCTTCGTCAAAGAGGTAGGTCTCGATGTCAATCAACCAGAAGATGACAAGCCGAAAACCATCGACCCTGACAAAAAGAGCATTGTTGTGCGCATCACTAATCGTGATCGCATCATCATTTCTCAGCGCGACGTCGATTGGCGGAATGTGCGAGCGAATATAGAACGCCTGCACGCGGAGGTGCCGGAAGCTCCGGTCATCATCCAGCCCCATGAAGACTCTAAAACGGAAACAATGATTCACGTCATGGACTCCGCGCGCTTGGCAGGTGTGGAGGCTGTCTCACTTGCTGCCGCCAACTAGTCGGGTCTCCCGGCTCACCAATTGTTAGCGATGAAAAAGGCCGGTTCGCCGGCCTTTTTTTTGCCCGTTCTTTTTCCTCGGGCATGGGGCCTCTGATTGATCTAAGAAGCGATACCGTCACCCTACCCACTCCCGCCATGCGGCAAGCCATCGCCAGTGCGGAAGTGGGCGATGATGTATACGGAGACGATCCCAGCGTGAATCGGCTCCAGGCTGTGGTTGCAGATCGCCTTGGCAAAGAAGCCGCGCTGTTTGTCGCCAGTGGTACCCAGTCGAATCTATTGGCCATTTTGAGTCAGTGCGAGCGTGGTGATGAGTACATTGCCGGGCAGTCGGCCCATACCTATCGGTTTGAAGGTGGCGGTGCTGCGGTTTTGGGTAGCGTACAGCCGCAACCGCTGCCCATGAGCGCTGATGGACAGCTCGACCTGCAGCAGGTTGTGCAAGCGATCAAGCCAGTGGACCCACATTTCGCCCGTACCCGCCTGTTGTGTTTGGAAAACACCCACGGCGGTGTTGTCTTGCCCCAGGCATATGTGCGCGCAGCGAAGTCTGTGTGCGATCAGCATGGCTTGGCTTTGCATCTGGATGGCGCTCGCCTGTTCAATGCTGCGATTGCCTCTAACTGCAGTGTGGCGGCATTGGCTGAGCCGTTCGATACTGTGTCGGTCTGTCTATCGAAAGGCTTGGGCGCTCCGGTGGGTTCGGTGTTGGCTGGTTCCAAGCCGCTGATCGAACGTGCCCTGCGCTGGCGCAAAGTGTTGGGAGGCGGCATGCGACAAGCCGGTGTGCTGGCCGCAGCTGGACTGCACGCGCTAGAGCACCATGTGCAGCGACTGGCCGAGGACCACGCGAACGCCGCGCGCATTGCCACGCTGGTGAACCGTGTGGACCCTGGCTGCGCCCATGCGGCAACCAACATGGTCTTTATCGATCTGCCGGAACAGCGTTTGCTCGCACTGAAAGCCCAGCTTGCAAAGGACGGTGTTTGCATTCGTGGGGCCCGCTGGGTGTTTCATTTGGGCATCAGCTCGGAAGACATGGTTCTGTTGGAGCAAGTGCTGGCTACACGGCTCGCAGAATCCGGGTCAGTGGCCAGTGGGTCCGCTTAGAGACTGGTGACCAAAGACACCACGCACCCGGTAAGGCAGGTTGCCAGCGTGCCGGAAACGAGGGTCCAGGGGGCGCTCTGCAGTATCTCCAAGCGGCGTTCAGGAACCAGTGTTGTGAGCCCAGCCAAGAGGATGCCCAAGCTGCCAAAATTGGCGAAGCCACATAAGGCATAGAGCATGATCAGGCGCGATCGCTCAGAAAGCGCTTCCACCGGCAGCGCTGCCAAATCTAAGTACGCCACCAGCTCATTGATGATTAGTTTGGTGCCGAGCAGTGAGCCCGCCGTCTGTGCCTCGGACCAGGGAATGCCGATCAACCAGGCTATGGGTGCAAACCCCCAGCCTAGAATGCGCTGTAAGCTCAGCGGCGAATCTGCGACGCTGACAAGCCCGACCAGCTGATTAACCAGCGCCACGAGTGACACAAACACCAGCACCATTGCACCGACGTTGACCGCCAAGCGTAGACCGTCCGCGGTGCCCTGATTGATGGCATCCATCAGACTGCTGTAGCGCAGAGTTTGGGTGGCGTTGCTGGTTACGGTTGGCGTCTGCGGGTTGCTGGGGCGGAGCAAGTGGGCCATCAGGATTGCGCCGATCACATTGATCATGGATGCCGACAGTATGTGACCGAGGGCACCGTCCAAAACGCCGGCCAGCACACCTGCGTAGAGCACCATGATTGAGCCAGCCACAGTGGCCATACCGCAGGTCATGACGGTAAATATCTCCTCCGCAGTTAGTTCCCGCAAATAGGCTCTTACCACCAGGGGCGTTTCAACCATGCCAAGAAAAATGCTGGCACCGGCAGCCGTTGCCACCGGTCCAGTGAGGCCGAGGGTGCGCCGTAGAAGTCGACCCAGTTGCCGAACGATCCAGGGAAGCAAACCCAAATACCACGCAATCGCGACCAGCACGCTAAAGACCAGCACCTGGGGCAGGACCCGAAAGGCAAAGAGGTACATATAGTTGGGATCGGCCACAGAAAACGGTGGCGACTCGCCACCGAGATAACCAAAAACAAAGCTGGAACCGGCGAGCGTCGCCTGCTCAACCGCAGTGACCAGGTGATTGAGCCACAACAAAGCCTCGCTAATCCAAGTGACTCGCAGCAGTAATGCGGCCAGCACCAGCTGCAGCAGGAGCGCCATCAAAACTAAGCGCGGGCTAATGCGCTGTCGATTGCGACCTAAGCCGATGGCGAGGGCAAGCAGGGCTATGACGCCAACGATTGCCTGCATCAAACTTTCCGGGTCTGCTGAGTTTGGCTCAGATCTTCACTCGCTGGCGGGATGGTGAACAAAGCCAAGGCGTGCTCATCGCGGGTGCAAACGAAGCCCCTACCCTGCTCCATCAGAGCGCTGGGTTCGTGGTCTCCGAGATAGCGCATCGAGAAGATTCCAGTGCTTACGTCCAGTAACACCTCGACCTCGAGGAAGCCAATATATCTACCTGCGGTGGGTTGCGTCGCTTTGTAGACGGCTTCCTTCGCACAAAACAGCGAAGCTGCTAATGCCTTATCTGTACCGATTTGCTGGCGTTCGGTTGTGGTAAACAATCTCTCGTGGAGCTCTGGTTTAACCCGCTCGCATTGTTCTAGGTCAACGCCGACCCCTAGCAAATGCTGCGTGTTAGCTGCGACCACCCAGGCCAATTTCGGCGAATGACTGATGCTTCCCGTCATACCAGCTGGCCAGCGTGGCCCTTTGCGCAGTGTTAGCGGCAGCGACGTTGGAGGCACACCCAACGCTTGCATGGCCCAACGCGCAAAAATTCGTCCAGCGGCGAACTCGCGCTGCCGTTTCGCGACCGCGTGTTTGATGCTGCGCCGTTCGCTGGGGGTCAGTTCATCGCTGTAGTCATCGATCGGCCCCAGCACAGAGACCACTGAAAGGTCGCTGGCTTGGGGGAAAAGCGCCTCAATGGGCAGGACGGCAAGTGGCTTGGACATGAGCCCCGATTCGTGACTGAGTGAGAACGATGATTGTCCGGCATCAACCATCTGGTTACCATCGCGAGATGCATGCCAGTACCATCATCCTGCTAAACGGCTCCTCTAGCTCGGGGAAGACCACGCTTGCCCAAGCTTTGCAGCAACAGTTGCCTGATCCCTATCAGCACATTGCTCTGGACCAGTTTCGAGACGGGCTCGCCGGTCGCTACCGAGGCCTGAACTCGCCGGGTGGCACGCCAGGCTCTGAAGGCTTGAACATTGTGCCAACGGCTCGTCAACAGGAGCCGGTAACGGAAATACGCTTCGGCGCGGTGGGTGAACGCATGCTGGCCGGAATGCGTCGTGCTGTCGCTGCCTTCGCCCATAGCGGGAACAATGTCATTGTTGATGATCTGCTGTTCGAGCCACGTTATTTGCATGATTACCAACAGGTGTTTGCGGACTTGCGGGTGTATTTCGTGGGCGTGCGTTGTGACCTAGCAACGGTTAACGAGCGCGAGTCGAAGCGCGTTGGCCGTTTCCCCGGCACAGCCACAAGCCATTTCGAATCGATACACGCTCACGGTGTCGCGTACGATGTTGAAGTAGACACAGCGGTTTTGACACCAGCTGAGTGCGCGTTGGCTGTGCAACAACGAATGCGCATGCCGCCGCAGGCCTTTGTGAATCCGGCGGCCACAGCTTCATGACGGTTCAAGAAGACACGCTGCTGAAGGTGCGCACCTGGGTAGACAGCGCCACTCGTATGGTGTTTTTTACCGGTGCCGGTATCAGTACTGAATCGGGCATTCCGGATTTTCGCAGTCCGGGCACGGGGCTTTGGACTAAAATCAAGCCGATCGATTTTCAAGATTTCATGGCAAGCGCAGAAGTGCGCGCCGAATATTGGCGTCGGCGTTTTTCTTCAGACGATACGTTTTCAGGTGCGACGCCAAACCGAGGCCATCGAGCGATCGCGAAACTGGTACAAGAAGGTCGTTGCCAGGCCGTGATCACGCAGAATGTCGATAATCTCCACCAAGACTCAGGAATCGATGCCGAGCAAATTATCGAACTCCACGGCAATTTGACCTATGCCAGGTGCCTGAGCTGTGGCGAACGCTATGAGCTTGAGAGCCTGCGCGCCCAATTCGCCGAGCAACAACGCATTGATGACTGCCTGCACTGTGCTGGCATCATCAAATCCGCGACCATTAGCTTTGGTCAGGCGATGCCTGAGCAAGCCATGGCTCGTGCTCACGCTGCTGTTGCGGACTGCGATCTGTTTATCGTCGCCGGATCTTCGTTGGTTGTGTACCCCGCCGCGGCGTTTCCGGAGTTTGCCCAACAAAACGGCGCCAAACTGGTGATCATCAATCGAGAGCCTACCCCGCTAGATCAGATTGCCGACGCCGTGCTGCACGCCGAATTGGGTCCGGTACTCGGGGACCTGGCGCGCCAGAACTAGGTGTTTACAAGTCCGCTATAACTTGGCCGGCTATCACCTCTAGAATGTCTAACTTTTATCTCAATTAGTAGACATAATTGTCGAAAGCGTCCTAGGCCGACTTTCATTTCGGTGATTCTTAACGTAGCCTGCGTTCACGTTTGGTCTTTTCCGATCGCACTATTTTCAATGATGCTCTAATGACCAAAAACGCGGACAACGTGCTAGAAAGATGGTTGCGTGAGCGCCTACGCCAACGCCTAGCCACTGGATCGTCTGCTGTTGGGTCTGGCTCAGCTGCGCTGCAAACCGATAGTACTGGGGGCGTCTCCGCCCATCCTGACTCCGCCACGGGTGCGCTTGATCTGCTCTTGCAATCACTGGCCGCGCAAAACGGCCCTCAAGATTTGTTTCTGCAGCCCGCAACCCTGCCGGCGGTCGCTGATTTTGGCGTTTTGGCCTATGCCATTGCCAGCGCATCCAGCGTTCCCTCGGCGGTTGAGGCGGCACTTACCCATGTTTTGTTCGCCAACCAAACCGCGCGCCTGTCATTGGTCACGGCCAGCAGCGGCACAGACGAAACTGTGGCCAGTGGCGCTGCTCAGTTAACGCTCAGGCATGAATTATTGCGCCCATTAGATGAGGCGGTTGCAGCGGAACTGGTGGATGAAACCCTTAGTTCGCTGGTTGGATTGCTTCGTTGGCGCCAGCAGTTCCATCCTCACGAGCAACTGCGCGTGGTGCAATTGAGCTTAGCGACCCATGGGCCGTCTTCAGCCACCCCAGGGCGAGTCGGCTCTGCAAATGATTCGTTGGGATCCGATGCCAACGATTACCAGAAGCACTTTGGACTGGCGCCCGCTTTCGATGCTCGACGCACGGAACTGCTTTTAGAAACGCTTCCCGCAGTTACTCAAGTGGATCCGAACAAAGCTCAGGCCGAAGGCGTGACTCCCCTGCTCGGCCATCACACGTCGCAGCTCTACGCAGAAACCCAGCGCTTGCAGGGCATGGGTGGGCAATTGATTCGCACGCTCATCGAGACCTTCGGTCGAGTAGGCAAAGCCGATCGCGCTGCCACCGCTTTGCGTACGAGCGAGCGAACTATGCGTAGGCGCTTATCGCAAGAAAACACCAGCTTCCAACGCATACTCGACAAATACCGAGCTGCGCTAGCACAGGACTATCTCGGCGAGACCACGTTATCGACGCAGCAGATAGGTGAACTCCTAGGGTTCACTGAGGCAACCAATTTTCGCAGAGCATTTCTACGCTGGTCCGGGCGCTCGCCTCACGACTATCGTTCGTCTCTGAAGGCGCAGCACGAGCAGCCCGCGGCTGGAACCGCTTAAGACAGCCGTTGCAGCGGCACGTCCAGACTGGGACGTGTCGTGTTTATCTGACTTCCAATCCTTGTCAGGCGGCTATACCCACCAGAACTATCGACTGCGCTATACACCGAGCAATGCTCCGCCTATTCAGTGCGTAGTGCGCTTGCCGCATCGCGAACTATCCGAACATCAACGAGTCTCGTTTCGTTGGGAATTGGATTACTTACAATCTCTGGGTTCGCAGCGCCTGCCGGTGTGCGAGGTGCTTGGGGCCCATGTGCTTACCGGGATACTGCTAACCCGTTGGTACGATGGGCAACACCTGCACCGAGTCAGCGGCTCGAGCGCCGCTGCCTGCATGCAACGAATTGAGGACGCTCTGGCGCAGCTTCCTGCACAAACCCGGCGCTACGATCCTCTAGCGCAGCTGTCGCAATTGGACTCAACACCTAGCTGGATTCGCCGCTTGGCTTCGAGCTGCGCGAATTGGCTCGACGGTCAAGACGCGCAACTGCGGCCCTGCCACAACGATCTCAATCCATATAACTTGCTGTGCTCGGAAGCCGGCGATGCTGCTCTGGTTATTCTGGATTGGGAAATGGCAGGTCTAAATCATCCAGGATTCGATCTTGTTACAGCGCACGTCGGTCTGGCACGAGAGCGAGTAGGCGACGAACCGACAGCGCGTGCCGCGTTGCAGCAGCGTTTGGGCCAGGAGACTGCTGCTTGGTTGCTGTGCTGTTACTGGTTGCGTGAGTGGGCTTGGGCGATGGCGCAGCTCGCGGCAGGGAATCGGCTTGAGGCGGTGCAAGATCAGGCGTCGCTGGCCCTTCGAGAGCTGCAGGTGCTCACACCTAATTAGATTGAAGATAGCCTTTCGCGAATTGCAGCGAACGTTCAGTGCGTTCAAGGCCAGAGCCAAATACAGTGTCCCAGGCAAACGGCCCTTCCAGGAGCAGCTGCTGATAGCGAAGTAGCAAACGATCTCGGTCAATCGGGTTCTCGCGCAGCGGGTCCGGCTCCCAAGGCAGGTCAGGTAAACACAGCAGATAATGGCGCGGGCTCCGCTGTCGCAAGAGTTGCTGTAACCAGGCCGGCCAGGGTTGCTGTTCGGATTGCGCAAACTTCTCGCGCCACCACACGGCAAAGACTGTGACATCGGTATCCGCGATCACAGGCTTGCCGTGGCCAAGCGCCTCTACTTCGGCCGCCTGCTGAGCAACAGCGATGTCGCGCAGATCAGCCTCGCAATAGGACTCATTCGGTGCGAGCCGGATGCGGGCCAGTTCAGGTACGAGAGTCAGCGACAGCGTCCCGGCCAGTTGTGCAGCGAGGGTGCTTTTACCCGCTGACTCTGGGCCCGTCAGGCAGAGGATGGTTGTAGCTGCATCGACTGAGTCCATGCTCGGTAGCCTATCACCGCCATAACAATGTACAGCCCATATAGAAGCGCATAGGGTTCGAGCTCTTTGTATAAGTACAGGCCGACGTACAGCACGTCGACTACGAGCCATAGCCACCAGTTTTCCAGGTATTTTCGGGCTGTTAGCCACATGGCGAGAAAGCTCAAAACGGTGGTGAAGCTGTCCCAGTAGGCCAGGTCTGCGTCGGTTTGCGTATCAAACAGCCATCCGAAAGCCACGCTGGTAACTGCGAGCAGTGCTAATAACGCTGGCCATTGCCTGATCGGTAGGCGCCGTATTGGCAGCTGGCCGTTGTCTTGTAAGTTTGCCCCAATGCGCCAATAGAACCAGCCGTAGGCGTTCATCAGCAGGTAGTAGAGGTTTTCTATGAGATTGATGTACAGGCGTTGGTGATAGAGCACTACCACCGTGACCGCGGCGTAGAGTAGGCCAATGGGAAAGGTCCAGATATTCTGGCGGATTAGCAGGACGACGCAGGCAACCCCGGACAGTAGACCTAGGTATTCAAATAGTTGCAGCAGCGCAGGTAAGTCCAGCGGTATCAGCTCAGGGCGACGACCCGCTTATTCTACGGCGGAAGTGGCGTTCGCGGTATGCTGTCTTGGCGCTGGAGCGTCTTCGACCAGCTCGATATGGTCCCAGCTAACCCGACCTCGGTCGAACTCGATCTTAAACGGTACGATGGCCTCACCCACCGCCAGCAGGTCATCGAGGAGCGCTTCTTCGAACGGCACAAATATCTTCATGCCGGCATTACAGCACGGGGAACCGTCAGAAAGCTGGAGAAAAAGCGGAAGGTTCGCGCAAATATATCCGACCTCGCCAGCTTGCAGCGTGCCCGGGATCAGACGATGGTCCGGGTGAACTAGGCAAAATCGGTTAAAATTCAGTGTTGACTCATAAGAAGCATGGTTATGGCCAAGTTAATTGCCATTGTCGAAGATGATCCGGACCAACGGGCAAATTACTCCGACGCGATCACAAAGAAAGGTTACGAAGTAACGGCCTATGGCAGCCGCGAAGAGGCCTTGGCTGGGTTTGGTCAGCGCTTACCAGATTTAGCCATATTGGACATTATTCTAGGCGAGGAAGTCGATGGTGGCTTTCAGCTCTGCCGGGACCTGCTGGCCAGTGCACCAAGTTTGCCGGTGATCTTTCTAACCGAGCGCATCAACGAGATCGATAAGATTTCTGGTTTGCGGCTCGGTGCGTGGGACTATTTACCCAAACCAATCAGCTTGGATTACTTGGCGGAGCGAATTTCTTCCTTGCTGCGCATTGATGAGGCACGTTCCCAAAGTTCCGAAGAAGATAGCGCTAGTGCGAAGAAGATCGGAGATCTAACCCTCGACCAGGACGCCCTGCTGGTCTCCTGGTGCGGACATCGGATCGACCTTTCAGGAACTGAGTTTCGCATGCTGGCAAAGTTGGTGCGCGTGCCTGGTCACGCAGTCAGCTATGAGACGCTGATGAATGCGACCATGCAAAGCTTGGTGACAAACAATACGATCAACACGCACATGCGTAACATTCGTAAGAAATTCGAAAAAGTTGATCCCGACTTCGCGAGCATTAAAAGCGAGTACGGCTTCGGCTATCGATGGTCGGACTGATGCACACCGTTGCCTTTGCATTTGCGCATACGGTCCTAGGGCTGGCGCATGGCTAAGCGTCTAGGCAGCAAAGGCCCCAGGCTCGGCACCAAGATTATGCTGCTTGGTTTGACCCTGCTGGTCATCCCCTATTTTAGCTATCGGCAGTTGATCGAAATGGAACGGCTGTTGATTCAAGGCCAATCCCACGCTCAGCTGCTAACCGCTGAAGGAATTTCGACGCTGTTCAACGGGCGTGACGACCTATTCAACGATCTGCCCGTATCGTCTACCCAATATGAGTCGCTCTACGCTCATCCGCTGCAGTCGAAAGTGCGTATCGATGGTCGTGATGATGATTGGAGTCAGGAGATTCGCAGCAAATACCTCAGCTTTGGCGAGTCGGAGAGCAGTGACGGCAGCTTTCGCCTGCTCATTGGCGAGCGCGGAGATCAGTTGCATGTGTTCGCCTCGGTAAGAGACGATCGCCTGGTTTATCGAGATCCGGACTACCTCCGCCTGGATCAAGCAGACCATCTCCGACTGTCCTATATTCGAGCAGATGGAGAAGATGCAAGGCTAACCATTACGCTGCCAAAACCTGGAGTGACGACCACCTACCAGATGGATTCAGAGTGGCGTTTCGCCGAAGGCGGCGTGCCGAGTAAACAGGTTCAGGGATTTGCCGTTCGGACGGATCAAGGAATCAACGTGGAGTTTCGACTGCCGTTGTCGCTCATTGGTTCCAAACTCTACTTTGGTCTGGCCTATGTAGACGTAGACGATCCGGAGTCGCGCACCATTGTGCACAACACCCAAACTTTACCCACCGCGGGCAAAGAAAGCTTTAACTTGGTGGTGCTGCGTTCCACAGAGGTACTGAACATTATTCGCGGATTGGGCTATTCAGGTGCGCGAATTCT
This sequence comes from Pseudomonadales bacterium, assembly GCA_051027215.1. Taxonomy (GTDB): domain Bacteria; phylum Pseudomonadota; class Gammaproteobacteria; order Pseudomonadales; family Azotimanducaceae; genus CALHVX01. Next base: position 540 of record JBPCXR010000196.1, on the reverse strand, counting down.
GGTGATCGACGCCCAGCAGCGGGTCAGGGCAGAAACCGGCGGCTATCAGGTAGCGCAAATCGAGCCCCGCGAGCGCAGTTGGTTTGAGCTGTTGTTGGACGGGATTCGTCCATTCTTGCACTACGTCACTACCGGTGAAGAATATCAGGCAGTTGACAGCAGCATGGAGGAATCGCAACAGATTGCGAGCACCGCGATCGAAAATGCTCTGAAAGGTGAGCCAAGCGCGCTACGGCGTCGAATCGCCGAAGAACAGGAGTTGATCGTCGCAAGTCACCCAATAGTCACCGAGGACGATGCCGTGATTGGTGCTGTGGTGGTTGAGCAGAACATTGACGAGATTCTGTCCTTTCAGCGCGAAGCTCTAGAGCAGGTCATCTTTTTCTCCATCATGAGTCTATTCGCGGTATTCATCGCCCTACTCGCTTTCGCTGGCCGGCTTGCCTGGCGCATTCGAAACCTACGACGTGAAGCGAGCGCCGTCATCGATCAGTACGGCAGGATTCAGCGCAGCGCACTCACCAGTGAGATGCAGGCTGG